>DATJNS010000242.1:0-5292 GCA_035507915.1 Candidatus Sulfotelmatobacter sp.
GGCATCTCGTAGTCGCCCAGCCGGCTCGGCCGCACCCAGGCGAGCGTCTGGCCCTCGAGCGGTGCGACGGTGCCCTGCCACTTGTGGCACACATAGAGCGGCATCAGGAGATGGAAGTCGGGATAGCCATGCGAGGCGAAGGTCAATGGCGCGAGGCAGCTCGCCGCGACGTCGATGCCGAGCTCCTCCTTGAGCTCGCGGATCAGCGCCGCCTCGGGCGTCTCGTCGGGCTTGACCTTGCCGCCGGGAAACTCCCACAGCCCCGCCATCGCCTTGCCGGGCGGCCGGCGTGCCAGCAGCACGCGTCCGTCGCCATCGATCAACGCGACCGCGGCGACCAGAACGGTCATGGATGCGACTTTGCCGCTGGCCGGGTCGCGGTGCTCAGAGCAGCCACCGGCGCGGTTCCGGTCATGTGGCGCATCCGGCGCATCGACCAGACACGGATGTCGCGCGCCGCGCTGTCCGGACACTCGCCCTCGGTCATGCCGATCTTGCGCAAGAGGTTGATCGACGGCAGGTTGCCCGCCGCGGTCGCCGCGCGCACCTCGTCGAGCTTGAGGACATCGAAGGCGTAGCGCAGGACGCAGTCGACCGCCTCGGTCGCATAGCCGCGCCGTTGGAACGCGCGACCGATCCAGTAGCCGATCTCGCCGATCGGCTCGGCGTCCGCGAAGCGCAGGCTGATCGTGCCGACGAACTCGCGCTCGGGCCGGCGCTCGATCGCATAGGTCAGGCACTCGCCGCGCGCCCGTGAGGTCTCGACCTCGCGCAGCCAGTCGGCGACCGATTCGCCGCGCCCGGGCGGCTTGGCGTCACGCGGATCGGCGGCCAGCCGCCACTCGGTCGAAAAGCCCTCGACCGCTTCATGATCGGAGGCGGCGAGCGGGCGCAACGCGAGCCGCGCCGAGTCCAGGATCGTCCGGTTGCCGACGACGGCGCTCAGGAGCGATAGCCCGCGTTGATGTCGATGTAACGGTGGGTCAGATCGCAGGTCCACACGGTGGCCTTGCCCCGCCCGACCCCGACATCGACGGCGATCTTGATGTCGCGCCCCTTGATGTGGCTCGCCACCGGCGCCTCGTCGAAGCCCTCGACGCGTTGGCCGTTCTCCGCGACCGTCACCCCGCCGATGCCGATCGCCAGCCGGTCGCGGTCGGCCTTCTCGCCCGACTTGCCGACCGCCATCACGATGCGGCCCCAATTCGCGTCCTCGCCGGCGATGGCCGTCTTGACCAGGGGCGAGTTGGCGATCGCGAGGCCGATCCGGCGCGCCGCGCGCTTGCTCGCCGCGCCCGCCACCTCGATGGTGATGAACTTCTCCGCGCCTTCACCGTCGGCCACCACCTGCTTGGCGAGGTCGGCCATCAGGTCGGTGAGCGCGCGCCGGAAGCCGGGCAGCGCGCCGGTGCCGCCGTGACCGGCCGCGCCGGTCGCGCACACCAGCACGGTGTCCGAGGTCGAGGTGTCGCCGTCGACGGTCGTACAGTTGAACGACCGGTCGACCGACGCGGCGACCATCGATCGCAGCGCCTCGGCCGGGATCGCCGCGTCGGTGAACACGAAGGCCAGCATGGTCGCCATGTCGGGTGCGATCATGCCGGAGCCCTTGGCGATGCCGTTGATCGTGACCCGGGTGCCCTCGATGGAGACGGTCCGCGTCGCGACCTTGGGGAAGGTGTCGGTCGTCATGATGGCGCGCGCCGCCTCGGGCCACGCGTCGCCGCGCAGCGATGTCGCCAGGGCCGGCAACAGCGCGGTGATCTTCTCGTCGGGCAGGGGTTCGCCGATCACGCCCGTCGAGGCGAGATAGACCTCGTCGTCGGCACAGTTGAACAGCTGGGCGGCCGCCGCGACGGTGCGTTGCACCGACTGGACTCCGCGCGTGCCCGTGAAGGCGTTGGCGTTGCCGGAGTTGACCACCAGCGCGCGCGCCCGTCCGCGCGGCAGGCAGGTCCGGCACCAGTCGACCGGCGCCGAGGGCGCCTGCGAGCGCGTCAGCGTACCCGCGACCGTCGTGCCGGGCTGCAGCTCGACGACCAGGAGGTCGGGGCGACCGCTGTACCGCACGCCGGATTCCCCGGCGGCCAGGCGCGCGCCGCGAATCTCGGGCAGCGTCGGGAACGAGGTGGGCGCGAGCGGCGAGCGTTTGAGTTCCATGGGCGGGCCCTACTTGGTTTCCGGCTTGCTCTCGGGCTTCGGCGGCAACGGCTTACCATCGAGATCGAAGCGCTCGATCTTGGCCTTGGTGCGCAGACCGTCGACGACCTCGCCGACCATCGCCTGCGACAGCTCGCTGCGCAGCTGGTCCTTGGTCTCCTCGAAGTTCGGCGCCGGCGCGACGCGCCGGTCCTCGACCTTGATGATGTGCCAGCCGAACTGGCTCTTGACCGGTGTCGTGCTGACCTCGCCCGGCTTCATCGCGAACGCCGCATCGGAGAACTCGGCGACCATGTCGCCGCGCGTGAAATAGCCGAGATCGCCGCCGTCGCGCGCCGAGCCGTCGGTCGACTTGGCGCGCGCGACCGCCGCGAAGTCGGCGCCCTTCTTGAGCTCGGCCAGCACCTCCTGGGCTTCCTTCTCGCTCGCGACGAGGATGTGGCGCGCGCGCACCTCCTCCTGCGGCGGATTCTCCTTGATGAACGCGTCGTACTTCTCGCGCAGCACCGCATCGGTCAGCTTCGGGTTGATCGCCCGGCCGAGATAGGCCTCCTGGATCGCGTGATCCTCGTAGTCGGCGACCTTGCGCTTGATCTCGGGGTCGTCCTGAAGCTTCTGCGCGCGGCCGGCGGCGGCCACCAGCTTGCTGTCGATCAGGCGCTCGAGCAGCAGCGGGTAGACTTGTGCCATCGGCATGTCCTTGACCTGCGGCGGCATCCCACCGAGCGTCTGCAGGACGTCCGAGCGGTGAATCGTCGTGCCATTGACCCGGGCCACGACGGGATCGGTCTTGCCGGCGTCCGCCTTGAGCGTGTCGCCGACGGTCTGGGCCGTTGCCACGCCGACGCCGACCGCCGGCGCGAGGATCGCCGCCGCGAGGGCGACCCGCCGCGCGAGCCGGAGCGCCCGGCGTGCGGCGCGTTCCGAGTGATCGGGCCATGAGGGCATCGCAAGATCCTTTCCGCTTCGAGGCTCCCGGCGCTCCATGCGGGCGCAAGAGCAGCGGCTCTGGCGGCGCGGAGCGCCGCAGAAGGGCGCCAGATTACCGGCGCGGCCTGTCGGATGCCACCCCGCAAGGGGCCGGTTTGCGCAGGGCGGTGTTGCAGCCATGCCGCATCGGCGAGCGCCATCGATCGGGCAACCGCGGGGCGGCGCGTCGCGTTGACAGCGCTGGCGCGGCCTCTTATGTCTCATCTGCCCCGTCGACTGGGCTTTTCCCCCGTTTTCCGGTTCCGAGGTCTCGATGTTAGGCGTCATCGCCCGGCGAATTTTTGGCAGCGCCAATGACCGGCTGGTCAAGAGCCTGGGCAAGGACGTCGCGGCGATCAATGCGCTCGAACCGGAGATCGAGAGGCTGAGTGACGAGGCGCTGCAGGCGCGCACGCAGGCGTTCCGCCAGCGGCTGGCCGATGGCGAAGAGCTCGACGACATTCTGGCCGAGGCGTTCGCGACCGTGCGCGAAGCCGGCAAGCGCGCGCTCGGCCAGCGCCATTTCGACGTGCAGCTGATGGGCGGCATGGTCCTCCATCGGGGCATGATCGCCGAGATGAAGACCGGCGAAGGCAAGACCCTGGTGGCGACGCTGGCCGTCTATCTCAATGCGCTCGCCGGCAAGGGCGTCCACGTCGTCACGGTGAACGACTACCTGGCCCGCCGCGATTCCGAATGGATGGGCCGCATCTACAAGCGCCTGGGGCTCACCGTCGGGTGCATCGTTCACGGGCTGACCGACGACCAGCGGCGCGAATCCTATGCCGCGGACGTCACCTACGGCACCAACAACGAGTTCGGCTTCGACTATCTGCGCGACAACATGAAGTTCCGGCTGGACGACATGGTCCAGCGGCCCTTCAATTTTGCGATCGTCGACGAGGTCGACTCGATCCTGATCGACGAGGCGCGCACGCCTCTGATCATCTCCGGCCCTGCCGAGGACAGCTCGGCGCTCTACATCGCGGTCGACAAGCTGATCCCCAAGCTGGCGGCCGAGGATTACGAGAAGGACGAGAAGCAGCGTACCGTGAACCTGACCGAGCTCGGTCAGGAGAAGATCGACGGGATTCTGCGCGAAGCCGGCCTGCTGACCCAGGGCCATCTCTACGACATTCACAACATCAACGAGCTGCATCACGTCAACCAGGCGCTGCGCGCCCACAAGCTGTTCACACGCGACGTCGACTACATCGTCAAGGATGACAAGGTCATCATCATCGACGAGTTCACCGGGCGCATGATGGAGGGGCGGCGCTATTCGGAAGGCCTGCATCAGGCGCTCGAAGCCAAGGAGGCGGTGACGATCCAGCAGGAGAACCAGACGCTGGCATCGATCACGTTTCAGAATTATTTCCGCCTCTATCCCAAGCTCGCGGGCATGACGGGCACCGCCGCGACCGAGGCCGCGGAGTTCGGCGAGATCTACAAGCTCGACGTCGCCGAGATCCCGACCAACATGCCGGTATGCCGCGACGATCAGGACGACGAGGTCTACCGCACGGCGCGAGAGAAATACGAGTCGATCATCACGCTGATCGAGGAATGCCGGAAGCGCCAGCAGCCGGTGCTGGTCGGCACGGTGTCGATCGAGAAATCCGAGCACCTGTCCGAGCTCCTGAAGAAGCGCAAGGTTCCGCACCAGGTGCTGAACGCGCGCTACCACGAGCAGGAGGCCTACATCATCGCCCAGGCCGGCCGGCCGGGCGCGGTCACCATCGCGACCAACATGGCCGGCCGCGGCACCGACATCCAGCTCGGCGGCAATCTCGAGATGCGGGTGCGACGCGAGCTCGAGGGCGTCACGGACGAGGCCGAGAGCGCGCGCCGGACCGCCGCGATCGAAGGGCTCACTGTCGATCCCGCGCTGCA
This sequence comes from Candidatus Sulfotelmatobacter sp., assembly GCA_035507915.1. Taxonomy (GTDB): domain Bacteria; phylum Pseudomonadota; class Alphaproteobacteria; order Elsterales; family Elsteraceae; genus JACQAI01. The sequence continues at coordinate 5,023 of DATJNS010000242.1, forward strand.
CGCGGCGTCGCTCAAAGACTACGAAGCGCGCTTCCAAAAGACGCTCGAACAGCACAAGGAGGAGTGCAAGGCGGAGCACGACGAAGTGGTGTCGCTCGGGGGCCTCTTCATCCTGGGGACTGAGCGGCACGAGAGCCGGCGCGTCGACAACCAGCTCCGCGGCCGCTCCGGCCGCCAAGGCGACCCCGGCATGAGCCGGTTCTTCCTGTCCCTCGAGGACGACCTGATGCGCATCTTCGGGTCGGACCGTCTGAAGGGGATGATGGAAAC
>DATJNS010000243.1:0-36221 GCA_035507915.1 Candidatus Sulfotelmatobacter sp.
CCGACGTGCCACTGACGATCGACCCGGGCGGCGTCTGGGTGCGCCCCGAAGGCACACACTACATCTGCGGCGTGTCGCCACCGTCCTGGCGCGACCCCGACGACGCACCGCTCGACGTCCAGCACGCCGAGTTCGACGACGTCGTGTGGCCGGCGCTGGCGGCGCGCGTTCCGGCTTTCGAGGCCGTCAAGCCGGTGAGCGCGTGGGCCGGCTACTACGAGTACAACACGCTCGATCAGAACGGCATCGTCGGGCGCCACCCGCGGCTCGCGAACCTGATCTTCGCCAACGGCTTCTCCGGCCACGGCATCCAGCAGTCGCCGGCGGTCGGCCGCGCGGTCGCCGAGCTGATCGTCCACGGCCGCTATATGAGCCTCGACCTCGCGCCGCTCGGGTTCGAGCGCATCGCCGCCAACGCGCCCTTGACCGAGCTCGCCATCGTCTGACGGTGTCGGGCCGCCCGGCCCCATCGCCAAACCCTGTGACAAAACGTGGCGCCGAACCGGCGGCAAATCCGCACGGGCCGGTCGAGCGTTATCCCCGTGTGGGTTTCGGGGAGGGCTCGATGCGGACAGCAACGCGATGGCTGGCCGGCGCGGCCGCGCCGGCGTGTCTTGGGCTGATTGGCGGGCTGATCGTCGGGCTGGTGGGCGGGCCCGACGCTGCCCGCGCGGCCGGCGAGTCCGACACCGCCAAGGCCTTCACGACGCTCGATCAGCAGGTCGACGCCGGCCAGTACGCGGCGGCGGACAAGACCGCCACCCAGCTGCTCGACACGCTCGGCCCCGACAGCACGGATCCAATGGTCGGGCGCGTGCTGTCCGATCGCGCCCGCGCCCGGCTGATGCAGGGCCACGCCGCCGACGCGGTGGATGATTACCTGAAGGCGATCGCGCACGCCGACGGCCCGCAAGACCGTGCGGCCGGCTATCTCGACCTGGCGACGGCGATGAACCGGCTGCAGCTCGGCGACCACGCCTGCGCGGCGATCCGGCGCGCTTATGACCAAGCCGGCTCCGAGTTCACGCCGCTCGGCCGCGTGGCGCTCGATCAGAGCAAGGCGCTCAATTGCCCGGCCTTCGCCGACCGCGACTTCGCGCGCCTGTTCGAGCTGCCGTTCCGACTCGGCGCCAGCACCGACGGCACCGCGCTGACGGGGCTCTACGGCGATGCCGCCTACACCCGCCTGCCGACCGGCTGGACGATCGACCCGCCGGCGCTCGACAGCCCCGACGGCGTCGATGCGCGCTCGGCCAGCGGCGACGCCGTGTGCGCGATCCGGCGCAGCGACGGACCGGCACCGATCCGCACCTATGTCGACGCGGTCGCCAAGGAGGACGTGGTGCGCGGCCGGCGCCCGAACGGCGTGCTGCTCGACGTCAACGGCCGCGAGGACCGCATGGGCCTGCAGCGCACGGTCGAGGTCGATTTCGCGGTGCCGACGGCGAGCGCGCCGCTGCCCGGCCGGCTCGAGCTCGCGAGCCGGCTCGACAAGACCTACGCGGTGCTGTGCCTGGCGCAGAAGCCCGACGCGGGCGACGAGGCGCGCAACGTCGCGCGCCTGATCTCGGAGTCGATGAGGTGGCGGCCATGACGACCAACCGGATCTGGCTCATCGTCGCGATCGTGATCGCGCTCGGCATGCTCGCGCCCACGGTGCGCGGCGAAGAAAGCGAGATCGACCAGCGCCAACCGCAGGGCAAGCCGCCGACCCAGGCCGCGACCCAGGCGAGCGATCCGACCCTGGCGGCGATCGGCCTCCTGACCGGCACCGCGTCGCGCTGCACCGCGTTCCTCGTCGGCAGCGATCGCGTCGTCGTCACCGCCGCGCACTGCGTGCTCGATCGCGACGGCAAGCCGAGCCAGGCACGCTTCGCGTTCCGGCCCGGCTATCGCGCCGGCGCGCACACGCCGGCGTTCGACGCGCACGTCGTGGTCACCGGCGGCTGGAAGCCGACCGGCGATCCGCGCCTGTCGGTCGAGCCGGTCGCCGACGACTGGGCGATCCTGGCGACCGACCAGCCGACCGGCATCGCGCCGCTGACGCTCGCCGGCGACCTCAAGCTCGACCAGCTGCGCGACCGTCCGCTGGCCTCGGTCGGCTATTCGGTCGACGTCGAGAGCGGACGCTTCGTCACCGAGGACGTGCCCTGCCGCGCCACCCACCTGCAGGACTTACGCATCGACCACACCTGCCGCGGCTCGCTCGGCGCCGCCGGCTCGCCCTTGTTCCTGCTCGGCCCGACGGACGCGCGCGGCGCGCTGGTCGGGCTGGTCGTCCAGGGTGCGGCGAGCAGCACGGCCGAGCGTCTCGTGATCGGCCAGCTGATGGGACTCGCCGACGTGCGCGGCATCCCGGCGGTCGATTACGGCGGCCGCGCGGTGTTCGGCGGCGCGTTCGTCAACGCCGTCAAGATCGCGGCGGCCGGCGCCGAGCTGAGCGCGATGAAATAGATCGCCGCCGCCGACGCTCGGCGCCGACGGGAAGCGCCGGCACGCCCGAACCGCAGCGCATCGCCTGGGGACCCGCTATGCTGGCCCGCGGCCGGGCGGGATGCGGACGGGGGATGTGCGGATGGCGGAGCGGACGGCGCACTTCGTCAGTCATCTCGAATGCGCGCTGACCGGCGCGCGCCAGCCGGCCGACCGGGTGAGCGGCCTGTCGGCGGCCGGCAAGCCCCTCCTGGTGCGCTACGACCTCGCGGCGCTCGCGCGCGCCGTCACCAAAGCCGACCTCGCGGCCCGGCCGCCCGACATGTGGCGCTACCGCGAGTTCCTGCCGATCCGGCGCGCCGCCGACATCGTGTCGCTCGGCGAGACCATGACGCCGCTGATCGCCGCGCCGCGCATGGCAGCGGCGCTCGGCGGCGGCCCGCTCTACGTCAAGGACGAGGGCCGGCTGCCGACCGGCTCGTTCAAGGCGCGCGGTCTCGCGGTCGCGGTCTCGATGGCCAAGGGATTCGGGCTCGAGCGCCTCGCCATGCCGACCGCGGGCAACGCCGGCGCCGCGCTCGCCGCCTACGGCGCGCGCGCCGGCATCGAGACCTTCGTGTTCTGCCCCGACGATGCGCCGGCCGTCACGGTCGCGGAGAGCGCGCTGTTCACCCGCCATGTCTGGCGCGTCAACGGCATCATCACCGAGCTCGCGCCGATCCTGCAGGGCGGCAAGAGTGCGCGCGGCTGGTTCGACGTCTCGACCTTGAAGGAGCCCTATCGCGTCGAAGGCAAGAAGACGATGGGGCTCGAGCTCGCCGAGCAGTTCGGCTGGGATCTGCCCGACGCGATCTTCTACCCGACCGGCGGCGGCACCGGCCTGATCGGCATGTGGAAGGCGTTCGACGAGCTCGAGGCGATCGGCTGGATCGGATCCAAGCGGCCGCGCCTGGTCGCCGTGCAGTCGCGCACCTGCGCGCCGATCGTGCGCGCCTTCGAGCAGGGCGCCGACGTCGCCGAGCCGTGGCCGAACCCGCACACCGACGTGCCCGGCGTGCGGGTGCCGCAGACGCTCGGCGACTTCCTGATCCTGCGCGCGCTGCGCGCGACCGGCGGCTTCGCGATCGCATTCGACGACGCCGACGTCGAGCCGGCGCGCGCCGAGCTCGCCCGGCAGGACGGCATCCACGTGTGCCCCGAGGGCGCCGCGACCCTGGTCGCCTATCGCCAGGCGCTGACGCGCGGCCTGGTCGGGCCGCGCGATCGCGTCGTGCTGTTCAACTGCGCCAACGGTCTCAAGTACGCGATGGCGCCGGTCGGCCGCACGCTCGACCGCCACGCTCCGATCGACTACGCGGCGCTCTAGCCGGCGCGCCTAGTCGGCACCGCTTCCGGTGTCCGGCGTCGCGCTGCCCGACGAGCCGTACGACGGGCCGGACAGCTCGCCGCGGCTCACGATGGCGCCGGCGCCCAGACCGTCGAGCGTGGTCCGATCGAGCGCCGCGGTCACCGGCAGGTGGTTGCGCTGCTGAAAGCGCTCGATGGCGCGCCTGGTCCGCGGTCCGACGACGCCGGTGATCCGACCGTCGTAGTAGCCGCGATCCTGCAGGGCCTCCTGGGCGAACCGCACCGCGTTCGCCGTGGGGCCGGTGGCGGCCTGCGCGGTATCCGTGCTGCCTTGGGCGAAGCATGCGCCGCCGCTCGCGACCGCGAGCGCCGACGCCGTGATGAGGAGGAAACGTCGCATAGGGCCTCCAAACCGAGAGGGTCTCGATGGCGTGCTGCGACGACAACGCGGGAGCGCGCGGAGCCGCTCCCGCGCGCGAATGACGCGCCGTGGCTCGCGGACGGCGACGCGGCGCCCGCGTGACTGCCGGGCGGCGGCTCAGCTCGCTTCGGTCGGCTGCGCGGCGGAGACGCCGATGTCGGCGAGACGATGCTGCAGGGTCAGGCGGTCGAGGCCGGCGATCGGCAGGCTGGCGAACAGCTTGACGCGGGTCTCGAGCTCCCAGAAGGCGCGGCGGAACGCCGCCCATTGGGCCTCCTCGCTGCCGGTCACGGCGGCGGGATCCGGGATGCCCCAGTGGGCCGTGACGGGATTGCCCGGCCAGTTCGGGCGGGGCGCCGCGGCGGCCTGGTCGCAGACCATGAACACGAAGTCCATCCGCGGCGCGTCGGCGCGCGCGAACTCGTCCCAGCTCTTGCTCCGCATGCCTTCGGGGGTTGCCAAATCGAGCGACCGCAACAGCTTCACGGTCAACGGGTGCACCTCGCCCCGGGGCGCGGTGCCCGCGCTGAAGCCGCGCAGGCGGCCTTTGCCCCAATGGTTGAGCAGGGCCTCCGCCATGATGCTGCGCGCCGAATTGCCGGTGCAGATGAAGAGGACGTTGTAGGTGCGTTCCGCCATGGCCCCCGCGCCCCGTCACGACGATGACGGGGATTTCCTACCAAAACGCCGTGACATGCGCGTGACAGAAGCGGCGCTTCGCGCCTGAGCAATCGGGCGTTACCGCGGTTTCGCAATCTCGACGTGACGGATCCCGATACCGGCTGTGGCGTCTCGACGATGATCCGATTGGGCGCGAGCCGCTCAGCGCGCGGGCAGCGCGCGGGCGCCCAGGCTGGCGGCCGCCTGCACGACGGCGGCGTTGAACGCATTCAGCCGCTGGACCTTGTCGGGCACGAGGTCGAAGGCGACCTGCGCGCGCGCGGGATTGCCGGCGCGCGCCACGTACCAGCGCCACACGTCCGGCGACTCGGCGAGCAGCCAGATCTTGAAGTCGTTGTCGCCGGCCGGCACCGCCGCCGGGTCGGCGTCGCCCACCACCGTGACGCTGTCGAAGACGTGGGCGCGCCGCAGCGCCTCGACGTTGGCGATCACGCCGATCTGCAACACGTCGACCATGAAGGCGACGGTTTCGGGAGCCGCCGGCTTGCCGGCCGGGCGCCGGATGCCGTTGGCCTCGATCAGGGCGCGATCGGGCAGCGCGATCAGGGCGCGGCCGCCGAGCCGCGGCGAAGCCGGCGCGACCGAAGCGCTGTCACGCGCGGCCTCGTCGCGCAACGCCGCGAGCGCCGCGTCGGGCGACGGCGACGGCGGCTCGTGCCGGCCGCACGCGGCCAGCATCCCGATGAGCAGCAGGGCGACCCAGGCCTGGCGCATTGCCTTCCTCCGCTGGCCAGTCTATGCGCCCGCGACGGCTTGACCAGCGCCGCCGCAGCCTCCGGCTATTCCCACTATTTGCCGAACACCGGCGGACCGTTGTCCTCGTCGGGCTGCTGCGGCACCTCGATGTGGATCTTGGTCGGATCGACGGTCGACGGCGCATCGAGGAACACGGTCACCGAATAAGGCACCGCGATCACGATCAGGACCATCACCATCTGGAGCAGCACCCACGGGATCGAGCCCCAGTAGATGTCCGTGCTCTTGACCTCCTTGGGCGCGATCGAGCGCAGATAGAACAGCGCGAAGCCGAACGGCGGGTGCATGAACGAAGTCTGCATGTTCACGCACAGCATGACGCCGAACCAGATCAGCGCGGCGTCGGCGCCGACCACGGGCGCCAGCATCTTCTGCGCCACCGGCGCCAGCATCGGCACGATGATGAAGGCGATCTCGAAGAAATCGTGGAAGAACGCCAGGAAGAACACGAACAGGTTGACGACGACCAGGAAGCCCCAGACGCCGCCCGGCAGCGACGTCAGCATGCTCTCGACCCACCGGCTGCCGTCGACGCCCTGGAAGGTGATCGAGAAGCAGGTGGCGCCGACCAGGATGAAGGCGACCATCGCGGTGATCCGCATGGTCGTCTCGAACGCCTGGACGATCAGCGTGCGCAGCGCCCTGTGCTGCCAGGCGCGCCAGCACAGCCAGACGATCGCGGCGAACATCACGGTGAAGACCGCGCGGAACAACGGCGATCCGAAGGCCCAGAAGCCGATCGTCGTGCCGACGACCGCGGCGGCGCAGCCGCCCCAGAACATCGCCTTGTCGAACCGCGTGAGCGGGGCGTTGCGCACCACCGCGAGCACGACCGCGCCGACCGTGCCCATCGCGCCCGCCTCGGTCGGCGTCGCGAGCCCCATCATGATCGTGCCGAGCACGAGGAAGATCAGCACCGCCGACGGAATGATGCCCCAGGCGCACTTGATCAGCAGCGGCGTGCCCTTCAGGGTGCGCGGCACCGCCGGCACCGCCTGCGGCTTGGCGATGCTGAGATAGAGCGTGTAGGCCGCGAACAGCGCGATCTGCAGCAGCGACGGCCCCCAGGCGCCGAGATACATGTCGCCGACCGACTTGCCGAGCTGATCGGCGAGCACGATCAGGACGAGCGACGGCGGCACCAGCTGCGTGATCGTGCCGGACGCCGCGAGCACGCCGGTCGCGTAGCGCATGTCGTAGCGGTGCCGCATCATCACGGGCAGCGTGATGAGCGCCATGGCGATCACCTGCGCCGCCACCGTGCCGGTGATCGCGCCCAGGATGAAGCCGACGATGATGGTCGAGTAGCCGAGCCCGCCGCGCACCGGGCCGAACAGCTGACCCATCGATTCGAGCATGTCCTCGGCCAGCCCGCACTTCTCCAGCACCGCGCCCATGAACGTGAAGAACGGGATCGCGAGCAGGAGCTCGTTCGACAGGATGCTGCCGAACACGCGGCCCGGGATCGCCTGGAGGAACGGCCAGGTGAAGTAGCCGAAGTCGATCGCGAGGAAGCCGAAGGAGAGCCCGACCGCGGCGAGCGAGAAGGCGACCGGGTAGCCGATGATCATGAAGACGACCAGCCCGCCGAACATCACGGGCGGGAAGTACTCGAGAGGAATCACCATCGCCGCGGCCTCACTGGGTCGGCCGCTCGTAGTGCGCCTCGAGACTCTCGACCGGGATGCCGTTCAGGAAGGCGATGCGCTTGATCAGCTCCGAGACGCCCTGCAGCGCGACCAGCGCGAAGCCGACCGGCATCACGAGCTTGATCGGCCAGCGCACCAGCCCGCCGGCGTTGCCCGACTGCTCGAGCACGGCATAGGACTGCGCGAAGAACGGCCAGCTGAGCCAGGCGAGGATGATGCAGGCCGGCAGGAGGAAGATCAGCGTGCCAAGGATGTCGATCCACAGCTGGCCGCGCCGCGACAGGAGCATGTAGATGATGTCGACCCGGACGTGCTCGTTGCGCTTCAGCGTGTAGGACGCGCCGAGCATCACGATGATCGCGAACATGTACCACTGGACTTCGAGCCAGGCGTTCGAGCTCGCGTCGTAGGCGTAGCGCACCATGGCGTTGCCCGCGCTGACGATGCACGAGAGCACGACCATCCAGTTCGCGAAGATCCCGATCTTTTCGTTGATCTTGTCGATCACGGCGCACAGCGCCAGCAGCAACGACATGCCTCCCCCAGCCTTACGAACGTCGGCAAACCAACCGGGTCGGCACGTCCGGTACGCGGCTCACCCCTCCCGCGCGTCTCTATAACCGGGCGCGCCGACCAGGGCTAGGGGGCTAGACTGTCACGGCGGTCGGCGGGGCGCCGGCGTGACGGGCCGTCGGCGCGGCTTGCCGCCCGGCCGCGCATTCGTCATGGTCGGCAGGCCGTCGGGCGAAGCATCCGGGCGGCGTCGAGGCGGCGGAGTCGCGACATGGAATACACCACGCTCGGCCGCACCGGGCTCGAGGTCAGCGTCGCCGGGCTCGGCTGCGGCGGCTTCTCGCGGCTCGGGCTCGGCACCGGCAAGGACGCGGCCAACGCCGAGATGATCGTCCGGCGCGCGCTCGAGCTCGGCGTCACCCTGTTCGACACCGCGGCGGCCTACGGCACCGAGGCGGTGGTCGGCCGCGCGATCAAGGCGGCGCCGCGCGACCGCGTGGTGATCTGCACCAAGGCGCTGGTGCCGGCGGGCGACGATCCCGCCCGGCGCGTGGTCGAGAGCCTGGAGAGCTCGCTGCGCACCCTCGACGTCGACCATGTCGATGTGTTCCAGCTCCACGGCGTGCCGCCGGGCGAGTACCAGCGCGCGCTCGATCAGGTCGCGCCGGCGCTCCTCAAGGAGAAGGCGAAGGGCAAGCTGCGCTTTCTCGGCATCACGGAGACCGCGCCGGGCGACCCCGAGCACAAGATGCTCCAGCGCGCCGCGGTCGATGGCGTGTGGGACGTTGCGATGGTGTCGTTCCACATGATGCACCAGAACGCGCGCCGCGCCGTCTTCCCGCTGACCTTGCAGCACCGGGTCGGCACGCTCCTGATGTTCGCGGTGCGCAAGATCTTCGCGCAGCACCCGCTGCTCGTCGATACGATGCGCCAGCTGGCGGCTGCCGGCGAGGTGCCGGCCTGGCTCGCCGAGCGCCCGGCGCCGCTCGATTTCCTGATCCACGCGGGCGGCGCGGCGAGCCTGCAGGACGCCGCCTACCGGTTCGCGCGCCACGAGCCCGGCGTCGACGTCGTGCTGTTCGGCACCGGCGACCGCGACCATCTCGAGACCAATCTGGCCTCGCTGCTCGCGCCGCCCTTGCCCGAAGCCGATCGCGCCAAGCTCGCCGAGCTGTTCGGCGGGCTGGTCGGGGTCGGCCTCGACCGCCCCGACCGCATCACCAAGCTGCGCGCCGAGCGCGCCGCCGGCGGCTGAGCGCCGCGCGGCGACCCGGCGCCGCTGCCGTCAGGCGTAGACCTTGGCGATCTCGCCGTGCGCCCACTTCACGGCGTCCTCGGCCGGCATGCCCTGCACCGCCTTGGCGTACATGTCGATGACGATGTACTTCGAGATCACCTCGGCGGCCTTGGCGCTCGCCGGCCCCGGATAGCCCGGGAACTTCGCGTTGTCGGCGGCGTCGCGGAACGGCAGCATGATGGGGTCCTGATCCCATACCTTGTGCTTCTTCCACGCCTTGGTGGCGCCGATCGAGAAGCCCTTCTGGGAGATCCACCACTGCTCGTAGGCCTTGCTCTGGCCGACCCAGGCGAGGAACTTCTTCGCCGCATCCTGATTCTTCGAATACTTCATCAGCATGTTGGTGAACGGCGCGTGGTAGCTGAACTGCCCCGCCGGGCCGCGCGGCAGCGGCGCATGCCGGATGTCGTCCTTCATCGGCGTGCCCTTGTCGGTCTGGTAGCTGTCGGGCTTGCGCGACGCCTCGATATAGATCGACGCGCCGTTCAGGGTCGCCGCGATCGTGCCCGACAGGAAGGCACGGTTGTTGTTGGTGTCGTCCCAGGCGAGCGCGCCTTCGTCGTGCGCATCCTTCCAGAACCCGGTCATGAACTTCACCGACTCGACGGTCGCCTTGCTGTCGAGCGCCACCGTCTTGCCGTCGGCCTCGACCTCCTTGCCGCCCCACGACCATAGGTAGGGATAGGCGAAGGTCGGCGCGTCGCCGAACGTGTGGCCGAGGGTCTGGCCGATCGGATGGCCGTTGGCCTTCAGCTTCTTGCCGACCGTGCGATATTCCTCCCAGGTGGTCGGGAACGTCGTTGCGCCGACCTCGTCGAACCACGACTTGCGGTAGGCGATCAGGCCGCCGACGATCGTCCACGGCACGCCGAGCCACCGGCTGCCGCTGTTGGCCACCATCTTGAGCTCGTCGTAGTAGCCGTCCTGCGCCTTGCCCAAGGCCTCGGCGATCTCGCCGACGTCGACCACGCTGTCGGCGTAGAGCTGCGGCCAGTTGTTGAGCGCGCAGATGATGTCGGGACCGGTGGCCGACTGGATCGACGCGGTGGTGCGCGCCTGCAGATCGTTGCCGTTGATGGTCTCGATATTGAGCTTGATGCCGAGCTCCTTCTCGCACGCGGCGGTGAACTCGCCCTTCAGCACCTGATCGGACGCCGGCACGAAATCGACCCAGCGCAGCCAGTGCAGCGCGGTCTGCTGCGCGAACGCAGGCGCGCGCCCGCTCGCCAGGATGCCGGCCATGCCGCCGCCGGCCGCGACCGCCCCCGCACCCGTCAATTTCAAAAGCTTGCGCCGCGTGATCCGAGCCATGTTTCCCCCTCGTGTTTTCGCCGTGCGCGCGTGGCGCCCCGTGCGTTGTCACGCCAGAGCAGACCCCCAAAGCCCGCTCCGATGCAAGCCTCTCCGCGGCCCCGTCCAGGCGCCGGTCCGCGGCGCTCGCGCAACGCCGCGGAATTCTCTACCATCGCCACCATGGCGCACGCGGACACGGTCAGGGAAATCGCCGGCTATTGCGCGCTGTGCCGGTCGCGCTGCGGTTGCATCGGGCGCGTCGCGCGCGGCGCCGACGGCATCGATCGGCTGCTCGAGATCGTGCCCGATCCCGGCCACCCGACCGGCAGCGCGCTGTGCGCCAAGGGCCGCGCGTCGCCGGCGCTGATCGACCACCCCGAGCGCATCCTCACCCCGCTCAAGCGCACGCGACCCAAGACCGACCCCGACCCCGGCTGGCAACCGATCTCGTGGGACCAGGCGCTCGACGCGACCGCGGCGGCGCTGAAGCGGATCGCCGGCGAGGCCGGACCCGAGGCGGTCGCCTTCGCGGTGACGACGCCGAGCGCGACCGCGATCTCCGACGCCGGGCCGTGGATCGACCGGCTGATCCACGCCTTCGGCAGCCCCAACAACTGCTACGCCACCGAGATCTGCAACTGGCACAAGGACCACGCGCACCGCTTCACCACCGGCGCGCCGATCGGTTTGCCGGATCTCGCCAACAGCGGCTGCATCGTGTTCTGGGGCCACAATCCGTCGACCGGCTGGCTGGCCCGGGCGGTCGAGGCGGCGGCGGCGCGCGAGCGCGGCGCCAAGCTGATCGTCGTCGATCCGCGTCGGGTCGGGCTCGCGGTCAAGGCCGATTTGCATCTGCGCGTGCGCCCCGGCAGCGACGGCGCGCTGGCGCTCGGCATCGCGTCCGTCATGCTGGCGCGCGGCTGGTACGACCGCGCGTTCGCACGCGACTGGACCAACGGGCCGCTGCTGGTGCGCGACGATACCGGCCGTTTCGTCACCGCCGGCGAGCTCGGCCTGCCCGGCCATCCGGCGCATCTCGTCGCGTGGGACGAACGGCGCGCGCAGCCGATCGCGTACGACGCCGTGCGTGGCGCTTACCTCGATGAGCATGCCGCACCCGCGCTCGACGGGGCCGACACCGTCGCCGGCGTCCCATGCCGCACGGCATTCGCCCGCTACGCCGCGCTGGTCGCCGAATGGCCGCCCGAGCGGGTCGAGCAGGCAACCGGCATACCGGCCGCCGACGTGGTCGAGGCGGCGCGCCTCCTGTGGCAGCACCGGCCGGTCAGCTATCACGCCTGGTCCGGCGTCGGCCAGCACACCAACGCGACCCAGACCGATCGCGCGATCGCGCTCGTCATGGCGCTGACCGGCAGCTTCGATGCGCCGGGCGGCAATCTCCAACCGGCGCTGGTGCCGACCAACGACGTCGAAGGCGCCGAGCTGATGCCGCCGCATCTGGCCGCGAAGGCGCTCGGGCTCGCCGCACGGCCGCTCGGACCGCCGGCCTCGGGCTGGATCACGTCCGACGATCTTTGGCGCGCGGTGATCGAGCGACGACCCTACGCGGTGCGCGGCCTGGTCGCGTTCGGCGCCAACCTGGCGGTCTCGCACGCCGACGCCGATCGCGCCAAGGCAGCGCTGCAGGCGCTCGAGTTCCACGTCCAGGCCGACCTCTTCATGACGCCGACGGCGGCGTTCGCCGACATCGTGCTGCCGGTCGCCAGCGCGTGGGAGCGCGAAGGCCTGCGCGTCGGGTTCGACGTGTCGCAGGCCGGCCAGGAGTGGGTGCAGCTCAGGCCCGCCATGGTGGCGCCGCGCGGCGAGGCGCGCAGCGACGTCGACATCGTGTTCGCGCTCGCGCGCCGGCTCGGCCTCGGCAACCATTTCTGGGACGGCGACGTCGACGCCGGCTATCGCCACCTGTTGGCACCGAGCGGCGTCACGCTCGAGACCCTGCGCGCGACGCCGCGCGGCGTGCGCGTGAAGCTCCAAGGGCGCGCGCGCAAGTACGCGAGCGACGGCTTCGCCACGCCGACGCGCAAGCTCGAGATCTACAGCCAGCGCCTGCTGGAGCACGGCCAGGCGCCGTTGCCCGCCTTCGTCGAGCCGGCGATCGGACCGGTCAGCCGGCCGGATCTCGCGGCGCGCTTCCCGCTCGTGCTCACGTCGGCGAAGACGCCGCAGTTCTGCCACAGCCAGCACCGCAACGTCGCGGCGCTGCGCCGCCTCGTGCGCGATCCGATCGTCGAGCTGAACCCGCGTGCCGCGGCGGCGCGGCGCATCGCCGAGGGCGATTGGGTCGAGCTCGCGACGCCGCACGGCACGGTGCGCGCCCGCGCACGGCTGCAGGCGAGCCTCGACGAGCGCGTCGTCGCCGCGCAGTACGGTTGGTGGCAGGGCTGCGCCGAGCTCGGGCTGCCGGGCTACGATCCGTTCGCGCCGGACGGCGCCAACTACAACCGCGCGATCGGCCACGACCACATCGATCCGATCAGCGGCTCGGTGCCGCATCGCTCGTACCTGTGCGAGATCCGCCGGTTGGCCGAGGCTTGACGGCTCGGCGCGCGGCGCGCGCCGTTCCACCGATTCTTCACTTGACGCCGATGCCCCGGAATGGGCACGCATAGGCCCCTTCCGGATCATCGCGGCTTCGCGAACAAGGATGACCCCATGTCGATGAGCGTTGACACCACCGACGACACGCACGAGACGACGCCGGAAGCGCCGGTCGCCGAACCCAACCCGATCCGCAGCGCGTTCCTCGCGCGCGCATCGGCTGCCTCGAGCGCCGCCGGCGGTCTCTCCGACGCCGCCGCGAGCGGCGTCGCGCTGCGCGGCGCCTACCTCGCGCGCCTCGACGACAACGCGACCGAAGCGGTCGGCGCCGCGCCCGCGGGCGTCGACAGCATGCTGCGGAGCGCCTACGCGGCGCGGCTCGCTGCCGGAACGCGCGGTGCCGCGGCGCCGCGCCTGCCGCGCGCCAAGGCGGCGCGCCGCGCCAAGAAAGTGCGCGCCAAGACCAAGAAGGCCGCCAAGCCGAAAGCCAAGCACAGCGCCAAGCTGAAGGCGAAGCGCAGCGCCAAGCCGAAGGTCAAGCGCAGCGCCAAGCCCGCGCGCGCCGCCGCGAAGCGCGCGCGCGCGAAGCGGCCGGCACGGCGGCGCCGCTAGGCGACGATCGTGAACGACTACGAGGAGACGCGCGCCACCGCGCGTCTGTTCAATCTCGACGTCGAGGTGCTGCGCCGCCGGCCCTGGCGCGGCGACGCCGAGATGATCGCCGTCTCCGTGCGCCCGGTGCCCGCGCTCGAGGCATTCGAACGGCTGCTCGAGGCGACCAACCCGTTCGTGTTCTGGGCGCGCTGGCTGGAAGCCTTCAACCCGCTGGCGTTCTGGTCACCCTGGCTCGCGGCGCCGGCGCGCCCGCCGCTCGCCGACGACCGCGAGACCTGCTAGCCGACGCGTCTCAAAGCGCGCAGGTGCGGAAGCCGGCGAACACGTCGCGCCGATCCGGCGTGAAGAAATTGCGGTAGACCGGCGTGACCAGACGCGCCCGTGTCGCCCAGCAGCCGCCGCGCAGCACCTTGCGCGTGCCGAACCACGGCACGGAATAGTCGGCGTAGGGATCGGCCGAGAACCCCGGATAGGGCACGAAGTCGCTCGCCGTCCATTCCCAGACGTTGCCGAGCATCTGGCGGCAGCCGAAGGCGCTGTCGCCGGCCGGCAGCGCGGCGACGTCGACGCAGCCGCCCGCCGCGCCGTCGAGCTGGGCGCGCATCGCGTCGGGCGGCGCATCGCCCCACGGAAACCGGCGCTTGGCCGGCGCCAGGGTGCGGCCGCCTGGCGCCGGCACGCCGACCGAAGCGACCTCCCACTCGAGCTCGCTCGGCAGCCGCCGCCCCGCCCACCGGCAGAACGCCTGGGCCTCGTGCCACGCGACGTGGATAACCGGCTGGTGCGGCGCGAGATCGACGACGCGATCGTAACGCCGCACGCGCCAGGCGCCGCGATCGCCGACCCAGTAGACCGGATGGCGCGCCGCCACGCGGGTGCGCCAGGCCCAACCTTCTCGTGACCACAGATCGGCGCGCGCGTAGCCGTCGTCGTCGACGAAGGCGGCGAACTCCTGGTTGGTCACCGGCGCGCGCGCGATGCGGAACGGCGCGACGTCGTGCGCGTGTCCCCACTTCTCGTTGTCGAACAAGAACGGCGCATCGGGCGTCGCGCCCAGCACGAAGCGTCCGCCGGGGACCGCGACGTCGCCCGGCCACGACCCGGCGGCCACAGCCGGCTCGGCCCAGCGCCCGAAGCGCGGCGCGGGATAGCCGAGGGTCTGGCGCGAATAGGCGAAGGCCTCGTTGTGCATGTCCTCGTGGAACGTCACGAGCTGATAGAAATAGCTGTCCTCGGCGCTGGCGAGCGGCGCGTCGAGCCGCGCCAGCACGGCGTCGCGCACCGCGTTCAGGTAGCCGAGCGTGCCGTCCAGCGACGGCAGATCGAGATCCCAGCGGTCGTCGTGCGCGACCTTCATCGAGTCGTAGAGCGCGTCTGCCTGGGGCAGCAGCGGCGCGCGATCGTCGAGCCAGCGGCGCACGAAGTGATCCTGGAACCACGCGACGTGGCCGATCTCCCAGAGCAGCGGATTGACGCTGTCGAGCCTGGGCCCCATAAGCTGATCGGCGTCGAGGCCCTCGACGAAGGCCAGCGTCTGGGTGCGCGCGTCGCGCACGATGTCGACGAGCCGGTCAGTCGCAACGCGCTCCGTGGCCGGAGCTTCGAGTTTCGCCGCATCCATGCGCATCACGCTAATCACGCCGGCAAACCGCCAGTCAAGGGCCGGCAACCGCACGACCGCGGCGCGCTGGGCGCGGCTCCTGCGCGCGCTCGGTCACCGCGTGCGCGTCGCCACCGCCTACCAGGACGAGCCGGCGGATCTCATGATCGCGCTGCATGCCTGGCGCAGCGCCGCGGCGATCGAGCGGTTCCACGCGCGCCATCCGACGCGACCGCTGATCGTCGGGCTGGGCGGCACCGACGTCTATCAGTTCCTCCAGACCGAGCCCGCGACGACGCTGCGCTCGCTCGAGCTCGCCGACGCTCTGGTCGGGCTGCACGACCTCGTGGGCGACGCGCTGCCGCCGCGCTGCCGCGGCAAGCTGCACGTCATCCACCAGTCGGCGCCCGCCGTGACGCGCGCGGCACCGGCGCGCGGTTCTTTCGATGTCTGCGTGATCGGCCATCTGCGCGCCGAGAAGGATCCGCTGCGCACGGCGCTGGCGGCGCGCGCGCTGCCGCCGTCGTCGCGCATCCGCGTCGTCCATCTGGGCCGCGCCGTCGAGCCGAGCTGGGCGGATGCCGCGCGCGCCGAGATGGCGGACAACCCGCGCTACCGCTGGCTCGGCGAGGTCCCGGGATGGCAGGTGCGACGCTGGTTGGCGCGCGTCCGCTTGATGGTGTTGAGCTCGGTCACCGAAGGCGGCGCCAACGTGATCTCGGAGGCGCTCGTCGCCGGCGTGCCGGTGCTCGCGTCGGCGATCCCGGGCTCGATCGGCCTGCTCGGTCCCGACTATCCGGGCTACTTCCCGGTGGGCGACACCGCGGCGCTGACCGACCTGCTGGTCCAGGTCGAGACCGATGCGGATTTCTTGGATCGGCTGGCGCGGGCGGGCGCCGCGCGGGCGCCGTTGTTCAGCGAAGCGCGCGAGCGCGCGGCCTGGGGCGCGCTGCTCGCGCAGGTCGCGCCGTCGCCGGCGATCGCCTGAACCATCGGCGCAGCACCTCAGGCGTTGCCCGCGATTTCGTCGCGCAGCCAGACGGTGACGTTGAACCCAGCCTCGTCGCGGATCACCAGGGCGGCCCAACGACCGTTCTCCCAGCCGCTGGCGTTGCACACGAAGCCGCGCGACGCCAGGTAGCCCCACGCCTCGTGACGCGTCGGATAGCGGCGTCTGATCTCGGGATCACAGGTCATCGGCATCCTCCCGTCGCCGGTCAGCGATTCGTCATCCGGCTCGATGCAAGTTCATTGCCAACAAGAGGAGTTACGACGTACCGGGGCCTGCCGTGGCCACATGACGGAAAGTTCATGGCCGGGACGGCAGGGCGCAAGGCGCGTCGGGTCAGAGCACGAGCGTGATCGGCTCCAGCTGGTCGGACAGCGGCTTGACCTCGCCGATGATCGCCGCGCGGGCATAGCCCAACCCGTGCAGCGCCGCGATGCAGGCGCCGGCGCGGTCGCCGGGGACGCTGGCCAACAGCCCGCCGGCGGTCTGCGGATCGAAGATCAGCGGGTAGAGGTCGTGCTGGGTCGCGGCCTCGCGATTGCGGACGGCGCGCCGCAGCCGGACGTTCTCGGGCTGCAGCGAGCTCAGGATGCCGCGCCGCACGGTCTCGCGCGCGCCGTCGAGCACCGGCAGCGCGGCGAGCTCGAGCGCCACGTCGACCCCGGACGGCTTGGTCATCTCGACCAGGTGCCCGAGGAGCCCGAAGCCGGTCACGTCGGTGCAGGCGTGCGCGCCGTGGCGGATCACGCAGGCGGCCGCCTCGCGGTTGGACTGCAGCATCGAGACGAGCGCGGCGTCGACCCAGCGCCCCTTGGCGGCGTGGCGCATGTCGGCGGCCAGCAAGGTGCCGGTGCCGAGCGCCTTGGTCAGGATCAGGCGGTCGCCCGGCTGCATGCCGCCCTTGCGCAGCAGGCGATCGCGATCGGCGAGCCCGTTGACCGCGAAGCCGAGCGCGAGCTCGGCGCCCTCGCTGGTGTGGCCGCCGACCAGCGCGGTGGCGGCGTCGCGAAAGACCACGAGCGCGCCCGACATCATCTGGAACAGCACGTCCTCGATCTTCGCTTCGATCCCGTAGGGCACGGTCGCGATGGCGAGCGCGGTCTGCGGCTCGGCGCCCATGGCGAAGATGTCGCCCAGCGCGTGGTTCGCCGCGATCTGCCCGAACACGTAGGGGTCCTCGACGAAGGCGCGGAAATAGTCGACCGAGTGGACCATGATCTTGCCGGCCGGCACCGTCACCGCGGCGGCGTCGTCGGGCTCGTTGAGGCCGATCAGGACGTCGTCGCGCGCGACCGGCTCGAGCGCGCCGAGCGCACGCGTCAGCACCGAGCTGCCGACCTTGGCGCCGCAGCCGCCGCAGCGCATGGCGATCGCCGAGATCTCCTTGAGGACGTCGCGCTCGGCGAGCCCAGCGGGCAGGCGTTGCGCCGCCGGCTCGGCCATCACGGGCAGCTCGTTGTATTTCGCGATGAAACGTCGATCGATCCAGTCCTTCCAGCGCCACACCAGCCGGCCTTCGAGCGCCCAGTCGCCGCGTGCGGCGATCGCGCACTTGTCGCCGGTCGAGATCAGGCTCAGGAACTTGAGTTGGGGCCGGAACGGCCGCGCCGGCTTGCCGAGCAGGCGCCGCCGCAGATTGTCGGCGAGCGGCCGGCCCTGGCGTACCGCGAACACGCCGGACTTCGGCCGCGGATGCGCGCTCACCGAGGCGATGTCGCCGGCGGCGAACACGTCCGGGTGCGACGTCGACTGCAGGGTGTCGTCGACTGCGATGAAACCCTGCGCGTCGAGCGCGAGCCCGGTATCGGCGAGCCACGGCGCCGCGCCGGCGGCGGTGACCCACAGGATCTCGTCGAGCGGCAGCACGAAGCCGCCGGCGCAATGCAGCTCGCCCTCCTCCACGCGCACCACGCGCTCGTTGGCATGGATCTGGACGCCGCGCGTCGCCAGCACGCGCGCGAACTTCCGGCGCGCGCGCGGGTTCAGGCCCGGCAGGATATCCGGCGTCTCGGTGACGAGATGGTAGGCCGGCGCCGGCGCGGTCCCGACATTGGCGGCGAGCAGCGCGGCCAGGCGATGGCGCACCGCGAGCAGGAGCTCGACGCCGCCCGCGCCCGCCCCGACCACGCCGATGCGGCTCGGCTCGCGGCGCGCCAGCACGCGCCGCCACAACCTGTCCCAGTGGGCGACGAAGCGGTCGATCGGCTTGACCGGGATCGCGTGCTGGGCCGCTCCCGGGACGTCGGCGGTGTTGGGCGCCGAGCCGATGTTGAGCGACAGCAGGTCGTAGGCCACGGCCGGACGGTTGCGGCACAACACCCGCTTGCCGGCGAGATCGATGCCGACGACCTCGTCGTGATAGAGCCGGGCGCCGGCGAAGCGCGCCAACGGCCCGAGGTCGATGTGGGTCTGGTCGAACGTGTAATGCCCGGCGATCAAGCCCGGCAGCATGCCGGAATAGGCGGCGTCGAGATCGCGCGCGATGATGGTCAGGCGCACGCCGGGCAGCGGCCGCATGCCGAAGCGGCGCAGCACCGCGACGTGGCTGTGCCCGCCACCGATCAGCACCAGATCCTTGAGGATCGGCGTGGCCGGACCGTTCATCGCCATCGAGAGGCCGCCATCTTCCCTGCCCGCGCGCCAACAGACGCCATCTCTCCGACGCGCGCAAGCGTGGCAGCCATGATGGACGGCGGCGCGCCGCGGTCGGGCGCGCTATCGATCGGGACGCGAAGCAGCCTCGATCGAAACGGCGGAGGTCTTGAAGACCTGCGGCGACTCGGGCGCGCCCGAGCCTCGTCAGCGACCCGGGACGAAGCGCTTGTCGAGCATGGCGTGGATGCCCTTGTTGCCGTCGACCAGCTGGGTCACGCGCAAATCGCAGGCGAGGCTGCACAACGTATAGGCGTCGGCGGGCGCGAGCTGGGCGAGCTCGCCCAGGAGCTTGATCATCTCGCGCAGCGCCTGTTTGGCGGCGTCGTCGAGATCGATGTCGAGGCCCATCGTGATGTGATGGGTCGGCGTCTCGGCGCGCGGGAACTTGAGGTTGAGATCCTTGCGCACGATCAGCTCGAAGGTGCCGCGCATGCAGGTCTCGAGCGCGGTCAGGCACACCTCGCCGTCGCCCTGCACGGCGTGGCCGTCGCCGACCGAGAGCAGCGCGCCCTCGGCGAACACCGGCAGATATAAGGTCGAGCCGGCAACCAGCTCCTTGAGGTCGAGATTGCCGCCGTACTCGCGCGGAATGATCGAGGTGACGGCGCCGTAGACCGGCGGCGGCGCCACGCCCATGACGCCGAAGAACGGTGCCAGCGGGATCTCGGTGCCCCAGGGCAGGGTGCCGACCTTGCGCGCCCGGTCGATCGGGATGGTCATGCGGCGCAGCATCGGGAAGTCCTCCGGCAGGGTGCCGGCGAGCGGGCGGATCGTGTTGTAGCCCCAGTCGGTGCGCGGCTCGACCGCGTGGATGCGGATCTCGAGCGTATCGCCGGGCTCGGCGCCTTCGACCGCGATCGGGCCGGTCAGGATGTGGGCGCCCAGGCGCGGCTTGTGCGTCGCGTGAACCTCGCGATGCTCGGGCAGCACGACGTACGGCGCCGGCGGCAGCTCGTCGGGCCCGCCCGAGATCGAGTCGACGGTCACCCGATCGCCCGAGCGCACGCGCAGCACCGGCGGCAGCGCGGCGTCGAAATAGCCCCAGTGGACGGTCGACGGCGAGGCGGGAAGCGTGTGCTGGCTCGGCATGGCAGATCCTCGAGGGTCGCGTCGTCCCCGCTTAGCACGAATCGGGCCGTGCCCGAAGCACGGCCGCTCGACGCGTCAGGCCGCGCGCGACTGCCGGCGCACGACGTAGACGCCGCTGACCATGATGATCGCGGTGCCGACCAACTGCGGCGTGCTTGGCCACTGCTGCCAGACCAGGACGCCGAGCGTGATCGACCACAGGATCATGACGTAGCGCAGCGGCGCCAGCAAAGAGACCTCGCACAGGCGCAGCGCCTCGATGACGAGGAAGTGCGCCGTGCCCATCAGCACGCCGACCGCCAGAAACAGCAGCAGATCGCCACCGGCGGGCCAGCGCCAGCCGAGCGGCATCGTCAGCAACGCCAGCAGCAAGGTCAGACCCATGCTGTAGAACAGGATCGCGGTCGCGCTCTCGCGCGCGCTGATGCGCCGGGTGAGGATGTCGCGCAACGCGCCGGCGAGCGCGCCGATCACCGGCAGCAGCGCCGCCCAGTTCCACGTCGCACCCGACGGATCGATCGCGATCACCACGCCGGCGAACCCCGCGATCACCGCGGCCCAGGTCTGCCACGCCACGCGCTCGCCGAGCAGCGGGATCGCCAGCATGGTCATGAAGATCGGCGACACGAAGGTGAGCGAGGTGACGAGCGGCAGCGGCAGGTAGCTGAGGCTGGTCACGAAGAGGATGCTCGAGGTCACGAACAGGCCGGCACGCAGCAGCTGGCCGCGCACGTCGACGACGGTCAGCGCCGCGATGCCACCGCGTGCGCGCACCATCCAGAGGATCGGCACCATCACGAACAGGCCGCGCAGAAAGATGAGCTCGCCGATCGGGTAGCGCGCGGTCAGCGCCTTCGAGATCGCGTCGCTCGAGGTCAGCACGACCGAGCCCAGCAGCATGAGGACCATGCCGCGGCGCCGCGCGCCCGGCTGGGCCGCGCCCGCGCGTGTCGCGCCGACGATCGCCGCCGCCTTCGAGGCTTCGACGCGCACCGGCCTTCCCCCCTCCGCCCGCGGCCGCCTCGCGCGGCTGCGCTTGATTCTCGTGCGGTCGCTCGCGAGCGGCCACCGGGTCAAGCCTGCACACGCAAGCGGGTGGTCGTCCAGCGTCCCGCTGGACGACGGTCAGGCGTCGGGTGACGGGGTGCGGCGTGCCCGCGCCGCGCCGGTCAGTTCATGATCCGCCAGCTGCCGTCGGGCTGTTGGCACGCGGTGCCGTGAGTCGGCACGGTCTGGCCGCCGACATTGGCTTGCGCGGTGTACTCGCGGCAATTGCCGGTCGACGCGGCCGGCGGCGCCGCAGGCGGAGGCCCCGGGGGCGGCGCATAGGACGGCGCCGGCGGCGTGATGTACGCCGGTTGCGGCGGCGGCGCGTAGACCGGCGGCGGCGCGTAATAGACGGGCGGCGGCGCGTAGTAGACCGGCGGCGGCGGATAAGCGGGATAGAGGGGCACGCCCACGCCGATGCCGACGAACACGCGGGCCGCGGCCGGGGTCGGCGTCGCGAGCGCCGCCACGGCGACCCCCGCGATCAGCGCCGCGCCCACCATGATCCTGGTCGACCGCATTCTCTTGACCCTCCTGTCCCTGTCGCGCCCGGGCGCTGCGCCCGACGTGACGGTTCCCGCGTCCACTACCGCGAGAATCTGGGGATGACAAGAGATGTCGGCAAGCCAACCGACCGTGCGGGTAACCCGGTAGATTCTAGGCGCGCGGCGGCCGGTTGATCGCGGTGGCGCCGCCGTGACCCAGCCACACCGCGCCCAGGCACAGCGCGAGCGACGTGGCGACGTTGGCGGCCGCCCCCACCGCATCGCCGCGCTGCAGGAGTTGGACGGTCTGCAGGCTGAAGCTCGAGAACGTCGTATAGCCGCCGCAGAAGCCGACCATCACGAACACCCGGATGGCCGGGCGCACCAGCCAGCGGCCGTCCGGTCCCGTCAAGGTGGCGAAGAAGCCGATGATGAACGAGCCCAGGATGTTGATGAAGACGGTGCCCCAGGGAAAGGCGTCGCCGAGCCAGACCGACGCGACGACCGCGCACCAATAGCGGAACGTGCCGCCGAGCGCGCTGCCGATCGCGACCCAGAGATAGCTGAGCATCGGGGCGACCGCCCCTCGACCGTGCCGAGTGTCCGCCGCGCTACGGCGCGGCCGCTGCGCCGTAGCGCAGCACCTGGACCTTCTCGAGCGTGACGAGGCCGCTCGCCATCATCTGCTCGAGCACCGGCACGAACGCCTTGATGTTGTCCTCGCTGTCGACGATCTCGATCACGATCGGCAGATCCTCCGACAGACGCAGGATCTTCGCCGTGTGCAGCCGGCTCGACTGGCCGTAGCCGAGCGGTCCGCGCAGCACGGTGGCGCCGGCGAGATGCAGCTCGCGCGCCTTCAGCACGATCGCCTCGTAGAGCGGCTGGCGACCATGCTTGTCGCTCTCGCCACAGAAGATCCGCAGCAGCATCGCATCCTTGGGAATCTGCATCACGCGCCTCCCGAACCGAGCAACGCCCGCGCGCCCAGCACGCCGAGCACGACCGAGATGAAACACAGAACGACCGACAGCACGATGTTGGCAACCACGCCGCTCCACTCGCCGTCGCGCGCCAGGTTGAGGGTCTGCAGGCTGAACGACGAGAACGTCGTGTAGCCGCCGCACACGCCGACGGTCACGAACAGGTCGACCGTGGGATCGCCCAGCCACCCCGCATGTCCCGCGCTCGCCGCGAAGAAGCCGATCACCAACGAGCCGACGACGTTGACGACCAGCGTGCCCCAGGGAAATTGCTCGCCGTAGCGGGCCGCGACCAGGCCCGAGCAGCCGTACCGCGCCATGCCGCCGAGCGCGCTGCCGAGCGCGACCCACAGATAGACCGACACCGAGCCCCATCCCCCGCCGGTCCGCGCCGGCATGAAAAAAACCCGCCCTTGCGGCGGGTTGCGGACAGACTCCCACCGCGCTCATCACGGTAGGAGTCATCAGCCCTGGCGGGCGGTTGTCGGGGGACCCCATCCCCATCGCGCAAAACCATACGCCGGTGCGCCGGCCACCGGCAAGGCCGCCTCGCGCGGCCGGTCGTCGGTGCGTGGTGTCCCCGGCGCTACGACAGATCGACGGCGAAGCGCTTGAGATCCTCGAGCTTGCAGTAGGCGAGCGCGTCCTGGTGGGTGGCGCGCAGCGCGACGCGCGGCGGCTGCCCGGCCTCGAAGGCCTCCTGCCAGCGCGGCGCGCACAGGCACCAGCGGTCGCCCGGCTTCAGGCCCGGAAAGCCGAACTGCGGCATCGGCGTCGACAGATCGTTGCCGGCCTGCTTGGAGAACGCCAGGAACTCGGCGGTCATCACCGCACACACCGTGTGGCTGCCGAAATCCTCGGCGCTGGTGTCGCAGCAGCCGTTGCGGAAGAAGCCGGTCGCGGGCGCGTCCGAGCAGGTCTCGAGCGGCCCGCCCAGCACGTTGACCGACGGGCGCCGTCGCCCCGGTCCCTCGCCCTCGCCTCGCGGCATGCCGTCCCCCTTCGCGAATCCGTCGCGGCGGAGTCTACGCCCATGCGACCGCGCCGCCAAAGCCCCCTGGCCCGGCGCGCTTGACGCGGCACGCGGCGGGTCGCCCAATGGCCCATCCGCCTGGGAGGCCATCATGCCGGACGCCGCCGTCGAGACGCCGAACGAAACCCTCGAGCAGAAGATGCGCCGCCACACGGCGACCTTCGCGAGCCGGCGCGAGGACTGGGACGTGTTCGGCTTCGAGACCAAGAAGGACAAGAAGTACGCGCGCGCCCAGCGACGCTATGTCGGCGCCAGCGGCTCGGTCGGGCACCAGGACACGCACGCCGTCCCAGCGACCTGCCACACGCTCAGCATCATGATGGTGCCGCCCCACCACGAGCAGCCGATGCACGGCCACGAGACCGACGAGATCTTCTTCGTGCTCGAGGGCGAGTGCACCGTGGTGTGGGAGAAGGACGGCGAGCGCGCCGAGGCCAAGCTCGGCAAGTGGGACATGATCTCGAGCCCGCCGACCGCCAACCACTGCATCATCAACCACACCGACCAACCGTGCTGGTTCCAGGTGATGCTCGGCCGGCCCAAGCCCAACCGCCCGAGCTACACCGACCCCGAGCTGCGCCGCCTGCAGGACGAGACCGTCACGCGCTGAGCGCGACGGCGCAACGCCTCACTCGATCACGGTGGTGATCCAGCCGGGCACCGCGTCGCTCGGCGGATCGTGGCGCACCGGCTGGCAGTTCTCGAGAAAGGTGCGCTCGAGCCGGGCGTGACGCTGGACCGCCCAATAGATGCCGGCATGGGCCACGATCAGGACCGGCCCCGGATGGGCGAGCGCCTGGTTGATGCCGGCGAGCGCGCGCGCCATGAACCCCTCGAAGGTTTCGGCGCCCTCGATGACGCCGCCGCGCCGCCAGGCCTTGAACCAATCGCCGCGCGGCTGGCCCTCGACGACGCCGTAGCCGCACTCCTTCAGGTCGTCGATGACGACCAAGGGCCGCTGCAGGGTCTGATTGACGATCTCGGCGGTGGCGCGCGCGCGCGCCAGCGGGCTCGCGCAGATGGTGCCGATCTCGCAGCCCGCCAGGGGCACGCGCGCGGCGTGCGCCTGCGCGACGCCGGTGGTGTTGAGCGGAATGTCGTTGTGGCCTTGGGCGCGGTGCTCGCGGTTCCAGTCGGTCTCGCCGTGGCGCAGGTAAATGAAGGTCTTGGCGAGCAGCATCCGGCGACCCACTTCCCAAACTGTGGAAGTTCTTGCATTTTTATGCCGGACTTTCCAAGCGGTTTCCATGGCCAAACGCAAGCAGGCGCGCCATCACCAGATCATCGCCGAGCTCGCCGCCAACCCGGTCGTGCGGATCTCGAGCCTGGCGACCCAGCTCGGCGTGTCGGCCGAGACGGTGCGGCGCGACATCGACGAGCTGACCCGGCGCGGCGTGGTCGAGCGCACCTACGGCGGCGCCGCGGTGCGCCCGGTCGCCGTGCAGCCCGCGGTGCTCGATCGCGACCGCTTGTCGGTCGCCGAGCGCGCGCGCATCGGCCGCCACGCCGCCGGGCTGGTGCGCGCGGGCGACGTCGTGATGATCGACTCGGGCTCGACCACGACGCAGCTCGCGCGCGCGCTCGGGGCGCGCCCGATCGCGCTCACCGTTCTGACCAACAACATCGATATCGCCGCGGCTTGTGCGCACAATCCCGACTGCCGCGTGATCCTCGCGCCGGGTGATTTCGACGCCCGCGAGCGCGGCCTCTACGGCGCCGAGACGACGGGCTTCCTGCGCCGCTTCCACGCCGACCTCGCGTTCATCGGCGCCAGCGGGCTGACCGTCGACGGCCCGACCGAGGTCGAGACGCGCGCGGTCTGGGTCAAGCGCGAGATGCTCGAGCGTGCCGCCATGACGCGGCTCCTGGTCGACTCGACCAAGTTCGGCGGCCGCCATCTCGAGATCGTGTGCCCCCTCGAGCGTCTCGGCGGCATCGTCACGGACCGCGCCCCGGAGGGCGCCCTCGGGGCCGCGGTCCGGCGCGCCAGGATCGATCTCGAGGTAGCCTCGGACGAGACAAATTTGATTGACCTTCCACAATAAAATGCGTAAAGTACCACAAAATTGATCAACCGCCCGTCTCCCGCGGAGATTTCCCATGTCGAGCGCCTCCCAGCGCCCGAGCGACGACGCCAAGCCGGCCGCGCTGCGCCCGCTCGCCGAGCTCGGGCCCGAGGCGGTCCAGGCGATCCGCTACGTGCTGCTCGACATCGACGACACGCTGACCACCGACGGCCATCTCGAGGCCGCCGCCTATGGCGCGCTCGAACGGCTGCAGCGCGCCGGGCTCTACACCATCCCGGTGACCGGCCGGCCGGCCGGCTGGTGCGATCACATCGCGCGCATGTGGCCGGTCGCCGCCGTGGTCGGCGAGAACGGCGCCTTCTGGTTCCGCTACGACCGCACGCGTCGGCGGCTGCGCCAGCAGTTCTGGAGCCCCCCCGAGGAGCGCAGCGCAGCGCGCGCCCGCCTCGTCGAGCTCGAGCGCGACATCCTGGCCGCGGTGCCCGGCAGCGCGCTCGCCTCCGACCAGCCCTATCGCGTCGCCGATCTCGCGATCGACGTGCGCGAGGACGTGTCGCCCCTGTCGGACTCCGCGATCGACCGCATCGTCGCGATGTTCCACGCGGCGGGCGCCCAGGCCAAGGTCAGCTCGATCCACGTCAACGGCTGGTTCGGCAGCTACGACAAGCTGTCGATGACCCGGCGCCTGCTCGAGCGCGAGTTCGGCTGCGGCCCCGACGCCCAGCGCAAGCACATGACCTTCATCGGCGACTCGCCGAACGATCAGCCGATGTTCGCCTATTTCCCGTTGTCGGTCGGCGTCGCCAATGTGCGCGCCTGGCTCGATCGCCTGACGACGCCGCCCGCCTACGTGACGACCCGCGCGGCCGGTGCCGGGTTCGTCGAGTTCGTCGATCATCTGCTGCGCCGGCCGCCCCGCCCCGGCGGCGCCTGACATGAGCGGCTACGACCTCCTGATCGTCGGCGGCGGCATCAACGGCGCGGGCATCGCGCGCGACGCCGCCGGCCGCGGCCTCAGCGTGCTGCTCGCCGAGCAGGGCGATCTCGCGGGCGCGACCTCGTCGGCGTCCTCCAAGCTGATCCACGGCGGCTTGCGCTATCTCGAGCAATACGAGTTTCGCCTGGTGCGCGAGGCGCTGGCCGAACGCGAGGTGCTGCTCGCCACCTGCGGCCACATCATCCGGCCGATGCGCTTCGTGCTGCCGCACGACGCGACGAGCCGGCCGCGCTGGCTGATCCGCCTCGGCTTGTTCCTCTACGACCATCTGGGCGGCCGTCGCACCCTGCCGGCGACCGAGCGCATCCGGCTGCGCGCGCATCGCTACGGCGCGCCGCTCAAGGAGACGCTGGTCGACGGCTTCGCCTATGCCGACTGCTGGGTCGACGATGCCCGCCTGGTCGTGCTCAACGCGCGCGCCGCCGCGGCGTTGGGCGCGCAGATCGAGACGCGTACCCGCGTGACCCGCGCACGACGCGACGGCAACGGCTGGGTCGCGACCCTGCACGATCGCGCGACCGGCGCCGAGCGTGAGATGCACGCTCGCGTGCTGATCAACGCCGCCGGTCCCTGGGTCGGCGACATGCTGGCGCGCACCAAGGGCGTTGCAACGCAGCGCCATCTGCGCCTGGTCAAAGGCAGCCATATCGTGGTCGAGCGGCTGCACGACGGCGACCAGGCCTACATTCTGCAGAACGCCGATCGCCGCATCGTCTTCGTGATCCCGTTCCAGGAGCGCTTCAGCCTGATCGGCACCACGGACGTGCCGTTCGACGGCGACCCCGCCGAGGTCGCGATCGCATCCGACGAGATCGACTACCTGTGCACGGCAGTGTCGCGCTGGTTCGCCAAGCCGGTGACGCCGGACGACGTGGTGTGGCGCTACGCCGGCGTGCGGCCGCTCTACGACGATCACGCCGCCAGCGCGTCGACCGTGACGCGCGACTACGTGCTCGACCTCGATGCGCCCGCGGGACAGGCCCCGCTGCTCTCGGTGTTCGGCGGCAAGATCACGACCTTCCGGCGCCTCGCCGAGCACGCGCTCGACAAGCTCAAGCCGTACTTCTCCAAGGCCGGCCCGGCTTGGACGCGCGACGCCGTGCTGCCGGGCGCCGACCTGCCGGGCGGCAGCCTCGAGCATTTCACCGCGCGGCTGGGCGAGCGCTATCCCTGGCTGGCGGTCGATCTCAAGCGCCGGTTGGCGCGCAGCTACGGCACCGACGCGCTCGACGTCCTGGGCAACGCGGCGCGGCCGGCGGATCTCGGGCTGGAGTTCGGCGGCGGCTTGACCGCGCGCGAGGTCGACTGGCTGATCGCGCGCGAGTGGGCGCGCGAAATCGACGACATCCTGTGGCGCCGCACCAAGCTCGGCCTGGCGATCGACGCCGCCGGCACGGAGCGCCTGCGCGGCTATCTGGCGGCCAAGCTGTCGATGACGACCCCGGCGCTGCGCTCGACCGCGTGAGCGGGTTTCCGCTAGTTTCGACGACAACGCCTGCTTCGGGCCGCCCGCGCGTGAAATAGACCGATGGGCCCGATCGTCATCGCAAGCCGTGCCGCGGGAGGAACCATGAGACTGCTGTCCCTGCTGTGCCTGTGCCTCGTGTTGTTGGGTTTGGCCGGCTGCTCGAACCTCAGCTACGTCTCGCCCAACGACCCGCAATACGCGCGCTCGGGCGCGCCGCGCGCGGGCGAGCCCCCGATCGATCCGAACAACAGCTACGGCCGCATCCAGGGGCCCGACGGCCGCGGCGGCCCCGACTGAGCCGATCGCTGCGCACGGGACCCGCGCGCCGACAGCGGCGGCGAGACCTGATCGCCGCTCGCCCTCAACTGCAGCCGCGGTCGAAGCGCGTTTTGTAGGCCGCGTTGATCTCGATCGGATCGAGCTTGAGCGCCTCCATCACCTGAATGCCGTTGTTCAAGAACTCACAGAAGCCACGCTTGTCGACGCCTGTGTTCAGGTTCTTGATTTCGGTCATGCGTTGCTCCGCCTTCGCCGCATCTGCGGTTGCGTTGCGCTCGCGGGCCGCTTCGAGCTGGTGCTCGGCTTCCTCATAGTCGATCCTCCGCCGCCTGCGAATGTCGGCGGAGGTCAAATTGAGAACGATGTGCGCCGGCCCGCGCTGATCGAAATTCTCGGCATACCCCAGATAGAGCTCCTTGGTCGCGGGATCGCGAAAGATGTCTCCTGGGGCCAACGCGCCGCCGCGCTTGTCGTAAGGTTCGCGCGGCTCGTAGCGGATGTCCAGCACTGCCCTCGCCTCTTTGGCAAGCGCCGGCGGCAGGCTTTCAGCCATGTCGATCGCCTGTTTCATGACGGCCGCAAAGCGGCGGCCGTCATCGGTCGCGGGAAAGCGAATCGTGCGCCCCTTGTAGCTCTGCGTCTCGACGGCGACGACGATCGGCATGAGTTGCTTGTGGATGGCATAGACCGCGGCGCCGATCAGGACTTTGCCGCCGTCGTCCATCGAGTCCATGGCGGTCTGCTCGTTGATCACGAGCTCCGGCAGATTGTCGCGGGTATCGATGACGATCAGGGGGCTCGTGCCATCGACGAAGCGCAGGCCGTAGAGCGACTTCAGATAAATGAGGTACCGCGGACTTTTGGTCCGAACGCCTTCCAAGGCATGAACCAGCCAGTCGCGACGCTGCGGCTGGGCCACGCTCGGCGTTCCCGGGCGGAGCACGTGATTGACCAGCAGCCGCGCGTCGTAGCCAGGTGTCCCGTCGGATCGCTTGGTTCGGGGGTCGACCGCGAGGCAGGCACCGAGCGTCGGCTTCCAACCATTCGGTTTTGCTTGCGCGCGTTGCGCGGCGCTCAGGCGCGGGTCGAGTGCGGCGAGCGCGGCTTTGGCGCCGGGCGTGTCGACGTCGGCAGCAAGCGCGGTCCAGCGATAGGCCGCGACCGGGTCCGCCGGGGCGCCCTCGCCGGCAGCGGTCAGCTGGCCGAGCCGCAGCTGCGCCGGCCCCAGCCCCTGCTCGGCCAACGGCCGGAACTGCGCGACCGCCGCCGCGAAATCCTTGCGGGCGTAAGCGGCTTCCGCCTGACGGTAGGCGTCGATGAAACCGTTCGGCGGGCAATCTTGCGCGGCCGCCGTCGATGCGAATCCTGCCAGAAGCGCCATGGCCGCAAAGCAGAGCGATCGCCTCATCGCGCGCAACCGTTCTGACTCATGCCCGTGTACGCGCCGGTCACCCTATCGTATGGAAAGCGCAAGGCTTCCATCGTGTGGACCACCGCTCTCACCCGCTCGCATTCGTCTTGCCGATAGCCGGCTGGATCGGCGCGGATCGTCGTGTGGACATGCGCCGCGTCGCGGCGCGCGTAGACGCCGCCAGCCACGAGATTGAGGGTGAGCTCCCGCGGCTGGCGGAGTTCGATGCCGCGCGGATACGCCATGTAGCCCTTGCCGCTCGCGTCGTGCCGCCATTCGCCGGTGAAGATTGCGCCGCCCCGCCGGTCGTAGTCTTCGGTCGGCTCGTAACGCAGATCGGCGGTTCCGCGCGCCAGGGCGGCAAGGTCCGGCGGCAGTGTCTCCGCAAGGTCGATCGCCCGCTTGATGAGCTCGAGGAAGCGCCGGCCTTCTTCGGTCTTCAGTGTCCTGATCGTGCGGCCGCGATAAGCTACCTCCTCCATCGTGGTCGACGGCGGCACCAGCAGATTGTGGATCGCCACTGTCGCGACGCGGGCGAGCTCGTTGGCCTTGTCCGGCGAGACCGTGTCGATGAACATGTCGTTGATCAGCAGCACAGGCCCGCCGTCGGCGCGCCTCTGGATCACGGCGAGCGGGCCGCCGGTCGCGAATCCGACGCCGTCGAGCGACTTCAAATAGATCAGGAACCGCGGCTCCTTCGTGCGAATGATCTCGAGGGTGCGAGCGAGCCATTCGAGCTGACGCGGCGTCGGCCCGCCGGTCCCCGGAACAACCAAAAGTCGGTTGACGATCGCCGCGAAATTGTAGCGCGGCACGCCCTCGCCGCGCTTGACCGTCGGATCGACCGACAGGCAAGGGCCGAGCTGCGGCTGCCAAGTCCCTTGCACCGCCGCCCGCTCGTTGGGGGGCAGGCGCTGCTCGAGCGCCTGAAGCTGATCCTGAGCGCCGGGCACGTCGATCTCGGCGGCGCGCTGGGTCCAGCGGACCGCCTCCACGGGATTCGCGGCCGTGCCGCTGCCGTCCGCCAACAATTGGCCGAGCCAACGCTGCGCCGGGCCGAGGCCTTGCTCGGCCAAGGGGCGAAACTGCGCCAGGGCTGCGCTGAAATCCTTGTGCGCGGCCGCCGCTTCACCAGCGCGATAGGCCTGGATGAAGCTGGCGGGAGAGCAATCCTGCGCGCTCGCCGCGGTCCCCCACAGCAACAAAAACGCCGCGATTCCGCCGAGCCTCTGGGCACGCATCATGGATTTATACTGAATCCGAGCAACATCGGAAATCATTACAGCTGGCACGTGCGAAGGCCACGGCGCCCAATGCACTGCGTCGCCATTCGCGATGCCGAGATACCGTCCGGACTTCCTGGCGGCGTGAAGCGCCGCTCTCGGGCGGCGAGCCTCGAAAAAGCGGCCCCACGAGGAGTCCCGGTGGGGCCGTCGAGGATGGGCAAGCAACGGCGTCATGATACGCTTCGGTCCGCGACGCGCCTGTGAACTGCCTCACACCTCGGTTTCGCTCGCGCGCCGGAAGGGGATTCGATCATGCAGGTG
The DNA here is from genome assembly GCA_035507915.1 of Candidatus Sulfotelmatobacter sp. Taxonomy (GTDB): domain Bacteria; phylum Pseudomonadota; class Alphaproteobacteria; order Elsterales; family Elsteraceae; genus JACQAI01. The sequence continues at coordinate 31,195 of DATJNS010000243.1, forward strand.
ACGGCAGCCGTGATCCGCGAGCCCGGCGGCGCGTTCACGATCGAGACACTCGAGCTCGACGCGCCGCGCGCCGACGAGGTGCTGGTCAAGGTCGCGGCGACCGGCGTCTGCCACACCGATCTGCACGCGCGCGACCGCTACCAGCCCGTGCCGTTGCCGGCCGTGTTCGGCCACGAAGGCGGCGGAACGGTCGTCGCGGTCGGGCGCACCGTCACCAGGCTCAAGCCCGGCGATCACGTCGTGCTGTGCTACCCGTCGTGCGGCACCTGTCCGGCGTGCCAGAGCCGCGCCTGGACCTATTGCCACGAGGCGGCGCGGCTCAAGCACGGCGGCGCGCGCGCCGACGGCTCGACCGTGCTCAAGCACGGCAGCGAGACCGTTCACGGCAATTTCTTCCAGCAATCGTCGTTCGCGACCTACGCGCTCGCCACCGAGCGCAATGCCGTCAAGGTGCGCGACGACGCGCCGCTCGACCTCATCGGCGCGTTCGGCTGCGGCATCAACACCGGCGCCGGCACCGTCCTCAACGTGCTCCGAGCGCGTCCCGGCCTGTCGCTCGCGGTGTTCGGCGCCGGCTCGGTCGGGCTCGCCGCGGTGATGGCGGCGCGCGTCGCCGGCTGCGATCCGATCATCGCCGTCGACGTGCGCGACAACCGGCTGGCGCTCGCCCGCGCGGTCGGCGCGACGCACGTCGTGAACGCCGGATCCGAGGATCCGGTGGCGCGCCTGCGCGCGATCACGGGGCGCGGCGTCGAGGCCGCCATCGAGGCGTCGGCGGTGCCGGCGGCGTTCCGCCAGGCGGTCGACAGCCTGGCGCCGCGCGGCACCTGCTGCCTGGTCGGCAGCGCGCGCAAGGGCACCGAGGCGCATTTCGACATGCCGACCATCCAGCAGGGCCGCACGGTCCGCGGCGTGATCCAGGGCGACAGCGAGCCCGAAATCTTCATCCCGCACCTGGTCGATCTGTTCGTGGACGGCGCCTTCCCGGTCGGCCGGCTGGTTACCTTCTATCCGCTCGCCGAGATCAACCGGGCGGCGGCCGACGCGGTCGCCGGCACGACCATCAAGCCGGTGCTGCGCATGCCATGAAGACGCTGACGCGCGCGCGCCTGCTGCGCGGCTTCGCCGCGAGCGTGGCGGCCGCCGCGCTGCCGCGCCCCGCCAAGACGCAACCGTCCGTTCCCCTAGCGGAGACCGTCCCCATGCTCACCCGATCGATCCCGGCCACCGGCGAGGCGATGCCCGTGATCGGGCTCGGCACCTATCAGGTGTTCGACGTCGGCCGCAATCCGGCGAACAAGCCCGCGCTGCGCCAGGTGCTCGAGCGCCTGTTCGCTGCTGGCGGCCGCATGATCGACAGCTCGCCGATGTACGGCACCGCCGAGGCGGTGACCGGCGATCTTCTGGCCGGGATGAAGGCGCGGCCCAAGGCGTTCCTCGCCACCAAGGTGTGGACCACCGGCAAGGACAAGGGCATCGCCCAGATGCGCCAGTCGGCCGAGCGGATGCGCACGGACGTGATCGACCTGATGCAGATCCACAATCTGGTCGACTGGCAGACCCATCTCGCGACCCTGCGGCGCATGAAGGAGGCGGGTCAGATCCGCTATCTCGGCATCACGCACTACACGACCGGCGCGCTCGACGACCTCGCGCGCATCATCGCCCGCGAGCACGTGGACTTCGTCCAGCTCGGCTATTCGATCGAGACGCGCGAGGCCGAAGCGCGCGTGCTGCCGCTGTGCGCCGAGCGCGGCGTCGCCGTGATCGTCAACCAGCCGTTCGAGCAGGGCAGCCTGTTCCGCAAGGTGCGCGGCCGCGCGCTGCCCGACTGGGCGCACGAGTTCGACTGCGCGAGCTGGGCGCAGTTCTTCCTCAAGTACCTGATCGGCCGCCCGGCGGTGACCTGCCTGATTCCGGCGACCGACAAGCCCGACCACATGGCCGACGATCTGCTGGCCGGCGTCGGCAAGCAGCCCGACGAGCGTCAGCGCCGCCAGATGGCCGCGTTCTGGGACAAGGTGTGATTACTTCGGCGGGTGCTTGCGCAGCACGGCCTCGTCGACGTCGGCGCCCCAACCGGGCGCGGTCGGCACGATCAGCTCGCCGTTCTCGATCTTCGGCGGGCTGGTGACCAGCTCGTCCTTCCACGGCACGTCGTCGATATCGATCTCCATGACGCGGAAGTTCGGCACCGCGGCCGAGAAGTGCGCGCTCATCAGGTTCGAAATGTGGCCATAATAATTGTGCGGCGCCGTGTTCATCTCGTAGGCCTCGGCCATCGCGGCGATCTTGAGCGACTCGAGGAGGCCGTTCCACGGCACGTCGACGATCGCGACGTCCATCGCATGGCTCTCGAAGAACGGCCGGAACTGGCGCCGGCCGAACAGCGACTCGCACGAGGCGATCGGCATGGTGGCGATCTGACGGATGTCGCGCAGCGCCTGCGGGTCGTAGCTGTCGATCTCGAGCCAGAACAGGTTGAAGGGCTCGGCGGCACGCGCGATCCGGATGTAGCCCTCGGTTTTGAAGTTGAAGTTGAGGTCGAGCAGGATGCCCATGTCGGGCCCGGCGCCGTCGCGGAACGCCTGCAGCTGCGCGCAGATCGCCTTGAGGGTGCGCGGGTCGAGATTGAGCTCCGGATAGCCGGGGCTGCGCGTGAAGCCGGGCATGTAGAGCTCGGGCGCGGCGCCGTCGAAGCGGAAGATGTTGGTCTTGAGCGCCTTGAAGCCGCGCTTGGCGACCTCGGCGCCGAGCCTCGCCACCTGATCGAGCGAGCGCAGCGGCTCGACGCCCATCGCCGCCGCGCGCGCGATCCGGTAGGTGCCGCAATGCGACCAGTAGAGCGGCAGCCGGTCGCGCACCGGCCCGCCGAACAGCGCGCAGACCGGCACGCCCAGCGCCTTGCCCTTGATGTCGAGCAGCGCGTTCTCGATCGCCGCGATCGCCTGCTGGTTGACGCCGCCCGGCGCCTGGCGCGTCCGCGCATAGAGCGTCGCGCTGATGCGCTCGACCGGACCGGGATCCTGGCCGATCAGGCCCGCGCCGAGCTCGTGGATCACGCCGGTCAGCCCGCGGCTGCCGTAATTCTCGCTGTACTCCGACCAGCCGACGATGCCGTCGTCGGTCGTGATCTTGAGGAAAGACCAGTTGCGCCAGCCCGCGTCGCAGTGAAGATCGTCGACGCGCGCGATCTTCACGGTCAGGCGGCTTTCTCGAGCTCGGGCAGCAGCGGCGAGTCGGCCTCGTAAATCTTGCTGCCGCGCACGACGAACTCCGGCTGCAGCATGCGCTTGGTCCTGACCTTGACGCCGTCGCCGTCCTCGAGCGTCCAGCGCCCCTCGAGCAGGCGCATCACCGAGATGTCGGCCGGCCGGCCGACCGCGAGCGAGCCCAGCTGGTCGGCCATGCCGAGGATGACCGCGGCGTTGCTCGTGGTCATGCGGATCACGTCGACCAGCGGCACGCCGAGCGCCATCAGCTCGTTCATCGAATGGTGCAGGCCGTAGGGCGCCACGAATTGCGAGCGCTTCTGCTCGACCGGCTGGTCGATCGCGTCGGTGAAGACGCCGCGATAGCCGAGGCCCTCGGTGCGCATCGAAATGTTGTAGCCGTGCAGATCGGCCCCGACGGTGAACGGCCGGATGCCGGCGTCGATCACAGCGCGCGCGTTCTTGAAGCTGAAATGCGAGCCGCGGCCGACGTCGATGTGCACGCCGCGCGCCAGCGCCTCGAACACCAGTGGGTGGATCTTGCCGTCGGGCCCCACGAAGCCGCTCGGGTAGCGCGTAAACGGGTGCGCCAGGATGTCGCCCGGATCGAGCAGCGGCACGACCTCGTCGATGATCTTGTTGGCGTCGACCGTCTTGCCCTTGGCCTCCGGCCACAACGTGCCGAGATGGACGTACACCGGCAGCTTGAGCTCGCGCGACGCCTGCTTGGCGAGCTTGAGCGACTCGACGCCCCAGCGCGAGTAGCCGCCCGGCTCGGCGTGCGCCTTGATGCCGCGCACCAGGTCGGCGTTGTCCTGCGCCGCCTTGACGATCGCCTTCACGTTGATGCCCGACGGCCCGTACAGCTCGACATAGCGGTGGCCGAGCAGCCCGCCGGCCAGATAGGCCGAGATGAATGCCAGCACGCGCGTCTTGGCGGGTTCGACGATGAACTTGCGGAAGCCGTCGAACGTGCACGCGCTCGGCCCGCCCTGGTCGACCACCGTCGTGACGCCCGACGCGACCCCGACCAGGTCGGCGTCCAACCCGAATGGTCCGGTGACGTGGCGGTAGACGTGGGCGTGGGTGTCGATCAGTCCCGGCGTCACCAACGCGCCGCGCAGATTGACGACCTTCGTCTTGGCATCTGCCTTGAGCTTGGGTGCCACCGCGGCGATGCGGCCGCGCCGGATCGCGACGTCGAACGCGCCATCCAGGCCCTGCGCCGGATCGATCACGCGCCCGCCGCGCAGCACGAGGTCGTAATTGGCGGCGATCGGCGACGGCGAGACGGGCTTGCGCTTGGGCTTCATCGGGCAGGTCCTCCAGGGGCTGCGTTCAGCATAGGCCAGCCGACCGTCAGCTCGCCAGCCTTGCCATGGCCGACCTTGCCAAGCCCCACCTTGCCAAGCTCGGGTGCCCCTTGCACGATGGCGCGGGGCCAAGAAACCAGCGGGTGGGCGCGTGCGACATGTGACCGTGATCGGCGCCGGCGTGGTCGGTGCCTGCACCGCCCTGGCGCTGCGCCGCGAGGGCTATGCCGTCACCCTGATCGAGCGCGGCGATCCCGGCATGGGGACGTCCTACGGAAATGCCGGCATGCTGTCGGTCACGAGCTGCGTGCCGCTGGCGAGCCCCGGCATCCTGTGGCGCGTGCCGCACCTGCTCCGCGACCCGCTCGGCCCGCTCGCCATCGACTGGCGCTATCTGCCCAAGCTCGCGCCCTGGCTGATCCGCTTCGTGATGGCGAGCCGGCCGGCCCGCGTCGAGCACATCTCGCGCGCGCTGATGAGCCTGCTGGTGCAGATCATCCCG
>DATJNS010000244.1:0-51044 GCA_035507915.1 Candidatus Sulfotelmatobacter sp.
CGGCGCTCGTCGGACCCCAGCGCGAGCAGGTGGCGGGTCAGCTGGAACAGATCAGCCGGCAAAAGCTTGCGATAACACGGCATGACCTCTCCCGGATATGCTGCGATGCAGCATAGATGGGGTTCCCGAGCTCCCGATCCAACTCAAACCTGCTACCTTTGCCCAGGCACACGAGCGGCCCCGTGCATTTTGCAGTGCAGCACGACAGTTCGACGTGGCATACTGCTCCCATGACCCTGTGGGCGCGCCTGATGCGCAGCGCGACCGGCCCGGCCGACGGCGGTCCGCTCGGCTTTCCGGCCGCCGCGCTCGGCGACCTCGATGCACACCGTGCGGACGCTGGTCGAGGCGACGACGGCGCGGATGCCACAAAGTCGGTTGCCTTCACGATCGGCGTGATCGCGCTGGGCGCCAAGATGGCCAAGGCGGACGGCGAAGTGACGCGCGACGAGGTCGCGGCATTCCGCCAATTCTTCACCGTGCCGCCGGACCAGGAGGCCAACGTCCAGCGCTTCTTCGATCAGGCCAAGCGCGACGTCGCCGGCTACGAGGTCTACGCACGTCGGATCGCGCGGCTGTTCAAGCGGAACCCGAGCGTGCTCGAGAAGCTGCTCGGCGGGCTGTTCCACATCGCCAAGGCCGACGGCGCGGTGCCCGCGCCCGAGCTCGAATATCTGCGCAACGTCGCACGCATCTTCGGTTTCGACGCGGTCCAGTTCGAGCGCATCCGACGCAGCCATCTCGGATCCGAACTGATCGCCGAGGATCCCTACGCGGTGCTCGGCCTGGCGCGCGGCGCCGGCGACGACGAGCTCAAGATGGCCTATCGTCGGCTGATGCGCGAACACCATCCCGACCGCCTGATCGGCGCCGGCATGCCGGCGGAGGCGATCACGCTCGCCAACCAGAAGGTGGCTGCGATCGCGGCGGCCTGGGCGCAGGTGCGCAGCGAGCGCAATATCCCGTGAGCCGCGGACGGTGATGCGGGCGCGGCGTCGCGCCGTCGTCGAGCATCCGTCGCCCAATTTCGGACCGCGGCCCACCGACGCCGCGATCGATCTCCTGATCCTGCATTACACCGGCATGCAGAGCGCCGAGGCGGCGATCGCGCGCCTGTGCGACCGCGCCGCCGCGGTCAGCGCGCACTACGTGATCGACGAGGACGGCACGGTCTACCGTCTGGTCGACGAGCGCGAGCGCGCCTGGCACGCCGGCGTCTCGGCCTGGCAGGGCCGCGGCGACGTCAACTCCTTCTCGGTCGGCATCGAGCTCGTCAATCCGGGCCACGAATGGGGCTATCGCGCCTTTCCTGCCGCCCAGCTCGCCGCATGCGCCCAGCTGTCACGCGCCATCGTGAAACGCCACGCGATCCCCGCTTCCCGCGTGCTCGGCCATTCCGACGTCGCGCCGGCGCGCAAGCAGGACCCCGGCGAACGCTTCGACTGGGCGCACCTCGCACATCACGGCGTCGGGCTGTGGCCGCCCGATGAGCCGGCGGACGGCGACGACGACGAGACCGGCGTCGCGCTGTTGGCGCGCGGCGCCGGCGGGCCCGCGGTGCTCGCGCTGCAGACCGCGCTCGTGCGCTTCGGCTACAGCTGTCCGACCACCGGGATGTTCGATGCGGCGACCGAGACGGTGGTGCTTGCGTTCCAGCGCCACTTCCGCCCGGGGCGGCTCGACGGGCGGTTCGACCGCGAATGCCGGCGCCGGCTCGCCTGGTTGCTCGCCGAGATGGATTGACGGCGCCGCCGCGCCCCCCTAGCTAGGGGCCGCCAGACGGCCGGATGGTCGCCTCTCGCGCCAACCGGCGCGGGGGGAGGAAAGTCCGGGCTCCACGGAAACACGGTGCCGGCTAACGGCCGGCGGGGGCGACCCCAGGGACAGTGCCACAGAAAGCAAACCGCCGGCCGATGCAAGTCATCGATCGGTAAGGGTGAAAGGGTGCGGTAAGAGCGCACCGCGTTCCCGGCGACGGGGACGGCATGGTAAACCCCACCGGGAGCAAGACCGAATAGGGGCGACGGATTGCAAGGTAACCCCTTGCAGTCGGCGGGTTTTCGAGCAGTCGCCCGGGTTGGTCGCGCGAGGCGTCCGGTAACGGACGTCCCAGAGGAATGACCATCCGGCGAGCGCAGGGGCGACCCAGCGGTCGCCGACAGAACCCGGCTTACAGGCCGTCTGGCGCCCCGCCGATGGGGTTTTCCACCGAATCATCCACAATAGAACAAAGATAGAACATTGCCTTCGACCTCGAGGGCCGTGGGCCTTAAAGCGAATCGTCAATGAAGCCCCAGATCTAGTACGACCCTGTTCAATCCACTACAGGCAAGATGGGCGTCGAAACCTTGAAATCCCTGGGGTTTTACTGTTCGACCCATTGACGCCCATAAAACCCCATGATATCCCAACCCATCCCAGGTCCGCTCATGGGTGCGCGAGGCGCCCGGCGCGGGGGCGACGGGAGGCGTGTTCCGACGTGTCGTCGGCGCGCGGCGGCGGAAGGGCTGGGGGTACCCGGAAACCGGGATGGCGCTGTTCCTGTCCACACACGTTAATCGAGTCGACAAGAAGGGCCGCGTGTCGGTGCCGGCCCAATTCCGTAGCGCCGTGGTGGGCCAGGCGTTCCCCGGCATCGTCGCGTTCCGCTCGTTCAGCCTGCAGGTGATCGACGCCGCCGGGATCGATCGCATGGAGACCTATAGCGCCGAGCTCGATGGGTTGGCCGAAGGCTCGGCGCGCTACGAGGAAGTGCGCGCGATGCTCGCCGACGCCCGCCAGCTCGCGTTCGACGGCGAGGGCCGCATCGTGCTGCCGAGCGATCTCGCCCAGTTCGCCCGCATCACGGAAGCGGCGGCGTTCGTCGGCCAGGGTCGTCACTTCTATATCTGCGAACCCGAGCTCGCGCGCCGCATGGTCGAGGAGACCCTGACGCGCAAGCACGGGGCGCGCGCCACCCAAGGTCGCGGCGCATGAGCGAGCACGCGCCGGTGCTGCTCGCCGAAGTGATCGCGGCGCTGCAACCGAGCGACGGCAAGCTCTATCTCGACGGCACGTTCGGCGCCGGCGGCTACGCGCGCGCGCTGCTCGACACAGCGGCCTGCGCGGTCGTCGGCATCGACCGCGATCCCGCGGCGATCGCGCGCGGCCAGGCGCTCGCCGCCCACTACGGCACGCGCTTGACGATGCTCGAAGGTCGCTTCGGCGACATGGCGGCCCTGCTCGCCACCCGCGGCATCACGCAGATCGACGGCATCGCGCTCGACATCGGCGTGTCGTCGCCGCAGCTCGACGATCCGGCGCGCGGCTTCTCCTTCCGCGCCGACGGACCGCTCGACATGCGCATGGAGCGCGCGGGCGAGACCGCCGCCGAGCTGATCGGCCGTCTGACCGAGCCGGAGCTGGCGGCTCTGATCCGCGAGCTGGGCGAGGAGCGGCATGCCCGGCGCGTCTCGCGCGCGATCGTGCAGGCTCGTACGGCGTCCCCGATCACGCGCACCGGCGCGCTCGCCGACATCGTGCGGCGCGCCGTGCCGCGCGCCAAGGACGGCATCGATCCGGCGACGCGCACCTTCCAGGCCCTGCGCATCGCCGTCAATGACGAGCTGGGCGAGCTCGATCGCGGGCTCGACGCCGCGGAACGGCTGCTCGTACCCGGCGGCCGTCTGGCGCTGGTCGCCTTCCACTCGCTCGAGGATCGGCGCGTCAAAACCTTCCTGCGCGAGCGTGCGAGCGAGGGTGCCGGGGCGTCGCGTCACGCGCCATCGGTCGGCGTGCGGCGCGCGCCCAGCTTCCGGCTGCTGCAGCGCCGCGCCGTGCGGCCGGGCGCCGCCGAGCTCACGGCCAATCCGCGCGCGCGGTCGGCCCGGCTGCGCGCCGCCGAGCGCACGGCGGCGCCGGCCTGGGGCATCGCGATCGGCAGCTCGTCGGTCGGGAGCGCGATCTGATGGCGCGCATCTTTCTCGTCTGGCTCGTGCTGGCGTCGTGCATCGGCTGGGGCGTCTATCAGCTGAAATACGAGGTGCAGCATCTCGAGGACCGGTTGGCGCGCGTCAACCGCGAGATCCTCAACGACCAGGAGTCGATCCAGATCCTCAAGGCCGAGTGGAGCTACCTCAACCAGCCGGCGCGGCTTGCCGACATGGCGAAGCGCTTCCTCGCGCTGGAGCCGGTCGAGCCGCGCCAGATGGTGACGTTGGACGAGCTGCCGCAGCGCCGCGAGCCGAGCGCGATCGCCGATGCGCGTCCAATGCCGACGCCGACCTCGATGCCGACCGCCGCGCCCGCCGCGGCTCGCGTGCCATCCACTGCCGCGAGCGCCAAGCCGACGGCCCTGCCCGCGGACCTCGACGACGAGGCGACCCACGGCTCCGCCGACGCCACCGACGAGCCGCCGGTCGCGCCCGACACGTCGCTGCTCCTGGTCAAGGGAGTCCCGCAATGATCGACGCGGCCGGCTTGCCCTTGCCGCCCGCGACCGGGCTGCGCCGCTTGTGGCGCCTCGGCCGCCGCGGCGCCGCCGAGCATGCCGGCGAGCGGCTCGGTTGGCTCGACACCGACGTCGACTCGCGCCATCCGGTCGAAGTCGGTCACAACCGGTTGATCGTGCTCGGCGCGCTGTTCGCGCTGGTGTTCTCGACGATCGCCGGCCGGCTGGTCGAGATCACGCTGCTGACCCCCGCCGAACCGCACGCCAGTTCGGTCCGCCGGGCGCTGCCGATCGAGCGCGGCGAGATCACCGATCGCAACGGCGTACTGCTGGCGACCTCGCTCGGCATGATCTCGGTGTATGCCGACCCGCGGAAGGTGCTCGACCCGACGGCCGCGGCGGAAGCGCTCGTGCGCGTGCTGCCCGACCTCAATGAAACCACGATCCGCAACCGGCTAGCGAGCGGACGCAGCTTCGTCTACATCAAGCGCGATCTCACGCCGCGCCAGGAATACGACGTCAATCGGCTCGGCCTGCCCGGCGTCTACTTCCAGCGCGAGGACCGGCGTCTCTATCCGCAGGGGCCGCTGATCGCGCATGTGCTGGGCTTCAGCGACGTCGACAATCACGGCCTCGCCGGCGTCGAGAAGTTCATGGACGAGCGGTTGCGCGCCAGCGACACGCTGCAGCTCAGCATCGACCTCCGCATCCAGAGCATCGTGCGCGAAGAGCTGATGGATGCGATGCAGACGTTCACGGCGCTCGGCGCCGCCGCGGTCGTCATGGACGTCCACACCGGCGAGCTGCTGGCACTGGTGTCGCTGCCCGATTTCGATCCAAACGATCCGGGCTCCGCCCCCGCCGACGCGCGCTTCAACCGCGTGACCTTGGGCGTCTACGAGATGGGCTCGACGTTCAAGATCTTCAACACGGCGATGGCGCTCGACAACGGCACCACCAGCCTGACCGGGGGTTACGACGCCACCAATCCGATTCGGATCGCGCGCTTCACGATCACGGACTACCACGCGCAGAAGCGCTGGCTCTCGGTGCCCGAGATCTTCATGTACTCGTCGAACATCGGTTCGGCGCGCATGGCGCTCGACGCTGGCACGGCGGCACAGCGCGCCTTTCTCGATCGCATCGGCATGCTGCGGCCGGTGAAGATCGAGCTGCCCGAGGTCGGCCACCCGCACATCCCGATGCCGTGGCGCCCGATCAACACCATGACGATCGCGTTCGGGCACGGCATCTCGGTGAGCCCGCTGCACATGGCCGCCGGCACCGCCGCGGTGGTCAACGGCGGCATGCTGATCGAGCCGACGGTGATCCGCCGCGACCCCGGCGAGCCGCTGCCGAAAACCCGCGTGCTCTCCACAAAAACGTCGGAATCGATGCGCAAGCTGTTCCGCCTGGTGGTCGAGCAGGGCACCGGCAAGCTGGCGGAGGTTCCCGGCTACATGGTCGGCGGCAAGACGGGCACGGCCGAGAAGGCCGCTCGCGGCGGCTATCGCGAGAAGGCGCTGATCTCGTCCTTCGACGCGGCGTTCCCGATGAACGATCCGAAATACGTCGTGTTCGTGATGATCGACGAGCCGCACGGCACCAAGGCGACCTACGGCTACGCGACCGCCGGCTACACGGCGGCGCCGGCGGCCGGCCGCATCATCGCGCGCATCGGTCCGCTGCTCGGCATGATGCCGCAGGACGAGGCGCCGCTCGACCGCGCGATGGCGGTCGACCTGCATCCCGGAGGGGCCCACGTTGCGGCTCAGTGAGCTGATCGCCGGGCTCGACCTCCAGGCGCCCGCCGCCACGGCCGCGACGCTCGAGATCGCCGGCATCACGGCCGACTCGCGTCATGTCAAGCCGGGCGACCTGTTCGCCGCGCTGCCAGGCAGCCGCCACGACGGACGGCAGTTCATCGATCAGGCGATCGCCGCGGGAGCCGTCGCGGTGCTGGCCGAGCGCGCCGGCACGCCCTTGCGCGCGCCCGTGCCGGTGCTGGCGAGCGACAATCCGCGGCGCGCGCTCGCCAAGCTCGCCGCCCGGTTCTACCGCGCGCAGCCCGCCTGCATCGTCGCGGTGACCGGGACCAACGGCAAGACCTCGGTCGCCGCGTTCACCCGCCAGATCTGGACGCGCCTGGGCCACCGGGCGGCCGCGCTCGGCACGCTTGGCCTGGTGGCGCCCGACCGGCCACCCGCGCCGACCTTGACGACGCCCGATCCGGTGGCGCTGCACGCGCTGCTCGCCGAGCTCGCCCACGAAGGCGTCGATCATCTGGCGATGGAGGCGTCGTCCCACGGGCTCGACCAGTCGCGCCTCGACGGCGTGAGGCTCGCCGCCGCCGGCTTCACCAACCTGACGCGCGACCATCTCGACTACCACAAGACCATGGAGGCCTATTTCGCCGCCAAGGTCCGGCTGTTCGAACGCGTCCTGCCGCGCGAGGGCTGCGCCGTGCTGAACGCCGACTCGGGCGCCTTCCCGTTCCTCGAGGCGGTGTGCCGTCGGCGCGACCAGCGCGTCATCAGCTTCGGCACCGGCGCCGCCGACCTGGCGCTGCGCGACCGCAAGCCGAGCGCGACCGGACAGGACCTCACGCTGTCGGTGTTCGGCGCGACCGAGCTGCTGCACCTGCCGCTCGCCGGCGAGTTTCAGGCGCTCAACGCCCTGTGCGCGCTCGGCCTGGCGATCGGCAGCGGCGCCGAGCCGCGCAACGCGCTGCCCGTGCTCGAGCGCCTGGAGGGCGTCCGCGGCCGCCTCGAGCTGGCCGCCACCCTGCCCGGCGGCGCGCCGGTCTATGTCGACTACGCGCACACGCCCGACGCGCTCGAGACCGTGCTCGAGGCGCTGCGCCCGCACGCCGACGGCCGTCTCTGCGTGGTGTTCGGCTGCGGTGGCGATCGCGATCCCGGCAAGCGACCGTTGATGGGCGAGATCGCCGCGCGGCTCGCCGACCATGTCGTGGTGACCGACGACAATCCGCGCTCGGAGGACCCCGGCGCGATCCGGCGGGCCGTGCTGGCCGGCTGCGCGCACGCCGACGCCGACGCGGAGATCGCCGAGATCGGCGACCGCGCCGAGGCAATCGAGGCCGCAGTCGACGGGCTCGCTCCGGGCGACGTGCTGGTGGTCGCCGGCAAGGGTCACGAGCAAGGCCAGATCGTCGGCGACACGATCCGGCCGTTCGACGATGCCGCGGTGGTGCGCGAGGCGGTCGCTCGCCGCGCGCGGGACGACGCATGAACGCCCCCGCCGCACCCGTGCTGTGGCGCGCGCGCGAGGCCGCCGCGGCGACCGGCGGCACGACGCGCGGCGACTGGCGCGCGACCGGCGTATCGATCGACAGCCGCACGGTCGCCGCCGGCGACCTGTTCATCGCGTTGCCCGGCGACCGCTTCGACGGCCACGACTATGTCGGCGCGGCGCTCGAGAAGGGCGCGGCCGCCGCCATGATCGCGCGCGACCTGGCCGGCCTGCCGGTCGACGCGCCGCTGCTGCGCGTCGCCGACAGCATGGCGGGCCTCAACGCGCTCGCCGCCGCGGCACGCCGGCGCAGCCGCGCCAAGGTGTGCGCGATCACCGGCAGCGTCGGCAAGACCGGCACCAAGGAGGCGCTGGCGTTGGTGCTGCGCGCCCAGGGTCCGACCACCGCGACCGTCGGCAACCTCAACAACCACATCGGCGTGCCGCTGAGCCTTGCCCGCCTCGACGCCGCGCAGGCGTTCGCCGTGTTCGAGCTCGGCATGAACCACCCGGGCGAGATCGCGCCCCTGTCCGAGCTGGTGCGTCCCGATGCCGCCATCATCACGACCGTCGAGGCGGTTCATCTCGAGTTCTTCGACAGCGAGACCGCGATCGCCGACGAGAAGGCGACGATCATGGACGGTCTCGCGCACACCGGCGCGGCGATACTCAACCGCGACAATGCGCATTTCGAGCGGCTCGCGGCCTACGCGCGCCGGCGCGGCATCGCCCGCATCGTCGGTTTCGGAAGCCATCCCGAGGCGACCTACCGGCTGATCGCCTGCACGGTCGACGACACCGGCAGCTCGGTCGAGGCGCTCGCCGCCGGACGCGCGCTCAGCTTCCGGATCGGCGCGCCGGGTCGGCATTGGGTGATGAACGCGCTCGCCGTGCTGGCCGCCGTGGACGCGGTCGGCGGCGACGTCGCGCACGCGGCGCGCGATCTCGCGAACCTGGCGCCGCCCAAGGGCCGCGGCGCGCGACGGGCGCTGCGCTTGGCGCGCGGCACCGTGACGTTGATCGACGACAGCTACAACGCGAGCCCGCCCTCGATGCGCGCGGCGCTCGGTGTGCTCGGTGCCGCGCACCCCGGCGCCGGCGGCCGGCGCATCGCCGTGCTGGGCGACATGCTCGAGCTGGGGCCGCGCGGACCGGCACTCCATGCCGACCTCGCGCCGGCGCTGGTCGATGCCGGGATCGACCTCGTGTTCACCGCCGGCCCGTTGATGCGTCACCTGCACGACGCGCTGCCGGCGGCGCGGCGCGGCGCCCACGCCGACACGGCGGCGGCGCTGATCGAGCCGCTGATCGCCGCGCTCGGCGACGGCGACGTCGTGCTCGTCAAGGGCTCGCACGGCAGCCGCATCGCCAGCGTGGTGAGCGCGCTCGCCGCGCTCGAGCAGGGCGGGAGCTAGCGCATGCTCTACAACCTGCTCGTCCCTTTCACCGGCGATTTCGCGCCGCTCAACCTGTTCCGCTACCTGACCTTTCGGACCGGCGCGGCGGTGCTGACCGCGCTGTTCATCAGCTTCCTGGTCGGGCCGGCGATGATCGACTGGCTGCGCCTGAAGCAGAACGAAGGCCAGCCGATCCGGCTCGACGGCCCGGAAAACCATCTGCTCACCAAGAAGGGCACGCCGACCATGGGGGGCTTCCTGATCCTCCTGGCGCTGACCGGCTCGACCTTGCTGTGGGCCGACCTCACCTCGGGCTATCTCTGGATCGTGATGGCGGTGACCATCGGTTTCGGCCTGATCGGCTTCGCCGACGACTTCCTCAAGGTCACCAAGCGCAACTCGCGCGGCCTGCCGAGCCGCACCAAGCTGCTCGCCCAGATCGTGATCGGCGCGCTCGCCGGCCTGTGGATCGTCTACCTGACGCGCGAGCCCCTGGCGCACGGCCTAGCCGTGCCGGTGTTCAAGAGCGTGCTGATCGACCTCGGCTGGTTCTTCGTGCCGTTCGCCGTCATCGTGATCGTCGGCGCGAGCAACGCCGTCAACCTGACCGACGGACTCGACGGGCTCGCGATCGTCCCGGTGATGATCGCCGCCGGCTGCTTCGCGTTGATCGCCTACCTGGTCGGCAACGCGGTGTTCGCCAACTACCTGCAGATCAATCACGTGCCCGGCGCCGGCGAGATCGCGGTGTTCTGCGGCGCGCTGTGCGGCGCGGGCCTCGGCTTCCTGTGGTTCAACGCGCCACCGGCGCGCGTCTTCATGGGCGACACGGGTTCGCTGTCGCTCGGCGGCGCGCTCGGCACGATCAGCGTGATCACCAAGCATGAGCTGGTGCTGCTGATCATCGGCGGCCTGTTCGTGCTCGAGACCGTCTCGGTGATCGTGCAGGTGGCGTCCTTCAAGCTCACCGGACGGCGCGTGTTCCGCATGGCGCCGCTGCATCACCACTACGAGAAGAAGGGCTGGGCCGAGAGCACGATCGTCATCCGGTTCTGGATCATCGCCTCGGTGCTGGCGTTGATCGGCCTCTCCACCCTGAAGCTCCGGTGAGGCGATGATCGAGCTCCCCGACATGGCAGGCGTGACGGTCGCGGTGCTCGGGCTCGCGCGCTCCGGGCGGGCCGCCGCGCGCGCGCTGGTCGCGAGCGGCGCCGAGGTGCTGGCGTGGGACGACGCCGCACCGGTGCGTACGGCCGCGGCCGCCGAGAACATCCCGTTGGTCGATCTCTCAGCGATCGACTGGCGTCGGCCGGCCTCGCTGATCCTCTCGCCCGGCATTCCGCACAGCTTTCCGGCGCCGCACCCGATCGTCACGCGCGCGCGCGCGGCCGGCTGCGAGGTGATCGGCGACATCGAGCTCCTGGTGCGCGCGCGGCGCGACTGCGCCTATGTCGGCGTCACCGGCACCAACGGCAAGTCGACCACGACCGCGCTGGTCGGCCACATCCTCGCCGGCGCCGGGCGCGCGGTGCAGATCGGCGGCAACCTGGGGACGCCGGTGCTGACGCTCCAACCGCTCGGCGCCGACGGCGTCTACGTGCTCGAGATGTCGTCCTACCAGCTCGAGTTGACCCCCTCGGCATCGTTCGACGTCGCGGTGCTACTCAACATCTCGCCCGATCATCTCGACCGCCACGGCGGCATGGACGGTTACGTCGCCGCCAAACGGTACATCTTCGCCGGCCAGACGAGCGGCTCGATCGCCGTGATCGGGGTCGACGACGCGCTGACGCGCGCGATCGCCGGCGATCTCGCCGCCGCCGGCGCGCAGACCGTGCGAGCGATCTCGGGCGAACATGCCGTCGCGGGCGGCGTCTACGTGCGCGACGGCGTGCTGATCGACGACGACGAGGGACGCGGCGCGGCCGTGATGAACCTCGCGGACGTGGCGAGCCTGCCCGGCCGCCACAACCACCAGAACGCCGCGGCGTCGTACGCGACCGCGCGCGCGCTCGGGCTCGACCGCGCGACGATCGCCGCCGGCATCGCGAGCTTCCCCGGCCTCGCCCATCGCCAGGAGCGCGTCGCCGAGATCGACGGCATCCGCTTCATCAACGACTCCAAGGCGACCAACGCCGACGCCGCGGCGCGTGCGCTCGGCTGCTACACGGCGATCTACTGGATCGCCGGCGGCGTCGCCAAGGCGGGCGGCATCACGGCGCTCGCGGGCTTCTTCGCGCGCATCCGCCACGCCTACCTGATCGGCGAGGCCGCCGAGGCGTTCGCGACGACCCTGGGCGATCGCGTGCCGCACACCGTCGTCGGCGATCTGTCCGCCGCGGTCGCCGCGGCGTTCGCCGACGCGCGGGCGGAGCGCGCGCCCGACGCGGTCGTGCTGCTCTCGCCGGCCTGCGCCTCGTTCGACCAGTACGCCAACTTCGAGGCGCGCGGCGACCACTTCCGCCGGCTCGTCGAAGCCCTGCCGAGGGCCGCATGACGACGTTCGCGCGCACCGACACGAGCGTCATCGGCCGGTGGTGGTGGACGGTCGACCGGTGGACCCTCACCGCGCTCGCCTGCATCATCGGCATCGGCGCGGTCCTGATCCTCGCGGCCTCGCCGGCGGTCGCGACGCGCATCCATCTCGACAGCTATCATTTCGTGAAGCGGCAGATCGCGATGCTGCCGCCGGCGTTCGCGATCATGTTCGGCATGTCGCTGCTGTCGCCGGTCGCGATCCGGCGCTTCGCCACCATCGCCATGCCGATCGGGCTGATGCTGCTCGCGG
The DNA here is from genome assembly GCA_035507915.1 of Candidatus Sulfotelmatobacter sp. Taxonomy (GTDB): domain Bacteria; phylum Pseudomonadota; class Alphaproteobacteria; order Elsterales; family Elsteraceae; genus JACQAI01. The sequence continues at coordinate 11,867 of DATJNS010000244.1, forward strand.
TGACCCTGGTCGTCGGCGCCGAGATCAAGGGCGCGCGGCGCTGGGTCTCGCTCGGCGGCTTCTCGCTGCAGCCGTCGGAGTTCGTCAAGCCGTGTTTCGCGGTGTTCACCGCCTGGATGTTCTCCGAGCAGCGCAAGGGCACCGGGGTGCCCGGCAACCTGATCGCGATCGTGCTCTATGTCGTCGTCATCGCGCTCCTGCTTGCCCAGCCCGACCTCGGCATGGCGGTCGTGGTGTCGGCGATGTGGTTCGCCCAGTTCTTCCTCGCCGGCCTGCCGATGTTCCTGGTGGTGGCGTTCGCGCTGTCCGGAGCGTTCGGCCTGGTCGGCGCCTACTTCACGTTCCCCCACGTCGCCAGTCGCATCGATCGCTTCCTCGATCCCGCCTCGGGCGACAGCTTCCAGGTCGAGCGCAGCATGGAGGCGTTCATCAACGGCGGCCTGTGGGGGCGCGGACCCGGCGAGGGCACGATCAAGTCGGTGATCCCCGACGCGCACGCCGACTTCATCTTCGCGGTGGCCGGCGAGGAGTTCGGGCTGTTCGCCTGCCTGATCATCGTCTCCCTGTTCGCCTTCGTGGTGCTGCGCGGCTTCGGCCGGCTGCTGCACGAGACCAACCTGTTCGTGCTGCTCGCGGGCACCGGGCTTCTGGTGCAGTTCGGCCTGCAGGCGATCATCAACATGGCCTCGACGCTGCACATGATGCCGACCAAGGGCATGACCCTGCCGTTCATCAGCTACGGCGGTTCGTCCCTGCTCGCGCTCGCCATGGGCATGGGCATGCTGCTGGCGCTGACGCGCCGCCGCTACGGCGGAGGCGACCTGTGACGCCGAACGCCGCGATCCCGACGACGCGACCGATCGTGCTCGCCGCCGGCGGCACCGGCGGCCACATGTTCCCGGCCGAGGCGCTGGCGCAGGAGCTGCTCGCGCGCGGCTGCCACGTGGTGCTGATCACCGATCGACGCGGCGGCGCGTTCGGCGGCCGGCTCGACGCCGTCGCGGTGCGCCGCGTGCATGCCGCGGGCGTGCTCGGCAAGTCCGCCCGCGAGCGTCTCAAGGCCGGCTTCCTGCTCGCGGTCGGGCTCATCCAGGCGCTCTGGCTCTTGATGCGGCTGCGGCCGGCCGCGGTCGTCGGGTTCGGCGGTTACGCCTCGGTGCCGGCCGTGCTGGCGGCCCGTCGGATCGGCGTGCCGACCGTGCTGCACGAGCAGAACGCGGTGCTCGGCCGCGCCAACCGCCTGCTCGCGCCGCGCGCGCGCACGCTCGCGCTGGCGTTCGCCGAGACGCACGGCGTGCGCGACGCCGATCGCGCCAAGACGGTCCATACCGGCAATCCGGTGCGCGCCGCGGTGCTGGCGCTGACGACGCGCAGCTACGTCGCGCCGGAGCCCGGCGGCGCGCTCAGGCTCTTGATCACCGGCGGCAGCCAGGGCGCGCGCGTGTTCGCCGAGATCGTGCCGCCGGCGGTCGCCAGCCTGCCGATGGACATGCGCGCGCGGCTCGAGGTCAACCACCAGTGCCGGCCCGAGGACATCGAGCGCACCGCGCTGGTCTACAGCGACGCCGGGGTGCGCTACGAAGTCTCGGCGTTCTTCAACGACATGCCGCAGCGCCTGGCGCGCGCGCATCTCGGCATCTGCCGCGCCGGCGCCTCGACGATCGCCGAGCTCACGGTCGCCGGCCTGCCCGCCCTCCTGGTGCCGCTGCCGAGCGCGGCCGACGACCATCAGACGGTCAATGCGCGCTTCTGCGAGGCCGCCGGCGCCGCCTGGATGATCGTGCAGAGCGAGTTCACCGCGCCGACCCTGGCGCGACGGCTGTTCGAGCTGCTGCGCAGCCCCGAGCGGCTCGCCGCCGCGGCGCGCGCGGCGCGCGATGCCGCGGTGCCCGACGCCGCCCGCCGGCTCGCCGACGTCGTCCAGCTCGCGGGAGCCGCCGCATGAGAGCGCTGCCGCTCACCATCGGGACGATCCATTTCGTCGGCATCGGCGGCATCGGCATGTCGGGCATCGCCGAGATCCTGCACAATCTCGGCTACGTCGTGCGCGGCAGCGATCTCTCCGAGAGCGCCAACGTCCAGCGGCTGCGCGGGCTGGGGATCGAGGTCGGGATCGGCCACAAGGCCGAGAATCTCGGCGATGCGCAGGTCGTCGTCGTGTCGTCGGCCGTCAAGTCCGACAATCCCGAGGTCGCTGCGGCGCGCGCGCGGCTGGTCCCGGTGGTGCGGCGCGCCGAGATGCTGGGCGAGCTGATGCGGCTCAAGTGGTCGATCGCGATCGGCGGCACGCACGGCAAGACCACCACGACCTCGATGATCGCGGCGATGCTGGACGCCGCGGATCTCGACCCCACGGTGATCAACGGCGGCATCATCAACGCCTACGGCACCAACGCCCACCTGGGCTCCGGCGAGTGGATGGTGGTCGAGGCCGACGAGAGCGACGGCACGTTCGTCAAGCTGCCGGCGACCATCGCGGTGGTCACCAACATCGACCCCGAGCATCTCGACTTCTACGGCACGTTCGAGAAGGTGCAGGACGCCTTCGCGTCGTTCGTCGAGAACATTCCATTCTACGGCTTCGCCGCGCTGTGCATCGACCATCCGGTCGTCCAGGCGATGATTCCGCGCGTGTCGGACCGCCGCATCGTCACCTACGGCATGAGCCCGCAGGCCGACGTGCGCGCGACCAATGTCCAGATCGGTCCGACCGGCGCGCGCTACGACGTCGTGATCGGCGACCGCTTGACCGGCGGCACGCGCACCTTGAGCACGCTCGGCCTGCCCATGCTGGGCGCCCACAACGTGCAGAACTCGCTCGCCGCCATCGCGGTCGCGCAGGAAATGGGCTTCGACGACGCCACCGTGCGCAAGGCGCTCGCCGGCTTCAAGGGCGTCAAGCGACGCTTTACGCGCGTCGGCGAGACGCGCGGCGTCACCGTGATCGACGATTACGGCCACCATCCGGTCGAGATCGCCGTGACCTTGAAGGCCGCGCGCTCGGGCAGCCGCGGCCAGGTGATCGCCGTGGTGCAGCCGCATCGTTACTCGCGGCTGTCCAACCTGTTCGCCGAGTTCTGCACCTGCTTCAACGACGCCGACATCGTCGTCGTCGCCGACGTGTACGCCGCCGGCGAGCAGCCGATCGACGGCGTCAGCCGCGACGCCCTGGTCGAGGGCCTGCAGCTGCGCGGCCACCGCAACGTCATCGGGCTGCCCTCGCCCGACCTGCTGGCGCGCATCGTGCGCGATCTGGCGCGGCCGGGCGACATGGTCGTGTGCCTGGGCGCCGGCAGCATCACGAACTGGGCGCACGCGCTGCCCGGCGAGCTCGCGACGCTCTACGGCGAGGCGCCCAACGTCACGGCGGGAGGTGCTGCATGATGGCCGCCGCGCGCGCCGTGCCGTTGATCGAGCGCCTGCCGCCGGTGCGCGGCCGGCTGACTGCGGGCGCCCCGCTCGCCGGCATCACCTGGTTCGGCGTCGGCGGTCCAGCGGAGGTGATGTTCCGCCCGCTCGACGAGGCCGACCTCGCCGATTTCCTCGCCGCGCTGCCGGCCGACGTGGCCGTCACCGTGATCGGCGTCGGCTCCAACCTGCTGGTGCGCGACGGCGGCATCAGCGGCATCGTGATCCGGCTCGGCCGCGGCTTCGCGACCATCGAGCCCGACTGTCCGCGCATCCGAGTCGGCGCGGCGGCCCTCGACGTCAACGTCGCGACCCTGGCCGCCGAGGCGGGCATCGCGGGCTGCGAATTCCTGAGCGGCGTGCCGGGCACGATCGGCGGCGCGCTGCGCATGAACGCCGGCGCCTACGGCGGCGACATGGCCCAGGCCGTGGTCTCGGCGCGCGCGCTCGATCGGCGCGGCCAGGCGCACGACCTCGACGCGGCGGCGCTCGGATTCAGCTACCGGCGATCGGCGGTGCGCGAGGACTGGATCTTCGTCGCCGCGCTGCTCGAAGGACGCGCCGACGATCCCGCGACGATCAAGCGGCGCCTGGCGGCGATCCGCGCCGAGCGCGAGGCGAGCCAGCCGCTGCGCACCAAGACGGGCGGCAGCACCTTCAAGAACCCGACGGAGAACAACCCGAGCGGCGCCAAGGCGTGGCAGCTGATCGATCAGGCGGGCTGCCGCGGCCTGACGCGCGGCGGCGCCAAGGTCTCCGAGCAGCACTGCAATTTCCTGATCAACGCCGGCGGCGCCAGCGCCGCCGACATCGAGGAGCTGGGCGAGGAGGTGCGGCGACGCGTGTTCGACCGCACCGGCATCACGCTCGAATGGGAGATCCGGCGCGTGGGAGAGACGGCATGAGCGCGAACAACGGCACGGCCGGCGGGGCGCGCAAGCGCGTGCTGGTCCTGATGGGCGGCTGGTCGGCCGAGCGCGAGGTCTCGCTGTCGAGCGGCGCCGAGGTGGCACGCGCGCTGATCGAACACGGCTACCGCGTCGACACGCTCGACGTGACGCGCGACGTCGGCCGCCTGATGGCCGCGCTGTCGCCGAAACCCGACGTCGTGTTCAACGCGCTGCACGGCAAAGGCGGCGAGGACGGTACGATCCAGGGTCTGCTCGACCTCCTGGAGATCCCCTACACCCACTCGGGCGTGCTCGCCTCGGCCCTGGCGATGGACAAGCCGGCGGCCAAGCAGGCGTTCGTCGCCGCGGGCCTGCGCTGCCCCGAGGGCATCGTGGTGCCGCGCGAGGTGCTGCTGCGCGGCGACGTGATGTCCCGGCCCTACGTCGTCAAGCCGCCGGCCGAAGGCTCGAGCGTCGGCGTGCGCATCGTGCGCGAGCACGACAACGCCCAGCCGTTCGACGGCGAGAGCTGGCGATTCGGCGAGGAGGTGCTGGTCGAGCGTTACATTCCGGGCCGCGAGATCACGGTTGCGGTGCTCGGCGAGCCTACCGGTCCGCGCGCACTCGGCGCCCTCGAGATCCGCCCGCGCGGCGGCTTCTACGACTACACGGCGAAGTACACCGACGGCCAGGCCGCGCACCTGATGCCGGCGCCGCTGGCGCCCGCGGTCTACGACGAGGCGCTGCGCATCGCCGAGACCGCGCATCGCGAGCTCGGCTGTCGCGGCGTCAGCCGCGCCGACCTGCGCTACGACGACACAAGGGGCGAGCCCGGGCTGCTCTATCTGCTCGAGGTCAATACCCAGCCGGGGATGACGCCGCTGTCGCTGGTGCCCGAGATCGCCGCGGCGGCTGGGATCGCATTTCCGCAGCTGGTCGCTTGGATGGTGGAGAACGCCGCATGGGGAACCTGACCCTGCGCGCCGAGCCGGGCCCGGAGCGCGGGTCCGGGCGGAGCGGCCGCACCAAGCTGCCGGTGCGGGTGACGCGCCCGCGCCGGCGCGGGCTGTCCGCGTGGCTCGGGCGCCGCATGCGCATCGTGCTGATTGGTGCCCTCGCGCTCGTGCTGGTCGGCGGCAGCGCCGTCTTGGTGCGCGCGAGCGGCGGACCGTTGGGGCTGTTCGCCGCGGTCGGCGACGGCGCGCTGGCGGCGACCGGCGCGCTCGGCCTCAAGGTCCGCGAGATCCTGGTCGAGGGTCGCAACCGCGTCCCGGCGCCGACCGTCATGGCGACGCTCGGCCTGCGCCGCGGAGCGCCGATTCTCGGCGTCGGCGTCGACGCGCTGCGCACGCAGCTCGAGGCGATCCCCTGGGTCGAGAGCGCGGTCGTCGAGCGGCGCCTGCCCGACACCATCTACGTGCGCCTGACCGAGCGCCAACCGCTCGCGCTCTGGCAGCACGACGGGCACTTCTCGGTGATCGACGCCAAGGGCGTGGTGGTCCAGGACGACGTCGGCGAGTTCGCCCACCTGCCGATCGTGGTGGGCGACGACGCGCCGGCGCATGCCGAGGCGTTGCTGTTGCTGCTCGCCACCGAGCCCGACCTGCAGAAGCGCGTCGCCGCCGCGATCCGGGTCGGCGGCCGCCGCTGGAACCTCAAGCTCGACAACGGCATCGACGTGCGCCTGCCCGAGGACGACGCGGCATCCGCCTGGTCGCGCCTCGCCGAGCTCGAGCGCGACCACCAGCTGCTGTCGCGCGACGTGGTCGCGGTCGACTTGCGGCTGCCCGACCGCCTGATCGTGCGCGTCGGCGCCGATGTGGCGCCGGGTCCGGCCCCGTCATCCATGCCTTCGCGCGACCATCAAACTCGGAGACCCGTCGGCCGATGAGGAAATCCTCGCTTGCCCGCAACGGCATCGTCGCCGCGCTCGATGTCGGCACGACCAAGACCTGCTGTTTCATCGCCCGGGTCGAGGACGGCAGCGCACGGCTGATCGGCGTCGGCCATCAGGCCTCGCGCGGCATGAAGACCGGCGGCGTGATCGATCTCGACGCCGCCCAGCAGGCGATCCTCAACGCGGTGCACGCGGCCGAGCAGATGGCCGGCGAGACGGTCGAGGGCGTGATCGTCAACCTGTCGGGCGGCAACCCGTCGTCGCGCACCTCGGTCCACGAAATCGCGGTCGGCGGCCACGAGATCGGCGACGTCGACATCCGCAAGGTGCACGACCAGGGCCGTCAGGTCGGCGACGTCGCCGACCGCACGAACCTGCACGCGATCCCGGTCGGCTACTCGATCGACGGCAGCCGGGGCATCCGCGATCCGCGCGGCATGTACGGCCAGCGCCTCGGCGTGCACGTGCACGTCATTTCCGCGACCACCTCGGCGATCCGCAATCTGGTGACGTCGGTCGCCCGGTGCCATCTCGACGTGCACGCCGTCGTGGTGTCGCCCTACGCCGCCGGGATGGCGGCGCTGGTCGATGACGAGCGCGACCTCGGCGTGACCTTGATCGACATGGGCGGCGGCACCACCACGATCGCCGTCTTCTTCGACGGCCAAGTCGTCTACATCGACAGCGTGCCGATCGGCGGCCAGCACATCACCAGCGACATCGCACGCGGCCTGTCGACCCCGCTGTTCCATGCCGAGCGCATGAAAACGCTCTACGGCAGCGCGCTCGCCTCGGCATCCGACGAGCGCGAGATGATCGACGTGCCGCTGGTCGGCGAGGAGAGCCACCCGCACGCCAATCCGGTGCCGAAATCGATCCTGACCGGCGTGATCCAGCCGCGCGTCGAGGAGACCTTCGAGCTCGTGCGCTCGCGCCTCGAGGCGAGCGGCTTCGACAATCTGGCCGGGCGTCGGGTCGTGCTGACCGGCGGCGCCTCGCAGCTTTCGGGTGTGCGCGACCTGGCCGCGCTGATTCTCGACAAGCAGGTGCGCATGGGCAAGCCGATGCGCGTCCACGGCCTCGCCGACGCGGTCGCCGGCCCGGCGTTCGCGACCTGCGCCGGCCTTCTCGTGCACGCCCTTCTGCCGGCCGGCGAGCCGATCCGCCGCCGGCGCAGCGAGACCGCGGCGGCTGCCGGGCTCTTCGGCCGCCTGGGACTGTGGCTCAAGGAGAATTTCTGAGGGTGCCCAACCGATAAACGAGCGGAGGTAAGACAATGGCTATCGCACTCAGCGTACCCAACCCAACGGAGCCGGAGCTTCGACCGCGCATCACGGTCGTGGGCGTCGGCGGCGCCGGCGGCAACGCCGTCAGCAACATGATCCGGTCCAACCTCGAAGGCGTCGACTTCGTGGTGACCAACACCGATGCCCAGGCGCTGGCCCAGAATCTGGCCGAGCGGCGCATCCAGCTCGGCACGTCGATCACGCGCGGGCTCGGCGCCGGTTCCCGGCCCGAGGTCGGGCGCGCCGCCGCCGAGGAGGTGATCGAGGAGATCCTTTCGCAGCTCCAGGGCTCGAACATGGTGTTCATCACCGCGGGCATGGGAGGCGGCACCGGCACCGGCGCCGCTCCGGTGATCGCGCGCGCCGCGCGCGAGCACGGCATCCTGACCGTCGGCGTGATCACCAAGCCGTTCCAGTTCGAGGGCGCCCACCGCATGCGCATCGCCGAGGCGGGCATCCAGGACCTGCAGCAATATGTCGACACGCTCATCGTCATCCCGAACCAAAATCTGTTTCGGGTCGCCAACGAGCGCACCACCTTCGCCGACGCCTTCAAGATGGCCGACGACGTGCTCGCCTCCGGCGTGCGCGGCGTGACCGACCTGATGGTGATGCCCGGCCTGATCAACCTCGACTTCGCGGACATCCGCGCGGTCATGGGCGAGATGGGCAAGGCGATGATGGGCACCGGCGAGGCCGCCGGCGACCGGCGCGCGCTCGACGCCGCCGAAGCCGCGATCTCGAACCCGCTGCTCGAGGACACCTCGATGAAGGGTGCCCGCGGCATGCTGATCAACATCACGGGCGGCCTCGACATGACGCTGTTCGAGGTCGACGAGGCGGCCAACCGCATCCGCGACGAGGTAGATCCCGACGCCAACATCATCTTCGGCTCGACCTTCGATGCGACGATGGAAGGCCGCATGCGGGTGTCGGTGGTGGCGACCGGCATCGAGAGCGAAGTCGGCGTCGGCATCGAGCCCAAGCGTCCGGCGATCAGCCTGGTGGCCGAGCGCGGCCGCCCGGCGTTCGCGCCGACGGCGCCCGGCCGCGCCGAAGCGGTCGCGGCGCCGACGATGGCGCCCGCGATGGCACCGACCATGACGACGGCGGCACCCACGGTCGGCGCGCCGCACGCCACGGTCGCGCCGATGCAGCAAGGCGCTTACGCCGTCACGCCGGCCGTCGCGCAAGCCGCCCCCGCGGCGCCGCGCTACGACACCGCGCCCACGGCGCAGCCGCGGTACGAGACCCACGGCGCGGCCGCGGTCGCGACCGAGGTGCAGAACGCGGCCCAGACCATGGCACGGCCGGCGCTCAAGCCGGAGGCCCCGACCAGGCCCATGCCGGCGCCGCCGGTCGCCGCCGCCGACGGGCCCTTCATCGCGCCGCGGCCGGTCGATCCCGGCCTGCCGCCCGCCTCGTCCCTGGCAGCGGCCCAGGTGACGCGCGCCGACGTGTTCGCCGAGGCGGCCTACGCCAACGCGGGCGGTCGCGCTCCCGCGGCACCCGAACCCGCACCGGTCGCCCCCGCGGCGCCACGCGCAGCCGCGCCGAGCGCCCCCGAGGCTCCAGCGGAGACCGTGGCCCAGAAACCGGCCGAGAAACCCCTCGAGCGGCCGGCCGAGAAGCCGCGCGCACCGTCGCTCTTCGAGCGCGTCACCGGCGCCGCCCGCGGGCGCAGCAAGCCGGCCACCGAGCCGACCTTGCGGGCCGCGCCGGCCGCCGTCCCGTCCCAGCCGAACCCACAAGCCAGCCTGGGCGCGGTCGACCCGGGCGAGCGGTCGGTCCCGAGCCAGGCGACCGACGACCTGCTCGACATCCCGGCCTTCCTGCGCCGGCAGGCCAACTGACCGAGACCCCGCGTCCCGGTCCCGCCATCGCTTGTCTCCGCTCGCGATGCCGGGACCGGGCCGGCCCTCGACCTGTCCTGCAATTAACTGTTTCGCCGACGCCCGGTTGGGTAATTTTCGAACATAGAATGCCGCGATCCGAGCGCTTTTTTGCGCTGCAGCGAAAATCGCTCCTCGAGCCCGGGATTTCGCTGTAACAATTTGCAATAAAAGGTGATTTGCCGCCGCAAGGCGCTTTTGTTACTTCCCAGTCACGGCAGGCTGGACAGCATCCGGACCGTCATGGGCAATCGTCAAAACGGCGTACAGAACAGCACCAAGCACACCGGGCGCGACAGCGCGAACGGGCATGCCGGCGGGACGACCCGGTTGAGCTTGGCGGGTGCGGTGCGTCAACACACGCTGAAGGCCCCGGTGCAGTGCAGCGGCGTTGGCCTGCATGGCGGCGCCCCGGTCTCGATGACCCTGCTCCCCGCGCCAGCCGACCACGGCATCGTGTTCCGGCGCACCGACGTCGGCGCGGCCGACGCGTCGGTCCCGGCGCTCTGGCACGCGGTGGTCGAGACGCGCCATTGCACCGTGATCGGCAATCGCGCCGGCGTCACGGTGTCGACCGTCGAGCACCTGATGGCTGCCTTCGCGGGCGCCGGCATCGACAACGCGCTGGTCACGCTCGACGGGTCCGAAGTGCCGATCATGGACGGCAGCGCAGCGCCGTTCATGTTCCTGATCGACTGCGCGGGCTTGGTCGAACAGGACGCGCCGCGGCGCGCCATCAAGGTGTTGAAGCCCGTGATGATCGCCGACGGCGGTCGGATCGCCGCGCTCAGCCCGGCGCCGAGCTTCTCGGTCAGCTTCGAGATCGATTTCGACAGCGCGGCGGTGGCGCGCCAGGAGTGCTTCTTCCAGTTCGGCGGCGGCACATTCAAGGCGGAGATCAGCCGGGCGCGCACATTCGGCTTCCTGCACGAGGTCGACGAGATGCGTGCGGCCGGCCTGGCGCTCGGCGGCTCGCTGGAGAACGCCGTCGTGGTGTCCGGCAGCCGAGTGCTCAACAAGGACGGGCTGCGCTACGACAACGAATTCGTGCGCCACAAGGTGCTCGACTGCATCGGTGACCTCTATCTCGCGGGTGCGCCCTTGCTCGGCCATTTCCGCGGCGTGCGGTCGGGCCACCGGTTCAACCATCTGCTCCTCAAGGCCCTGATGTCGGACCGCCAGGCCTGGAGCTGGACCGACTTGCCGGCCGGCGAGCCGGCGCGCCGGGACCGCGGGCTCAGCCGCCCGATCGCGCCCGAGGCGCGCAGCGTCGCCTAGCTGTCCGGCGCGCCGTCGGTGCGACCGCGACGGACTCCCCGCGCGGCCGCGGGGATGATATAGGGGACCCCGGTCGACGCCACCGCCCCGCGCCTCATGACACCAAGATTTGCCCCATCCCTGGCCGCCGCCATCGCGTTGCTCGCCCTCGTCGGCTGCGCCGACGACACCAAGGACACCTACGTCGAGGAACCGGTCGAGCAGCTCTACAACGAGGCGACCGACCTCATGCTCGAGAGCCACTTCGACGAGGCGTCGAAGAAATTCGACGAGGTCGAGCGCCAGCATCCCTATTCGGTATGGGCAACCAAGGCGCAGCTCATGTCGGCCTACGCGCTGTACGAGCGCAATCGCTACGACGAATCGCTGGTCGCGCTCGATCGCTTCATCCAGCTCCATCCGGGCAACCGGGACGCGCCCTATGCCTACTATCTGAAGGCGCTCAACTTCTATGAGCAGATCGCCGACGTCGGGCGGGACCAGCGCCTGACCGACCAGGCCCTCAAGGCGCTTCAGGAGGTCGTGCGGCGGTTCCCGGAGAGCGTCTATGCGCGTGATGCGCGCATCAAGATCGACCTGACGGTCGACCATCTGGCCGGCAAGGAAATGGAAATCGGCCGGTTCTACGAACGCGCGGGTCAACCGGTCGCGGCGATCAACCGGTTTCGCACCGTGATCGAGAAATACCAGACCACGACGCACGTGCCCGAGGCCCTCGCGCGGTTGACCGAATGCTACCTGACGGTCGGGCTGCGCCAGGAGGCGCAGGCCTCGGCCGCCGTGCTCGGCCACAACTTCCCGGGCTCGCGCTGGTATCAGGACAGCTACGCCCTGCTCGAGGGCGTGCACCTGAAGCCGGCGGAAGACGAGGGCTCGTGGATGAGCCGCGCCTTCGCCTACGTCAATCCGTTCTGAGCGGCGACGCGCGACAGACCGACCGTCCGACGACGCACCGCGCCGAAGCCCGACCAGGAGCACCCGTCCCTCGAGGTCACTCGGCGTGCCGCGAATCGGGCATGCGGTTGATCGGGTCGGAGGGCTCTGCCACTTTAGCCTCGATGCTGCTCAGCCTCGCGATCCGCGACGTCGTGCTGATCGAGCGCCTGGAGCTCGAGTTCCAGGCCGGGCTCTCGGTGTTGACCGGCGAAACCGGCGCCGGCAAATCGATCCTGCTCGACGCGCTCGGCCTGGCTCTGGGCGGCCGCGGCGATTCGGGCTTGGTGCGCCAAGGCGCGCAACAGGCCGTCGTCACCGCCGAGTTCGACGTGCCGGCCGATCATCCGGCGCGCGCGCCGCTCGCCGAGCAAGCCATCGACGCCTCCGGCAATCTGATCCTACGCCGCGTGCTGTCGGCCGACGGGCGCTCGCGCGCGTCGATCAATGACCAGCCGGTCAGCATCGGGCTGTTGCGCGCGGTCGGCGCGCACCTAGTCGAGATCCAGGGCCAGTTCGAGCAGTACGGCCTGCTCGACGCGGCGACCCACGTCGCGCTGCTCGACGCGTTCGCCGGCCAGCCGGCGCTGGTTGGCGAGGTCCTGCGCGCCCACCGCACCTGGCACCAGGCGGCGGGCGTGCTGCGCGAGACGACGGAGGCAGCCCAACGCGCCGCCGCCGAGGAGGATTATCTGCGGCACGTCCACGCCGAGCTCCAGGAGCTGGCGCCGCGCGCCGACGAGGAGCCCGAGCTGTCGCGTCGGCGCGCCCTGCTGCAGCATCACGACAAGCTGCTGATGGCGGTCGGCGCGGCGCATGGCGAGCTCGCGGGCGAGCGCAGCGCGACGCACGCGCTCGCCACCGCGGCGCGCCATCTGAGCCGCCTGGGCGGCGAGCTGCGTGACAAGGCGGCCGCGCCGCTCGCCGCGATCGACCGCGCCCTGCACGAGATCGACGAGGCGGTCGCCCACCTGACGGCGCTGGCGCGCGGCGACGACACGGGCGGCGCCACGCTCGAGCAGGTCGAGGAGCGTCTGTTCGCGCTGCGCGCCGCCGCGCGCAAGCATCACGTCGCGGTCGAAGACCTGCCGCGGCTCGGCGAGCGCTTCGCCGCCCAGCTCGCCGCGATCGACCAGGGTGGCGCTGCGATCGCCAAGCTGACCCGGATCGAAACCGAGGCGCGCCAAGCCTACCAGGACGCCGCCGAACGGCTGAGCGCGGCCCGCACCAAGGCGGCGGGGCGGCTCGACAAGGCGGTGGCCGCCGAGCTCGCGCCGCTCAAGCTCGACAAGGCGCGCTTCCGCACCACGATCGTGCGCCAGCCCGAGACCGCCTGGACGGCGGGCGGCATCGACCGCGTCACCTTCGAGATGGCGACCAACCCGGGCAGCGAGCCGGCGCCGCTCGGCCGCATCGCCTCGGGCGGCGAGCTCGCGCGCGCCCTGCTCGCCATCAAGGTCGTGCTCGCCGGCACCAACCCGGTGCCGACGCTGGTGTTCGACGAGGTCGACAGCGGCATCGGCGGCGCGGTCGCCGCCGCGGTCGGCCAACGCCTGGCGCGCCTCGGCAAGCGGCTCCAGGTCCTGGTGGTGACGCACAGCCCGCAGGTCGCGGCGCGCGGCGACCATCACTGGCGTGTGCTCAAGCGCGGTGCCGGGCGCTCGGTCGCCACCACCGTCGAGGCGCTGCCGGCGGATGCGCGCCGCGAGGAGATCGCCCGCATGCTGTCGGGCGCGGTGGTGACCGAAGAGGCGCGCGCGGCGGCCGACAGCCTGATGACGGCGGACGCGTGAGCTCGCGGCGCGCGGCCTCGAAAGGCGACGCGGCATCCACGCCGATCGAGGCCTTGGACGAGACGGCGGCCGCGCATGAGCTGACGCGGCTCGCGAAGGAGATCGCCCACCACGACAGGGCCTATTACCAGCGCGACGCCCCCGAGATCAGCGACGCGGAGTACGACGCGCTACGCCGGCGCAACCGGGCGATCGAGACGCGATTCCCCGGCCTGGTCCGGCCCGACAGCCCGTCGCGCAAGGTGGGCGCCGCGCCCGTTGCGACGTTCGCCAAGGTCACGCACAGCCGACCGATGCTCTCGCTCGACAACGCGTTCGACGAGGACGACGTGCGCGATTTCTTCAAGTCCGTGCGCAACTTCCTGCGTCACGACTTCGATGCCGATCCCGAGCTCGTGCTCGAGGTCGTGGGCGAGCCCAAGATCGACGGCCTGTCGCTCGCGATCCGCTACGAGCGCGGCGAACTTGTGCAGGCGGCGACGCGCGGCGACGGCACCACCGGCGAGGATGTCACCGCCAACGTCCGCACGATCGCGAGCGTGCCCAAGCAGCTCAAAGGACGGCCCAAGCCCGCCGTGCTCGAGGTGCGCGGCGAGGTCTACATGCGCCGCGATGCGTTCGCCAAGATGAACGCGGGCCGCGAAGCCGCCGGCGAGCCGCTGTTCGCCAATCCGCGCAACGCGGCGGCCGGCAGCTTGCGGCAGCTCGACCCGACGGTCACGGCGTCGCGCCCGCTCGCCTTCTTCGCCTATGCGGGCGGCGAGATCTCGGAGCCGATCGGCGATACCCACATGGCGTTCCTCGCGCACCTCGAACGCTGGGGCTTCGACGTCAACCCGCTCGCCCGCCTGTGCAAGGGCGAGGACGCGGCGCTCGCGCTCTATCGCGAAATCCTCGAGCGCCGTCCCAAGCTGCCCTACGAGATCGACGGCGTGGTCTACAAGGTCAACCGTTTCGACTGGCAGGAGCGGCTCGGCATGGTGGCGCGCGCGCCGCGCTGGGCGCTCGCCCACAAATTCCCGGCCGAGCAAGCGCGCACGCGGCTCAACGCCATCACGATTCAGGTCGGCCGCACCGGCACGCTCACGCCGGTCGCCGAGCTCGAGCCCGTCACGGTCGGCGGCGTCGTGGTGTCGCGCGCCACCCTGCACAACGAGGACGAGATCGCGCGCAAGGACGTGCGCATCGGCGACATCGTGGTCGTCCAGCGTGCCGGCGACGTGATCCCGCAGATCGTCGGCGCGGTCGAAAGCGAACGCAAGCCGGGCGCGCGCAAATTCAAGTTCCCCGACCATTGCCCGGTCTGCGGCTCGCTCGCAGTGCGCGAGGCGGACGAGGCGGCGCGGCGCTGCACCGGCGGGCTGATCTGCAAGGCCCAGGCGGTCGAGCGGCTGCGCCACTTCGTGAGCCGCGACGCCTTCGACATCGAGGGCCTGGGCGAGAAGCACATCCAGGCGTTCTTCGACGACAAGCTGGTCGAATCGCCGGCCGACCTCTTCAAGCTCCGGAGGCACGAGACGGCGTTGCTCGAGCGCGAAGGCTGGGGCGAGACCTCGGTGAACAAGCTGTTCGCCACCATCGACGCGCGCCGGTCGCTGCCGCTCGATCGCTTCATCTACGCGCTCGGCATCCGGCAGGTCGGCCAGGCCACCGCCAAGCTGCTGGCGCGCCACTACGGCAGCCTGGCGGCCTGGCGCGACGCCATGATCGCCGCGGCAGACCGCGAGTCGGACGCCTGGCACGACCTCGACAACATCAGCCAGATCGGCGAGTCGGTGGCGACCGACCTGGTGGCGTTCTTCGCCGAGCGGCACAATCGCGACGTCGTCAAGGCGCTCGCCGACGAGGTCGACGTGATCGCGGCCCAGGCGCCGGGCACGCGCGCGGACTCGCCGATCGCCGGCAAGACCGTGGTGTTCACCGGCGAGCTCACCACGATGACGCGGCGCGAGGCCAAGGCGCGCGCCGAAGCGCTCGGCGCCAAGACCGCCGAGTCGGTATCGAAGAAGACCGACTACGTGATCGTCGGCGAGGCCACGGGCTCGAAGGCAACCAAGGCGCGCGAGCTCGGCCTCACGGTGCTGAGCGAGACGGAGTGGCTCGAGCTGATCGGCCAGCGGCGCTGATGGAAATCCTGCCGCAGCTCGCCGAGGCCGAGCCCGGCGTCTACCTGGCCGAGACCGACGGCCGGCTGCGGCTCGTGCACTTGCACCGGGGCGAGGAGTACGCGCTGACCGACATCATCGAGTTCTTCGAGCTCGGCACGGTGATCGAGGAGCTTGCGGTCGACATCGTCGAGTTCGACCGCAAGGAGCTGCGCGAGCTCAAGGCGATGGTCGACGCCTATCGGGCCGACTATCCGCCCGAGTTCATCGAGATGTGCCTCGACGTCCACCGCGACGCGATCGCCATCGAGGGCGACACGGTGCGCTTCTACAGCAATTTCTGAGGCGCCGATGCTGATCGTGCTGGGCGGGCTGCCGGCGACCGGGAAGACGACGATCGCGCGCCTGCTCAGCCGGCGCATCCGCGCCACTCATCTGCGCATCGACACGATCGAGCAGGCCTTGCGGTCGTCGGGCAGCCTGACGGGCGACGTCGGCCCCGCGGGCTACCTTGTCGCCTATGCCTTGGCCGAAGACATGCTGAAGCTTGGCCAGGTCGTCATCGCCGACTCGGTCAACCCGGTTGCGGCGACGCGCGAAGCCTGGCGCGCCGTCGCGGCGCGCGCCGAGATGCCCGTCATGGAGGTCGAGGTCGTCCGCTCCGATCCGACCGACCACCGCCGGCACGTCGAAGCCCGCACCACCGACATCCCGGGCCTGCCGCTGCCGACCTGGGACGACGTGCTCGCGCGCGACTACGAGCCATGGGAGGGGCCGCGCGTCGTCGTCGATACCACGGGCCGCACCGTCGACCAGAGCGTCACCGAGATCGTCGCCGCGCTGCAGCGTTACTGAACGTCAAATGGCGCGGGTCGCCTGATCCAACCAGCCGCGCGCCGGCGCATCGAGCTGCGGGCCGATCACATCGCGCACGCGCGCGTGGTAGACATTGAGCCAGGCGCGCTCCTCGGCGGACAGCAGATCGCGCTCGACCAGCGTCAGGTCGATCGGCGCCAGGGTCAGGATCTCGAAGCCGAGCATCTCGCGCTCGGCCGCGGCGACCGTCGCATCGGGGGTGACGACGACCAGGTTCTCGATGCGGATGCCGTACGCGCCGGTCCTGTAGTAGCCAGGCTCGTCGGACAGGATCATGCCCGGCTTGAGCGCGATCGTGTTGGGCAGCTTGGAGATGCGCTGCGGGCCCTCGTGCACCGAGAGATAGCTGCCGACGCCGTGGCCGGTGCCGTGGTCGAAATCGAGCCCGGCGTCCCATAACGGGCGGCGCGCCAACGTGTCGAGCTGCGAGCCCGTGGTGCCGGTTGGAAACCGCGCGGTGGCGATCGCGATGTGACCCTTGAGCACGCGCGTGAAGCGGTCGCGCTGCTCGGCCGAGGGTTGCCCGATCGCGATCGTACGCGTCACGTCGGTCGTGCCGTCGAGATACTGCGCGCCGGAATCCACCAGATAGAGCTGGCCCGGCTCGAGCGGCCGCTCGCTCGCCGGACTGGCACGGTAGTGCACGATCGCGCCGTTCGGCCCGGCGCCCGAGATGGTCGGAAAGCTCAGGTCGCGGAAGCGCGCGTCCTCGCGCCGGAATGCCTCGAGGCGGTCGGATGCCTCGATCTCCTTGAGCTCGCCTTGGGCGAGTCGGCGCGGGAGCCAGGCCATGAAACGCGTCAGCGCAGCGCCGTCGCGCCGGTGCGCCGCGCGCGTGCCGTCGAGCTCGACCGGGTTCTTGCACGCCTTGGGAAGCGCGCACGGATCGACCCCGCGCACCACCTCCGCACCGCCGGCGGTCAACCGGCCGAGCACCCAGGCGGAGCTTTGGCCGGCATCGACCAGCACCTTGGCCTTGGCGGCACCCAGGCGGTCGAGCGCCGCGCCGAACGCGTCGGGCGGCGCCACGGTGACGGCGTTGCCCAGATGCTCGCGCACGCCGGGCATGAGCTTACGCGCATCGATGAACAGCTCGACGGTCTCGTCGCGATGCAGCACACCGAACGAGAGCGGCAGCGGCGTATGGGGCACGTCGGCACCGCGGATATTGAGCAGCCAGGCGATCGAATCGGGCGCGGTCAGCACCGCGGCGCCGACGTCCTCGCGCGCCAGCGCGCCGGCGATCTCGGCGCGCTTCTCGGCGGCTCCCTTGCCGGCAAAAGCCACGTCGTGCACGCGCACCGGCCCGAGCGGCCCCGGCGGCCGATCCGACCAGACGGCGTCCAACGGATTGTCGTCGAGTGCGATCAGGGTGCCTCCGGCGCGCTCGATCGCGCGACGGAAACGCACGACCTGATCGTCGACATGCAGCCGCGGATCGAAGCCGATGTGCGCACCGGCCAGCACACGGGTGGCGAGCCAGTCGCCCGGCGGATTGTCGGTGACATGCAGGGTCTCGAACGCGCCGAGATCGACCTCGGCGCGCACCTGCAGGGTGTACCGGCCGTCGACCCAGATCGCCGCGACGTCGGTCAGCACGATCGCGAGCCCGGCCGACCCGGTGAAGCCGGTCAACCAGGCGAGCCGTTGCGCACAGGCCGGCACGTACTCGCCCTGGTGCTCGTCGGCGCGCGGCACGATGAAGCCGCCGAGCCCGCGGCGTGCAAGCTCGGCGCGCAACGCCGCGAGCGGCTGGGCGGCGCGGGCCGGCCGGGCGGCGGCCAAGGCGGCGCGCAGCGCCCGCAGCTCGGACGCCAGCGCCGGCGCGGCGCCGGGCGCGATCAGATCGAGCCAGCCGTCGTCCGAACGATCGACCGAGGCGGCGTCGATGCCGCGCAACAGCGCGCACACCGCCGCGACGGTCTGGCCACCGCCGTGGCGGTCGAGCAGCGCCTGCAAGGCGGCGTCACCCCGGTAGCCCCCCTGTGCTTGATCCTGCGGCCCCATCGGCACTCCTGACGTGTCAGCGCGTGGCGTGTTGGTTCAGCACCGTCTCGACCTGGCGCTGGAAATTCGCGACCCAGCGGTCGCTCAGACCCAGCGGAAGCCGGCGGATCTGGTCGCGCAGGCCGTGGCGCAGCGCGCGCCGCCGTTCCCGGTCGGCCGCGAGCGCGACGGCAACCCTAACGTAATCGTCCGGGGTGGTGGTGCATAGGTCACCGAGCCCGGCGTTGGACAGGTTCGAGTAGCTCAGCCGCTCGAAGAACGCGGGACCGACCAGGGTCACGGTCGGCACGCCCATCCAGATCGCCTCGCAGGTCGTGGTGCCGCCGACATGCGGCGCCGTGTCGAGGGCGATGTCGATCTTGTTATAGTGCGGTCGGTGCTGGCCGCGGATCGGCACGAACTCGATCCGATCGGCCGCCACGCCGTGCGCGGCGAACGCGCGCGTCAGGTTGTCGCGAAACACCGCCGTACCGCCTTCCGGCCGCACGAACAGGAAGCGGCTGTCCGGCACCTCCCGCATCACGCGCGCCCACAGCGCGATCAGCGCCGGCGTGTACTTGTACGGGTTGTTCATGGTGCCGAAGGTCAGACGGCCGGCGCGTTCCTCGGGGATGCCCGGCTCGATCGGCACGTTGTGGAAACCGACCGAACCCAGCGTGACCCAGCTCTCCGGCATCTCGAACGGACGCTCGATCAGCAGCCGCGGGTCGCTCGGTCTGATGTAGGGATCGAGCAGGATGTAGTCGATCGTCGACAGGCCGCAGGAGTGCGGATAGCCGAGCCAGCTGACCTGGATCGGCGCAGGCTTGTAGGCCATGACGTCGAGCTTGTTGAGATGGGTCGAGCCGCCGAGCTCGAACAGGATGTCGAGGTCGTCGTCGGCGATGTGTTGGGCGATCTGCGGATCCGACGCCGCGGGCATGAGACGGAACTGGTCGGCGCGGCCGGCCAGATGGGTTTGCACCTGGTCGGGCTTGCCGGGAAAGAAGGAGTAGCAATAGAGCTCGAACCGTGTGCGGTCGTAGCGTTCGATCAGCGGCTGGGCGAAGTAGGTGACCGGATGGTCGCGCAGGTCGGACGACATCAGCCCGATCCGGATCTTCGTGCGCGGTGCGGCGCGCGGGACGCGGCGGACCGGCACCGCCTGCGCACGCTCGACCACGCGGTCGCCCCAGGCGCGGTGATATTTCACCAGATCGAGCCGGTCGGCCTCGGTGCGCACGCGGCCGAGCTGGCTGTGCAGCGCGCCGACGCGGCCGTTCGCGGCCCAGAAGGCGAGCAGCTCGGCAGGATTGCCGAGCGCCTCGGCGCCCGCGAAGTCGACGGTGCGCAGGAATACGGTCTGGAGGTTGTCGGCGATCGGCACCAGCGACAGGCCGAGCGTCAGCGCCTCGCGCGCGTAGCGATGCGCTTCCTCGATGTGATCGGCCTCGCGCCCGTAACGGCTGTTGACCAGGCTCCAGCACAGCTGGCCGCGCGCCTCCAGATTTTTCGGGTCGGCGGCGACGGCGCGGCGCAGATAGATGTTCGCCTTCTCGCGGTCGTCGAGCGCCCACAGATAGAAGGTTCCGAACGCCAGCAGCACGTCGACGTTCTGCGGCTGCTCGGCGATCAGCGTCTCGAACAGCTGGGTGGCCTCGGCCAGACGCCCGAGATGGCGCAGGGTCTTGGCCTTGTTGATGCGAAAATGCACATCCTGAGGCCGCCCGGCGAGCGCGCGATCGAGCGCCGCCAGCGCGTCGTCGAACTGGCGCAGGTTGTAGTGCAGCGCGGCGCGGTCGGCCGGGATCTGGGGATTGCTCGGATTGAGCAGCTGGGCACGCTGCAACGTCGCGAACGCCGCCGTGGGCTCGCCGGTCAAGGCGTAGGCGTTGCCGAGCAGGCGGACGAGCTCACCGTCCTTGGGCTTGAGCTTGACCGCCTTCTTGAACGCCGCGACCGCCTGCGCGCCCTGGCGCCGCTCGTAATAGAGGTTGCCGAGGTTGATCCACGGGGATTCGCCGGCTGTGCCCGTGCGGGCAGCCGCCTCGAGGGTTGCGATGGCATCGTCGAACCGGCCCTGGCGCCGCTGCACCACGCCGAGCAGGTTGAGGGCTTGGCCGTCGCGAGCGCTTTGATCGAGCAGGGTGCGGCACTCGATCTCGGCGCCGGCGAGATCGCCCGCGGTGAACAGCGCGATCGCGAGATCGAGCCGCGGTCCGCGTTGGCCGGGCGCGATCGCGACCAGCCGCCGAAGCCATGCGATCGCCGCTGCGCGGTCGCCACGGCGTCCGGCGACGCGGGCTGCGGCCGCCAGTGCCGCGGCGTCGTCGGGGTTGCGCGCGAGCACCTGATCGAGGAGGCCGGCCGCCCGACTCAGGTCGCCCGCCTTCTCGCAACGCAGCGCGTCGCGCACCAGGTCGGCGGCGGGGTTGGGATCGGGACGGTGCATGGGGGCAAGGCCGGGCGGGCAACGGGGCGGCCGGGCGGTGGGCCGATGGCAACGCCGAGGAGATTCACCGTGTGCCGGGATTAAGACAAGTAAAAGGTTTTCCCAGCAGTTTGCGGCAAGCTGTTGTTATACTCCAGATAAGCTACGCTGAAACGCTGGTTGCCGCAGCGTGCGGCGTTGCACGCCAGGGGCGAGAACGGGGATCGGGGCAATGACGACTTATGCCCTTCTTCTTAGGCATGCGGCAGACAATATAACGTCGCGTGATGCGATCGATGCCTGATTCCGAGGTCGACACCAAGGCCGGCGCCGGGCACGCGGCCGGGGCTCATGCCCTACGCCCGTTGGCACGGGCGCCGACCCCCATTTTATCCGACAACCGGGCGCTCGGGCGTCCGCTGGTGATCGTCGCAGGCGTCGTGGCGGTTGCCGGCCTGCTGGTCGCTTATTTCGGCGGGGTATTCACGGGCAAGCCGCAAACCAGCGCCACCGCGCCCGCGGCAGCCCGCGCGGCTGCGCCGGCGACTCAAGGGATCGGCACCATCACGCTGACCGAACCGCAGATGAAGGCCGTCAAGCTCGGGCGCGTGGAACAACGCAACTTCGGGGACGAGCGGACGGCGATCGGCCAGATCGCCCTCAACGAGGATGCGACGACGCCGATCTTCCCGCCTTATCCCGGCCGGGTCACCCGCCTGTTTCCCAAGCCCGGCGATACGGTCAAGAAAGGCGACCCGCTGTTCGACATCGACAGTCCCGACCTCGTCCAGGCCGAGTCGGCGCTGATCGCCGCGGAGGCGACGGAGGCGAAAGCCCGCAGTCAGCTGGACCTGACGACGCACTCCCTGGCCCGCCAGCGCGAGCTCTTCCAAGCCAAGGCGACCGCGCTCAAGGACCTCGAGCAGGCGCAGGCCGATCAACGGGCCGCGGAAAGCGACTTCCGCAGCACCGCGGGCGCGCTCGCCGCCGCCCAGGACGCCGTGCGCATCTTCGGCAAGACCGATGCCGAGATCGAACGCATCAAGGCCCAGCACCGCATCGATCCCATGATGCCGGTATACGCGCCGATCGGCGGCACCGTGGTGGCCCGCAAGGCGGGACCGGGCCAATACGTCCAGCCGTCGAACGCCGATCCGGTCTACACGATCGCCGACCTGTCGAACATGTGGATGATCGCGAACGTCAGTGAGCTGGACATCCCGTTCATCCATTTAGGCGACGAGGTCGTCGTGACGGTCGCGGCCTATCCGAAGGAGCAGTTCCGCGCGCGGATCACGAATATCGGAGCGGTGGTCGATCCCGTGACGCGCCGGATCACCGTGCGCTCCGAGGTCGACCCGCGAGGCTTCCAGCTCAAGCCGCAGATGTTCGCGAGCTTCCGCATCGTCACCGATGCGGGCAAGCCGACGGCCGCCGTGCCGGTGAGCGCGCTGACCCGCGAGACCGATCGCACGCTCGCATGGGTCGAAACCGCACCGCGCCAATTCGCCGCCCGCCAGATCGAGCGCGGAGTCGAGCAGAGCGGCATGGTGCAGATCCTCTCCGGCCTGGCGCCCGGCGAGACCGTCGCGACCGAAGGCGCGGTGTTCCTGAGCAATGCGCTGACGTCCGACGACGCCAGCAAATAGACGTCGCGTCGGCGGCGGGCCTCAGTCCGGGCGCGCCGCGCGATCGATGAACAGGCTGCCGCGCGTGACCACGCGATCGCCCGGCTCGAGGCCGCTCACCACCTGCACCATGCCGCGGTCCTGGAGACCCAGCTTGACGGTCCGCGAGGCAAACCGGTTGTCGGCCGCCTGAACCCAAACGCGCGCCGCGTCGCCCTCGTACACGACCGCGTCGAGCGGCACGGCGGGCGCCTTCACGTCATTGCCGACGATGATCGCGAACTCCGCGAACATCTCGGGCTTCAGCATGGCGTCCGGGTTCTCGACCTCGGCACGCACCTGCAGACGCCGGGTCGTCGGATCGATGGTGGCGCCGACGCTGATGATCTTGGCGGCGAACTCGCGGTCCGGATAGGCGAGCACATGGACGGCGACGGACTGTCCGACCTTGACGAACGGCACGTCGGTCTCCTTGACGCTGGCGAGCAGCCACACGGTCGAGAGATCGCCCAGAACATAGACCGGATCGGTCGTGCTGGAGGTGATGTATTGGCCCGGTCCGATCTTGCGCTGGACCACGACGCCGCTGATCGGCGCGACGATGGTGGTGGTCGGGTCGATCGCCTGGCGCGCCTCGAGCGCATCGATCTCCTTGCGGCTCTTGCCGAGGATGACGAGCCGGTTGCGCACCGCGGCGAGCGCGATCTCGGCGCTGCGTAGATCGTTGCGGGCGCCCGCCAGATCGGCCTGCGCCTGCTGCCAGTCCTTGAGCGAGGCGGCCTTTGCCTCGAAAAGCTCGTGCTGGCGCGCCTCGGCGGTCTGCGTCAGCTGCAGTTGAGCCCTCGCCTTGTTGACGCCGGCCTCCGCGGTCGTCAAATCGTTGCCCGCCTGCACCATGTCGGGGGTCTCGATCTCGACCAGCGGTGCGCCCTTCTCGACGACGTCGCCGGTGTCGGCGTAGATCCGCACGACACGTGCCGAGCTGTATTGCGAGAACACCGGCGTCGACTTGTTCTCGTTCACCGCGATCTTGCCCTCGGCCCGGCGCGTCGCATGGAAGTCGACCGTGCGCACCGGCTCGATGGTGAGGCTGCGCCGTTGGAGATCGGTGATCTCGAATTCGCCCGCCGGGATCGCGGCAGCCGGCGTCGCCTGGGTCGCTGCACGACGCTCCGGCTTCAGCCAATCGACCGCGGCGTAGATCCCGACGCCGACCACGGCCAGCGCTACCGCCGCCCATGCCGCTTGCCGGATGAGCCGTGCCGCGGCACCTCGCCGCGGACCGAATGTCATGGCGCGGATCACCATGTTACACCGTCGCCCCCGCGCTCTCGGCCGGCGGATGATTCACGATCACGATGGCCATCGGCCTCCCGCGGGCTCCCTGTGCGCCGGCTCCACCCGCGAGCGGCGCCAATTTTGGTTCGAAACGATAGCGGAAAACTTGTGGCAAATGACATACCGCGATGACGCGCTCAAACGCCCGAGCGCCGACCGCGGTCGAACCGGCCGTGCGGCGTCAGGCCTATGTGGCGTTGCAGCAAGGAGTATGCCGACGCCGCGCCGCGCCACAGTCGGCACGAATCATGCGGGAAACCGCCAGTCCACGGCGATTTGCGGCCGTTCCCCAGGGTTCGGGCGCAGAGCGCGGAGCCTCGTAATTTGTAGGATGCAACGCGATAGCGTCGTACGCCGAAGTCGAAAATTTCCGCCAAAACTATTGCTTGCTCGCCGGTTTCGCGCCTTGCACAGTGGGCGTAATGCGTGCGTCCGACGCTCCAATTGCGGCTTCGAATCCTACAACCGATAGGGGTTCTACGCTAATATCGTGCGCGGCCAAATGGCTGGCGCTCGCGGCGCTTGTGGCGCTGGCCGGGTGCGCGGTCGGACCCGACTTCGAGACACCGGCACCTCCCGCAGTGAGCGGCTACACCCGCGAGCCGCTGCCGGCGCAGACCGCGTCGGCAGACATTCCCGGCGGCGAGGCCCAGCGGCTGGCGCAAGGTCTCGACATCCCGGCGCAATGGTGGACGCTGTTCCATTCGCCCGATCTCAATCGCCTGATCGAGCAGGCCCTCAAGGCCAATCCTACGGTCCAGTCGGCGCAGGCAGCGCTCAAGGTTGCGCTCGAGAACGTGTATGCGCAGCAAGGCGCGTTCTTCCCGAGCATCGATGGCAGCTTCTCGCCGAGTCGCAACAAGTCGTCGAACAGCATCGCGCCGGTGCCGGCCAACAACACCAACATCTACAGCCTCTACACGGCGCAGCTCAGCCTGTCCTATGCGCCGGACATTTGGGGCCTCAATCGCCGACAGGTCGAATCGCTGCAAGCGCAAGCCGAGGCCCAGCGCTTCCAGCTCGAAGCCACCTACGTGACGCTGACCGCCAACGTGGTGACGGCGGCGGTGCAGGAGGCCTCGCTGCGCGCGCAGATCGACGCGACCCGCGACATCATCAAGATTCAACAGGAGCTGCTCGGCCTGTTGCGCCGCCAGCTGCAGGCCGGCGCCGTGGCAGGCCTCGACGTCGCCGCCCAGGAGGCGGCGCTCGCCGCCGCGCTCGCGACCCTGCCGCCGCTCGAGAAGCAGCTGGCGCAACAGCGCGATGCGCTGGCCGCGCTGATCGGCGCGTTCCCGAGCGAAGAGCCGGCGGAGCAGTTTCAACTGTCCTCCCTCACGCTGCCGCAGGATCTGCCGGTCAGCCTGCCGGCGAAGCTGGTCCAGCAGCGTCCCGACGTCCGGCAGGCCGAGGCCAACCTGCAGTCGGCCAGCGCGCAAATCGGCGTCGCGGTTGCCAACCGCCTGCCCAACCTGACTCTGAGCGCCCTCTGGGGCACCCAGGCGGTCAGCGCTGGCGGCCTGTTCGGGCCGGGCAACGCCATCTGGACCTTGTCCGGCCAAGTGATGGCACCGATCTTCGACGGCTTCACGCTGCTGCACCGCGAGCGCGCCGCGCGCGCGGCCTTCGACCAGGCCGCGGCCGAGTACAAGAGCACGGTGCTGGGCGCCTTCCAGAACGTCGCCGACACGCTGCGGGCGCTGCAATCGGATGCCGACGCGGTCAAGGCGCAGGACGCCGCGGAGCGGGCCGCCAAGACCAGCCTCGACATCACGCGCCGCCAGCTCGAGCTCGGACAGATCAATTACCTGTCGCTGCTGAATGCCGAGCAGACCTATCTGCAAGCGGTGATCAACCTGGCCGAGGCACAGGCCAACCGGTTCGCCGACACGGCGGCGCTGTTCCAGGCGCTGGGCGGCGGCTGGTGGAACCGCCCCGACCAACCACAGACGGCGCTATCGATCCGCAACGTGCTACCCTGAGGCCGCGGGCGCCCGCGAGGAGGCAAATCATGGCGATCATCCAGGAGATGAATCACTTCACGGTGCTGAGCGATGACCTCGACGCAACCCGCGAGTTTTATGGCGACCTGCTCGGGCTCAAGGAAGGCAAGCGCCCGCCGTTCAAGTTTCCGGGCATCTGGTTCTACGCCGGCAAGCGTCCGATCCTGCACGTGATCGCCGGTCGCAAGCTGCCCAAGGATCCCGCCGGCGTGATCGACCACATGGCATTCAGCGCCCGCGGCCTGCCGGCTACCGCCGCCAAGCTCGAGAAGCTGGGCATCAAATACGATCTGCGACGGCTCGCCGGCGGTACCCAATGGCAGCTGTTCTGCCACGATCCCCACGGCGCGACGGTCGAGCTCGACTTCGACGGCGAGGAGAAGGCACCCGCCGGCTTCCAGGCGGCGTGAGCCCCGGCGCCGCGCGGCGCCGCTCCATCCTATCGGCGCTGCTCGCCCTCGCGGTCGCCGCCTGCAGCCCGAGCTCGGGCGAGCGAACCAACGTGCTCGAGGCGCACGGCGAACCGACCGTTCGGGTGATGGATTTCGCGCACCCGATGCCGCTCGATCCCCTGCCCGCCGGCTGGTACCACCGCACGTTCTGGACGCGCGCGCCGATGGCCATGTCGTTCGCGGTCAAGGACGGCGTGCCGGCGCTGCGGCTCGAGACCCACGCCAGCGCTTCGATGCTGTTCCGTCATGTCGACATCGAGCTTGCCGAGTATCCGACCCTGACCTGGCGCTGGTTCATCGAACGGCCGATCGACAGCCCGCTCGACGAACGCACGCGCGAGGGCGACGATCATCCGGCCCGGCTGTTCCTCCGCTTTCGCACGGCCGCCGGCGCGACGCGCAACATGGAGATCGTCTGGGGCAATCGCCTGCATCGCGGCGACTACAAGGTGATCGGCGGCTTCACCCATTACGTCGCCGACGGCGGCAACGAGAATATCGGCCGCTGGCAGCGGGAGACGGTCGATCTCGCGGCGATCTATCGCACGATCTGGTCCGACGCGGCGCCGGCGCGCCTGCAGGAGATCGCGCTGTTCTGCGACTCGGACGAGACCAAGAGCTCGACCGTCGCCTACTTCGCCGACGTCGCGCTGGCGCGCTGAACCCGCCTTACAGGCGGTGCGTCACTCGGCAGGCGCCGAGGCGACGAAGCCGCTGGACTGCGCGGTGCGCGTGCGCCGCGAGAACAGCGAGATCAGCACCGGCAGGAACACGAGGATGAGCACGGGCGCGAGCAGGATGCCGCCGACCACCACCAGCGCCAGCGGCTTCTGGACCTGCGAGCCGATGCCGGTCGACATGGCCGCCGGCAGCAGGCCGACGCAGGCGACCACGCAGGTCATGACCACCGGCCGCATCTGGGCCTCGCACGTCTGCAGCACCGCCTGGGTCCGCTCGACGCCGGCTTCGATCAGCCGATTGAACGCCGACAGCACGATGATGCCGTCCATCACCGAGATGCCGAGCAGCGCCACGAACCCGATCGCCGCCGAGACGCTGAACGGCGTGCCGGTCACGAACAGGGCGAGGATGCCGCCTATCAGGGCCATCGGCACGACGCTGATCGCGAGCAGCGTGTCGGTCAGCGACGAGAAGTTGACGTACAGCAACAACGCGATCAGCGCGAGGCTCGCCGGCACCACGATCTGCAGCCGGGCGATCGCGTCCTGCAGGTTGCCGAACTCGCCGACCCATTCCATGCGGAAGCCGGGCGGCAACTGCACCTGCTGGGCGATCTTCTTCTGGCCCTCCAGGATGGCGCTGCCGAGATCGCGCCCCCGCACGCTGAACTTGATCGGCACGTAGCGTTCCTGGGACTCGCGATAGATGAACGACGGGCCAGACACCAGCTGCACCTTGGCGAGCTCGCTGAGCGGGATCTGCATGACGCCGCCGCCGCTCGGGTCCTGCACCCCGACCATGATGCCGCGGATCGCGCTCAGGCTCTGCCGGTACTCGGGCGCGAGCCGGACGACGATCGGGAAATGACGGTCCGAGCCGTATTCGTAGAGATCGCCAGCCGCCTGCCCGCCGATCGCGGTCTGGATCACGGCATTGATGTCGCCGGGCGCCAGACCGTAGCGCGCGGCTTTCTCGCGATCGATGTCGATGTTGATCGTCGGTTGGCCGAGCGAGGCAAAGACCGACAAATCGGTGATCCCCGGCACCGTGGCAAGAACGTTCTTGATCTTGTTGGCGGTCTCCGAGAGCTGATCGAGGTCGTTGCCGAACAGCTTGACCGAGTTCTCGCCTTTGACGCCCGAGACCGCCTCTTCGACGTTGTCCTCGATGTATTGCGAGAAGTTGAACTCGATGCCGAGGAACTCGGCCTGAAGGCGGTCCGACATCTGGCGGGTCAACGCCTCCTTGTCGACGCCGCTCGGCCACTCGTCCTCCGGCTTCAGGGGCACGAAGAATTCGGCGTTGAAGAAGCCGGTGGCGTCGGTGCCGTCGTCCGGACGGCCATCCTGGGAAACCACCGTCTCGACCTCGGGGAAGCTCCGGATCATCTCGCGGATGCGGTTGACGTAGCGGTTGCCCTCCTGCAGCGACACCGAGGTCGGCATCGTCGCCCGGATCCAGAGGTTGCCCTCCTCGAGATGGGGCAGGAACTCGAGCCCCATCGACCGGACGACGAAGAGGGCGATCACCAGGAGCGCCGCGCCGCAGCCGAGCGTCAGCATCCGGTGCGTCACGAAGAAGCGCAGCACCGGCCGGTAGCCCCACCGCAGGAGCCGGACGACCAGGGTCTCGGTCTCGGAAACGCGCTCCGGCATCAGGAGCGCGCTCAGCGCCGGCGAAACCGTAAAGGTCGCCAGCAGGCCGCCGGCGAGCGCGTACGCATAGGTCTTGGCCATCGGCGAGAAGATGTGGCCTTCGACCCCGCTCAGCGTGAAGAGCGGCACGAAGCTCGCGATGATGATCAGCGCCGCGAAGAAGATCGAACGGTTGACGGTCGCGGCCGCGTGGACGATCAGCTCCAGCTTCTCGGAGAATCCGGAGGTCCGCGTTGCGGTCGCCTCGGATTCGACGTCCAACCGCTCGGCCGCGCGCTCGGCCAGGCTTCGGAAGATCGCCTCGACCATCAAGACGGTGGCGTCGACGATGAGCCCGAAATCGATCGCACCGACCGACAACAGGTTGGCGCTCTCGCCGCGCATCACCATCAGGCCGACGGCGAAGAACAACGCGAAGGGGATGGTCGCGGCGACGATCAGGGCGCTGCGCAGGTTGCCGAGGAACAGCCACTGGATGACGAAGATCAGGACGATGCCGAACACCATGTTGTGCAGCACCGTGTGGGTCGTGGTGTTGATCAGGTCCTTGCGGTCGTAGATGCGCTTGATCTGGACGCCCGGCGGCAGGATGCCCGACGCGTTGATCTTGCGGACCTCGGCCTCGACGCGATCGATCGTCGGCAAGCTCTGTTCGCCACGCCGCATCAGCACGATGCCCTGGACGATATCGTCCTCGTCGTCGTGGCCGGCAATGCCGAGCCGCGGCTGGTACATCACCTTGACGTCGGCGACGTCGCGCACCAGCACTGGGATGCCATCCGCCTGGGTCAACATGGTGTTGCGGATGTCGTCCATCGACCGGATCAACCCGACGCCGCGCACCACGGCGGCCTGGGTGCCGATCTCCACCGTGTTGCCGCCGACGTTCAAGTTGGCGTTGTTGAGCGCCTGTACGACCTGCTGCAAGGTCAGACGGTATTGCAGCAGCCGGTCGAGATCGACGGTCACCTCGTAGGTCTTGGTCTTGCCGCCCCAGCCCGTCACGTCGATGACGCCGGGCACCGCCTTGAAGCGGCGCTCCAGCACCCAGTCCTCCAATGTC
This sequence comes from Candidatus Sulfotelmatobacter sp., assembly GCA_035507915.1. Classification (GTDB taxonomy): domain Bacteria; phylum Pseudomonadota; class Alphaproteobacteria; order Elsterales; family Elsteraceae; genus JACQAI01. The sequence goes on from DATJNS010000244.1 coordinate 41,462, forward strand.
TTGAGATCCGTCGAGCTGAAGCCAGGCGGCCCGACCAGCTGGTAGCGATAGATCTCGCCGATCGGGCTGGTCGGCGAGATCTGAGGCTGCGCGCCGTATGGCAGCGGCGCCAGCTGCGACAGCTGGTTGAGGATCTTCTGCTCGGCCTCCTCGTACGTGTACTCGAAGGTGAACTGCACCTTCACGTCCGAGAGCCCGTAGAGCGAGATGGTCCGGATCGCGGTGATGTGAGCCCGCGTACCGGAGAGCTGAACCTCGAGCGGAATCGTGATGTAGCGCTCGATTTCCTCGGCCGACAGGCCTTGCGCCTGCGTCACCACGTCGACCATGGGCGGGGTCGGATCGGGGTAGGCCTCGATGTTGAGCTGGTGGAATGCCGCGACGCCGCCGACCAGCGCGACCAGGAACAGCACCAGCACCAGCACCCGCTGGCGCACCGCGAAGCTGACGACGGCGTTCATGACCGTCGCGACCCGAACGCGTCAGCGCCGGGTACCGTCCGCACCGTCGGTTCGGCCCACGGCCACGCTTCCCGCGCTCGCTCCAGAACGCGCACAGTCCCCGACCGCATCGTGCTCCCCAACCACCTTCCGCGCGCTGGCCGACCCCGGACGCACGCGCGCTCGCGTCATCGTAACCTGACCTGCCCGGTACTCTACCGCGGCGATCCGTCGCCCGGCCAGACATACCGCTCGGGGCTTCCTCGCAAATCCTGAACCAGTTTCACAAGCCGGGCCGGCGCGCCCTCACGGCATTGTCACCCCTTGGTCACCGCGCGTCGTCGCGTCCTTGCGCCAAAACTCGCGATGCCTTCGGCAGCGGCATGGAGGCTTCGCCAGCTCGGGGACGCGGCATGGATGCGCAATTCGAAGACGTCGTCGCCTGCGTCCCGACCCTGACCCGCTTTGCCCGTCGCCTGGCCAAAGGCGAGGAGCCGGTCGAGGACCTGGTGCAGGAGACCGTGACCCGGGCGCTGGGTCACCTCGATCGCTACCGGCCCACCGGTGACCTCAAGGCGTGGCTGTTCACCATCATGAAGAACTACCTGCGCGACCTGCGGCGCAAGCGGCGCAAGGTCGCGATGGTGAGCCTCGACCAGACGTCCGAGGCCGGCCGCCCCAGCGCGAGCGCGCCGCAGATCGAGCGCCTGATGGTCCGCGACCTCGCCGAGGCGATTCGGCGGCTGCCGTCCCATCAGCGTGACGTGCTGCTGCGGGTCAGCATGGACCCGGCGAGCTACGAAGCCGCCAGCGCGGCGCTCGGCATCCCGGTCGGCACCGTACGGTCGCGGCTCTTCCGGGCGCGCAGCTCGCTGCACCGGCTGCTCGACGAGGGCGGCACGTCCCGGCGCCGGCGGCGGCGTCCCGGTCCCCTGGTCAATTGATGCAGCCGCGTGCCGCCTGCGCCTCGAAGCAGCGCACGAGGCGGTCGGCGTCGAGACTCGGGCTTGCCGGCAACCAGGGCTGAGGCTCGGCGAAGCAGACCGCGAACAGCCTGAGCCAGCCGGGGCCGGCGGGGCGGATGCGCATGGGCCCGGCGCCTGCCTGTGCGACCGTCTCGAGGGCGTAGAAGGGACGTCGTCCGTCGCCACGCGTCGCGAGCACGGCCGCGGTGCGCGCGCCGTCGTCGAGCGCGATCGGCGCGCCGTCGACAGCGGCGACGCAGCCGAGGCCGCGCAATGCGCCCATCACCGGCAGCTCGAGAGCCGCCGCCGGGTCGTCGGTCTCGAACAGGAACGGGCCATGGAACTTGCTCCACGAGATCTGCCACCGTCCGATCAGACGGGCCGCGCTGCCCACCGTGAACAGGAGCTGGTGCAGGAACACGACCCATCCGCCCATGGCCCGGCTGAACAAATAGGCACCCGGCGCGCGCTGCGAACCGGCCGCCGAACCGACCGATTGCCGTTGCGCCTGCAGGCGCGTGCGTAGCGCCTCGAAGACCGCCGTCGAGGCCGGATCGGCTGCCGTCGCCAGCGCCGTAGCGTAGCCGCCGAGCTCGTCGGGACGAACCCCGCCGGCCGCGAGATCGCGCGCGTAGAGCGGACTGGTCGCCAGGGTGCAGAGGCCGTGGCGTTGCAGGACCACCTCGTACTGATAGTCCGAGGCGAGCGCGACGTCGGCGTGCGGACCGAGGCGAAACGCCGCCTCGGCGAAGGTGGCGCAGTCGCGGCCGGACGCGTAGAGGAACCAGCTGCGCAGCTCGTCGGTCGACGGCGTGCGATAGTGGTCGAGGATCAGCCGCGCCGCCGCGCGCGTGAACAGGATCATGCCCGCGCCGCTCATCAACAGGATGGCGTAGCCCGGCCGTTTCACCAGGACGCGCTGCTCGAACGCGCGCACCGTGACGGCGCCGACCGCGAGGCCATCGGCCTCGCCGGCGCCGAACAGCGCCATCAACGCCCCGAACCAGCCCGGCGCCATGGCGATGTCGCTCTCGATCAGGCCGCAATAAGCGTAGTCGAGCGCGAGCATGCGCGTCAGCGCGGTGACGATCGCGACATCGGGTCCGCCGCGCACGTCGTCGATGATCTCGCGCAGACACGGCATGTTGGGGGCGAGCGTGCGCGGCAGCTCGCGACCCTCCCGGGTCGTGCTGCCGTCGAGCCAGATGAGGTCGAACGCGCCCTCGAAGGCGAACGATGCGATCGACTGAAGCGTGACGTCGACCCGGTCCTTGGTCGCGAAGCCGAAGCACACCTCGTGCCGCGGCCGACCGAACGCGGCGGCGCCGGCCATCAAGACGCGGCGGCCGCGAGATCGGCCAGCCAGGCGTCCAGCAGGACGCGCTCGCCCGCCGGCAGCAGCCCGAGACCGATCAGCGCGTCATAGCAACGCGCGAGGTTCGCCGGGATCGCCGCGGCGCCGGGCGCCAATACCAGCGCCTCGAGCGTCTCGGCGATCCGGCGGTTGTGAAGATAACCCGGCACCTCGTCGGCGAAATCGCGCATCAGGTCGTGGGGGTTGCGCTCCTGGCGCACGCTCGGCGAGCGAAACAGGATGCGCCAGCCGTTCTCCCAGGCGATGCGTTGCGCGACCAGCGCGCGCCAGATGTCGGTCATGCGGAACGAGCAGCCGGCCGGCAGATAGAGCAGCGGAAAAGCGTCGCGCCACCACACCGTGGTCTGGCTGTTGAACGGCGCCCATGCGCCGCGCGCCAGCGCAACCGCGCGATCGGCCGCAAAGGCGACCGGCCGGGCCGCCACCAGCCGCCAGATCGCGTCGACGTCGGGATTGTCGTCGGCCAGCTCCTGTTGGATCGGACAGTCCGACGGCTCGCGCGGCCAGGTCTCGAAGGACGCCAGCGGCGCATGGATGGCATCGAGCGGCAGGCCGCGCGGCCAGATCGGCGCGTCGGCGAACAGGCGATAGACGTTGATCCAACCGCCGCCCCCGACCAGCGCCGCTTCCGGTCGACGCTCGCGCGTCTGCCAGAACGCCGCCAGCGGGTGATTGTCGTCGTCGGTCTCGACGATCACGCCGGCGCCGGCGCGGATCGCCGCCAGATAGCCCAGATTCTTGCGCGCGTAGTGGCCGACCGGCGCGCGCGCCGCCAGCGCGAAGCCGAGGCGCGCTTGCGCCGCCAGGTCGAAGTAACGGCAGGCCTCGAGCCGGAAGTCGGGCGGGCTCTTGGCGTCGCCGATCACCACGAAGTCCCAGCCGTTGCGCCGACAGCCCTCGGCAAGCGCCCGCAGCACCGCGTTGGGCGCGGCGATCGAGGTCACGACGACGGCGGTCCGGTCGGTCACCACGACCCTCTCGGCGGTTCGATCCGCTGCCTTGTATCAGCCGCCGGCCGCCCCTGCCATGGCCGCCCGCGTCAGACGCCGGGAAGCGAGGGCGACACCGGCAGTGCGCCGGGGCGTCCGGCTTCGACGACGAACGACGCCAACGTCGACGCGGGCGCGTCGGCCTCGCGCACGTTGTCGACCGCGATCAGGTCGGTGAGCCAGCGCGCGTGCGTCACCTCGCAGCGCACGTAGCCGCGCTTGCGGCTGTCGAAGAACTTGACGTGGGGATTCTCCGGCAGCAGCGCCCGCGTGCGCTCGTAGGGGATGCCGCTCGAGGCGATCGACGTGCCGACGAACTCGGTCGCCACGACGGGCGCGCGCGCGTCCTCGAAATTCGGCTTCAGGTCGGTGACCCAGTAGGAATGGATGTCGCCGCCGATCACCACCGGGTTGGCGGGCCGCCGATCGGCGATGAAGCCGAGCAGGCGCTCGCGCGCGGCGGGATAGCCGTCCCACCCGTCGGTCCAGAACGCCGCCGTGCCGTTGCGCCGCATGCGCAGCTCGGCCATCAGGAGCTGCTGCGCGATGACGTTCCAGCGCGCGGTCGAGCGCGCCAGCCCGTCGGTCAGCCAGCGCTCCTGCTCGAGCCCGAACATCGTGCGGCGCGGATCGCGACGCTCGGCGCAGTCGGGCACGATGTTGCCGCCCGCCTTCTCGAGCGGCGCGCACGGCTGGTGCGAGCGGAATTGCCGATCGTCGACCACGTTGAACTCGGCGAGATCGCCGAAGCGCAGGCGGCGATAAAGCCGCATCCCCGCGCCGTTCATGTTCATGAGGCTGCTGCGGCGCAGCGGCATGTGCTCGTAGTAGGCGCGATAGGCGGCGGCGCGGCGATTCAGGAACCAGGCGCGGTCGTCGCGGTATTGCGATTGGTCGTCGGCGTAGTCGTTCGACACCTCGTGATCGTCCCAGGTGACGATCCACGGGAACTGCGCATGGGCCGCCTGCAGGTCCGGATCGGATTTGTAGAGACCGTACTTGTTGCGGTACTGGATCAGGCTGACGGGTTCGGTCTTGGACTCCGGTCGCACGGCGTCGGTCGCCGCCGGCGCCTCGTAGATGTAGTCGCCGAGGAACACGACCACGTCGAGATCCTGACGCGCCATGTGACGGTATGCGGCGTAATAGCCCTGGCCGTAATGCTGGCACGACGCGAAGGCGAAGCGCAGCCGGTCGAGCGGCGTGCCGGGCGCCGGCGCCGTGCGCGTGCGGCCGATCGGGCTTTCCGCGCCGCCGGCGACGAAGCGATACCAGTACCAGCGTCCCGGTTGGAGCCCCTCGACTTCGACGTGGATCGCATGGCCCAGCTCGGGTCGCGCGACCGCGCTGCCGCGCTGCACGACCGTGCGCATGCGCTCGTCGGTCGCGATCTGCCACTCGATGGTCACGGGCTCGTGCGGCATGCCGCCGCCGTGCAGCGGCTCGGGCGCGAGCCGGGTCCACAGCACGACGCCGTCGGGCAGCGGGTCGCCCGACGCGACCCCGAGCGTGAACGGCGCGGCGCCGAGACCGGGGACGGCCGGCGGGGTTCCGGTCGCGAGCCGCGCCGCCGGCGGCGCCGGCGGCGCCGGCGGCGCCGACGTCCCGAACCGATCGGCCGGCCCGACGGCGCAGCCCGCCGGCACGGCCGCCAACGCCGCCAGCAGCGCGCGCCGGGTCATCCTGGTGGGTGCGGGCGTACCACCCGAGCGCCCGGGCATCGAGAGCCGTCGTGGCATTTTAGAGGAGTGGAATCATTCGGTGACGATCCTGTGTATTCGTCGGGGTTCGACCGTCATCTGACCGTATTTTGCAACGAATTTAGCGGCTGCGGCATTTCCATTTTGCCACCGGGCGGCACGCGGGGCCGAGCGACGCGGATCGCCGATTTCATGGTCATGGATTGGACGACGGCCCGGGTCCGACCGGGGCCTGATCGACGGCTCGCGGCACCGCCGCTGGATGGAAGCGACGAATGTTGAGCTGGGTCAAACCTACGGCAGGGGACGTCGAGCGTGTGGCCGGCCGGGGCAGCGCCGAGCCACCGCGGCCCTGACCGCGCCGGCCGCCACGGCGCGTTCTGCGCCACCATCAGAGTCTTCGACCCCACAACCCTGCCGGGTCGCGGCCATGCGTGTTGCGCGCTCGCTTTCGCATGCGTGCTCTGGCTCGACGCGACACCCGGCTTCGCGCAAACGCCGGGCAGCCCGACTCCGCCGGCGCGCGTCGCGGAGGCCGAGCACGAGCGCGCCGTGGACCTCGCGCGCCGCGGCGACACCGCGACGGCGCTCGCGATCCTCGATCGCCTGCACCGCGAGCGACCGGGCGACCTCGCTGTCGCCCGCGACCTCATCGTGGTCTCCGGATGGGCAGGCCACGATGCCGCCGCCATCCGCCTCTACCACGAGCTGCCGGGCATGCCGGAGCCGGACTTCGTTCTCGAGGCGCTCGGCCGCGCCTATCGGGACCTCGGAAAGGCGGCCGAGGCGCTCGGCCTCTACCGTGAGGCGCTCCGGCGGTCGCCCGCCAACGAGGCGTTCGCCGCCGGCGAGATCCGCACGCTGGTCGACGTCGATCGTGCCGAGGAGGCGTTGACCCGCGCCGACGCCGATCTTCGGGCACACGGCGAGCGCGTCGCGGTGCTGCTGGCGGCGGGCTATGCCGCCCAGGCGCTCGACAAACCGGTCGACGCGCTGCGCTACTGCGACCGCGCGCTCGCCGTCGCGCCGACGAACCGCGACGCGTTGCACGACCGGATCGTCGCCATCGATCGCATGGGCGCACCGCAGGTCGCACTCCGGCTGTCCGACGCGCATCCCGGCGCGCTGTCGCCCGCCGAGCGCCGGCGGATCGAAGGCGACGAGGCGGCCGCGCTGGTACGCTGGGGCCCGCTCGACCCGCCGAGCGAGGCCGAGCGCTTCGCAATGACGGACCGCGCGATCGCCGCGCTCGACGGCCTGATCCGGCGCTGGTCGGCCGATCCCGCGGCCCACGACGACGTGCTGCGGGCGCGCTTCGACCGCATGGTGGCCCTGCGCGACCGCGTGCGCATGGCCGACGTGCTCGCAGAGTACGACGACCTGTTGCGCGCCGGCGTCGAGATCCCCGGATACGCGCTGGCCGCGGTCGCCGACGCATATCTCTATTTCCGGCAACCCGAGAAGGCGCGCGACCTCTACCGCCGCGTGCTGGCGACAGACCCGCGCAATCCCGAGGTTCGTCTCGGCCTGTTCTACGCCTATGTCGAGCTCGACGATTTCGATGCCGCGTATCATCAGGCCGATGCCATGCGCGCGGCTGCCCAGCGCTGGATCTATCGCCGCGGCCTTCCCGTGCCGCTGCCCAATCCGGATCGCATCACCGCCGACCTCAGCGCGGCGAGCGCCCGCCTCTACGCCGACGATCTGGCCGAGGCCGAGCGTCGGTTCGAGGCAATGGCCGACGCAGCGCCGAACAACGCGCGCTATCGCGCGAGCCTCGCCAACATCTACACCGCACGGGGTTGGCCGCGCCGCGCCGCCGAGCAATACGAGATCGGCCTGGCGCTGTTGAAGCCCGATCTCGGCCTCGAGGCGGGACAGGCGCGCAACAACCTCGATCTGCGCGCGTATCGGGCGGTCGACACCGAGACCGCTGACCTGATGCGCCGCTTCCCCGAGAACCTCGAGGTGCAGCGTCTCGACCGGTTGTGGCAAGTCCACAACATGGCCGAGCTGCGGGTCGACGTGGAGCAGGACTTCCGCTCGAAAACCGACGTGGCGGGCGGCACCGGCCTCACGATCGACACCAGGATCTACACGCCGCCGATCGACTACAACTGGCGTCTGTTCGGCGGCGAGCTGATCGCGCACGAGCAGTTGCCGCCCGGCGAGGGCCAGATCACGCTCAAGCGCTCGAGCGCCGGGGCCGAGTACCGCGATCCCGATTGGCTCGCGACGTTCGAAGGCACCTTCAACATCTATCGCCAGCAAGACCCCGTGCTCGGCAGCTTCGAGCAGGATCGCGGCGGCGCGCACGTCGCGGCGACGCGGTTTCTCGACGATCATTGGCAAGTCGGCGTCGACGGCGAGCTGTTCTCGCGCGACACGCCGCTCCGCGCGCTGCGCAGCGGCGTGACCGCCGACGCAGGCGGCATCAACCTTGCCTACCGGGAGAGCGAGTCGCGCGAGATCCGCTTCGACGCGCAGGGCATGACATTCTCGGACGGCAACGACCGGACGTCGGCTACCGGGCGCTACACCGAGCGGCTGCTCACGACACCGTATCTCCACGTCGACGGATTGGTCGAGGTCGCCGAATCGCACGACAGCGAGGACGCCAACCGGCTCTACTACAATCCCAGGCAGGACGCGCTGGGCACCGCGGGCGTCGAGATCACACAAACGCTCTACCACCGCTACGAGCTGATCTACGATCATCAGCTCGTCGTCACGCCGGGGGCCTACTGGGAGCAAGGATTCGGCACCAGCGCCGCATTCGCGGCGCGCTACCAGCATCGCCTGCGCGTCAACGACGTGATCGACACCGCCCTGGGCGTCGGCTACGGCCGGCAGAACTACGACGGCATCGTCGAGAACACCATCAGCGTCCTGTTCAACATGACGGCGCGGTTCTAGCCGTGGCGCGCCGCTGCGTCATGACCGTCGTGATGCTCGCCCTGCTGGTGGCTGGCGCGCCCCGCCCGGCGCTCGCGGCAGCGACCGGCTCGCGTTTCCTGGCGCTGTGCTACCACGACGTCCAGGATGCCGACCCGGACCAGACCTTCGTCGGCGTCACCACGGCGCGGCTGGTCGAGCAGCTCAGCTGGCTGCAGCGGAACGGCTATCGCTTCGTGTCGGTCGACGATCTGCTGGCGGCGCGCGACGGCCGTCGGAAGCTGCCCGACAAGGCCGTGCTGCTGACCTTCGATGACGGGCTCGAAAGCTTCTACACGCGCGCCTTGCCGATCTTGAAGGCCTTCCGAGCGCCGGCCGTGCTGGCGCTGGTCGGCGAATGGTTGGCGGCCGCGCCCGGAACGACGGTCGCCTACGGCGACGCGCACGTGCCGCGCGACACGTTCCTCGGCTGGGATCAGGTGCGCGAGATCGCGCGATCCGGCCTGGTCGAGATCGCGTCGCACACCTTCAATCTGCACCGCGGCATCGCGAGCAACCCGCAGGGCAACACCGAGCCGGCGGTGGTGACGCGGCGCTATGACCCGAAAACCGGCGCCTACGAGGACGAGGCCGCCTATGACCACCGGCTCGCCGCCGACGCCGACGCCGAGACGCACCTCTTCGTGCGCGAATTGGGCCGCGCGCCGCGCGTGCTGGTCTGGCCCTACGGCGAGCGCAACCAGGCCGCGCTGTCGATCGAAGCGGCCCACGGATTGGCGGTCACCTTCACGCTGGCCGACGGAATGGCGACGGTCGATCGGCTCGCTGCGGCGCCGCGGCACCTGATCACGCCGGATCCCGTGATGGACCAATATGTCAGCGAGCTGCGCGAGCTCAGCCAACCCGGCCCGCAGCGCGCAGTCCAGATCGACCTCGACGACGTCTACGACCGCGATCCGGCTCAGCAGGAGCGCAACCTCGACCGTCTGATCCAGCGCGTCCAGGACATGGAGATCACGACGGTGTTCCTGCAGGCGTTCGCCGACCCCGACGGCAGCGGCCTCGCCAAGCAGGTCTACTTCCCGAATCGCGAGCTGCCGATGCGGGCCGACCTGTTCAACCGCGTCTCGTGGCAGCTGCGGACGCGCGCACACGTCAAGGTCTTCGCCTGGATGCCGGTGCTGGCGTTCGATCTCGATCCCTCGATCGCGCGGGTCGA
>DATJNS010000245.1:0-6855 GCA_035507915.1 Candidatus Sulfotelmatobacter sp.
CAACGACTCCGGCCTCAAGACGCGGCCGAGCGAGATCTTCAACCGCAATTGCTGGATCTCGTTCGAGCCGGTCGAGGGCAGCCTCGCGGTGCTCGCCGACTATATCGGGCCGCACAAGATCCTGTGGGCGACCGACTACCCGCACCCGGACGGCTTCTTCCCCGGCGCGCCCAAGATGGTGCAGGACAAGCTCGGCAGCCTGTCGGCCGCCGCCAGGCACCAGATCATGGCCGGCGGCGCGATGGCGTTCTACGGCCTGACGAACTGACGGCACGGCACGGGCGGCGCGCGCGCCGCGGCGATCCGATCTCGTCCGTGCTGCGCGATCGCGGGGGTCGGCACCTGTACATGGTGGGACTTGCCGATCCCGTGAGGTGAGCATGGCGACCGCCCCCCTCTACATCCTCGTCAGGCTGTGGATCCACCGGGGTCTCGAGACGGAATTCGAGGCCTACGAGCGCAAAGTATCGCGCATCATGGCCCGCTACGGCGGCGTCATCGAACGTGCCATCCGGCCGTCGAGGCCGTCGGACGACCGGTCAGACGAGCCGTTCGAGGTCCACGTGCTCAAGTTCCCGAGTCGGGACCTCTACGATGCGTACGGGGACGATGCCGAGCGTCGTTCTTTGAGTGCTGAACGCGCGTGCATAATTACACGCACTGATGTTCTCGTTGGAACGGCAGGGCCAGCGTATGGCTCTGATCCGAACGTGACGAAGAGCTGAGAGGCCTCGCCGCCCGGCGCGATCCGGGCGACGACGCCGTCGTGGCTCAGTAGTCGACCAGCCGCGCCCACTCGGCGGCGGCAAACGCGTCCTTCGGGTTGGCGGGCGGCGTACGTCGGCGGTTACGCCGTTCGCATGCGGTGGGCTACGTCAATCGGCGCGCCGGAGCGGCCTCCGGACTAAACAACGGACGCCGCCGGGTTCACGCGGCGACGCATTTACAATTCTTGACTTATGGCCGCCATGGACGCGGCCTAAGCTGTAAAAAAACGGGCACCGATCGAGAGCGCGCCGCCGGCCGCCGTCGCCGCCCGCTTCGGAGGCAGCATGAGCAAGACCGATCGCGGCAGCGCGTTTCCCTTCTTCGATCTCCAGGCTTTCGACATGTCGTCGACGCTGCCGATCGACTACACGCGCAGCATGCTGAAGGCGCAGGGTCGCGTGCTCGCGGCGATGCAGGACCTGACCGAGCGCTGGTTCGAGAACCGCCAGAAGGGCCTCGACGAGCTGATGACGGCGGTCGGCAAGATCTCGGCCTGCAAGGACCCCACCGAGGTCGCCGCGACCCAGCAGCAATGGATCGCCGGCACCCAGGATCGCATGATGACCGAGCTCACGCGCATGCACGACGACGTCGTCAAGCTGACCCAGTCGACCGCGAGCGCGGTCGTCGAGACGCTCGGCACCGTCGGCAGCGGCAAGAAGGCCGCCTGACCGGACCCGGCTCGCCGTCCATCGTTCGAAATCCGTCATGCCCGCGCACGCGGGCATCCAGAGTCGCGCGCACCGCCGATCGACCCTGGATCCCCGCTTGCGCGGGGATGACGCCTCTGAGTGATCGCCGAACTCGCGCGGACGGGTCGACGCGCCGGACGAAACCGGGCATCGTGGCGATCCGGCTGCCGGCCGGATCCGGGAGGACACCACGATGCAGATTGGCTTCAACCTGCCGATCAGCGGCCCGCTCGCGGCGCCCGAGACGGTGGCGCGCATCGCGCGCGACGGCGAGGCGCTGGGCTACGACTACCTGACCCTGACCGATCACGTCGTGCTGCCCGACCGCGCCGCGCCCGGCTATCCCTATTCCGAAAGCGGCGAGTTCTACGGCGAGGGCCCGGCGCACCGCCACGAGCAGCTGACCATCGCGGCGTTCGTCGCCGCGCACACCAAACGGATCCGCCTGGTCACCGCCATCCTGGTGGTGCCGCACCGCCCGGCCGTGCTGGCGGCCAAACAGCTCGCGACCATCGACGTCCTGTCGGGCGGCCGGCTGACCGTCGGCGTCGGCGCCGGCTGGCTCAAGGCCGAGTTCGACGCCGTCGTGACCACGCCGTTCGCCGAGCGCGGCGCCGTCACCAACGAATATCTGCAGGCCTTCAAGACCCTGTGGACCGAGGCCAAGCCGCGCATGGACGGCAAGTACGTCCGCTTCGACGGCATCGTGTTCGAGCCCAAGCCGGTGCAGAAGCCGCATCCGCCGATCTGGGTCGGCGGCGAGAGCCCGCCCAGCATGCGGCGCGCCGCGCGCTACGGCGACGCCTGGTACCCGATCGGCAGCAACCAGGCGAACCCGCTCGACACGCTCGCGCGCTACCGCGCCGGCATCGCGCGCGTGCGCCAGCTCGCCGCCGAGGCCGGCCGCGATCCGGCGCGCCTCGCGCTCGCCTACCGCGTCAAGGCCTACGGCGACGCCGTCAAGCCGACCGCGAGCGACGGCGACCGCCGGCTGTTCTCGGGCAGCCCGGCGGCGCTGATCGACGACTTCAAGGCGCTGCGCGATCTCGGCGTGTCGATCATCGACATCGATTTCGAGCGCCACGAGGCCGCCGCCTCGCTCGCCGAGATGACGCGCTTCAAGGACCAGATCCTCGCGAAGGTCTAGGCTCCCTCGCCGTCATTGCGAGGAGCGTAGCGACGAAGCAAACCAGAGGGCCGCGCGACACCTGGATTGCTTCGCTTCGCTCGCAATGACGGCGTAAAGTGGGCGCGCACAGCGCGGGCGAATGGCAGGAGGCTGACATGGACTTCGGCGCGTCGATGTTCTTCACCGACTATTCGATGAAGCCGGACGAGCTCGCGCGCGCGCTCGAGGATCGCGGCTTCGAGTCCGTGTGGGCGCCCGAGCACTCGCACATTCCGTTGTCGCGCAAATCGCCGTTCCCCGGCGGCGGCGAGGTGCCCAAGCGCTACTACGACGTGATGGACCCGTTCGTCACCCTGACCGCCGCCGCGATGGCGACCAAGAAGCTCAAGGTCGCGACCGGCATCTGCCTGGTCGTGCAGCGCGACCCGATCCAGACCGCCAAGCTGGTCGCCTCGATCGACCAGATCTCGAACGGCCGCTTCCTGTTCGGCATCGGCGCCGGCTGGAACGCCGAGGAGATGGAGGACCACGGCACCGCCTTCAAGACGCGCTTCGCCCTGATGCACGAGCGCATCGACGCCATGAAGGCGATCTGGACCCAGTCGAAGGCCGAGTATCACGGCCAGTTCGTGAATTTCGATCCCATGATGACGTGGCCCAAGCCGGTGCAGAAGCCGCACCCGCCGGTGCTCGTCGGCGGCAACTTCCCGCACGGCGCGCGCCGCGCGCTCGCCTTCGGCGACGCCTGGATGCCGCTCGCCGCCATGCCGGCCTACGCCGACATCGCCGAGTTCATCCCGCGCTTCCGCCAGATGGCCGCCGAGGCCGGGCGCGATCCCGCCTCGATGCCCGTGCAGATCAACAACGTGACCGAGGACGCCGACAAGCTGAAGCGCTATCGCGATCTCGGCGCGATCCGCGCCGTCGTCAGCCTGCCGTCCGAGACGGCCGACAAGATCCTGCCGATCCTCGACCGCTGGGCGCCGCTGATGCGCGGCGCGAGCTGACGGCCGCGCGACGTCGACCACGTCGTGTTCCGGAAGGCGCTCTAGAAACCGGCGCGATGCCGGCTCGAAACCGACAAACGCGTTGATGGCGCCGTGGCGCTGCGCCAAGATCGCCGCATCGGTCAAATCCGGCTGTTGGTCGCGCCGCAGGCGGGCAATCAGATGGAGATTGCCGCGACCCGTCGGAGGATACGACGCACATGGCAGACACGGTTCCCACCAAGCAACATTACGCCGCCCACCAGGAGATCTTTCGTCAGGGCGATCTGCCCTCCGACGCCTACCTGATCGAGCGCGGCAAGGTCGAGATCGCGCACGTCAGCGGCGGCCACAAGACGATCGTCGGCTACAAGCAGACCGGCGACATCTTCGGCGAGATGGCGCTGATCGACCATGCGCCGCGCATGGCCACGGTGACCGCGGTCGAGCCGACCGTGTGCGTCATCATCACGGCGGGCCTGTTCAAGGAGCATCTCGACAAGGCGACGCCCCTGCTCAAGAAGGTCCTGACGACCTTCACGAGCAATCTGCGTTCGATCAGCGAGCGCGCCAGCGGCAAGCCCGTCGACCACTCCTGACCGGACGGGCGCGGTCGAAGCACCCGCGGCGCGCGCGCTTCGACCGGCACCCAACGGTCAGTGCTTGTTGCCGCGCTTGCCGGCGTCGTTGTTGTCCGGATTCGACGACTGACCGGCATTGCCCGGCGCGCCGCTGCCCGGCGTGGTGGCCGGCGTGACCGCAGGCGCGGTCGCAGCGGGCGCCTGGACGGTGGTCGAGCCCTTCTTCTTGTCGTGGTCGCCTTCCGCCATGGCGGCCGACGTTACGAGCAGCGAGCCCAGGGCCAGCGCTGTGATGAGTGCACGCATCGAGATCTCCCGAATACTGGCGTCTTGATTGGCGCCGGAGATCATTTTGTGCACTTCATAGGCGAGCGCAGCGTTGATTCATGTCAATTCTATTTGATGATATAGAATTTCCGTCTCGCGTTATGGTATTCAGGTAGAAAATTACTCACCACGTCTCACCGCCCCTTGAACACCGGCTTGCGTTTCTCGACGAAGGCGCGCGCGGCCTCGCGGTGGTCCTCGGTGGTGCCGGTGCGCGCCTGGTGCTCGGCCTCCATATCGAGCACGGCGGCGAACGGCTCGGTCTCGGCGGCCAGCAGGTTGCGCTTCATGTAGCGGTAGGCGACCTGCGGGCCGTCGGCGATGCGGCGCGCGAGCTTGCGCGTCTCCTCGCGCAGCGCCGCGTCGTCGACCAGCCAGTTCACCAGGCCGAGCGCGTGCGCGGCCTCGGCGCCGACGCGCTCGCCCAGCAGATAGAGTTCGCGCGCCTTGGCGGTGCCGACCAGCCGCGTCAAGGTCCACGAGCCGCCCCAGTCGCCCGAGTAGCCGACATTGGCGAAGCCGGTGGCGAAGTTCGCCGCACGGCCGGCGATGCGCAGGTCGCACGCCAGCGCGAGACCGAGCCCGGCGCCGGCGACCGGGCCGTTCACCATCGCGATCACGACCTTGGCGTTGGTGCGCAACAAGAGCGGCACCTGGTGCGAGACGCGGAAGCCCTCGATGCGGTCCTCCATGCTGCGCTCGCCGCCCGCCGCCATCTCCTTGACGTCGCCGCCCGAGCAGAAGCCGCGGCCGGCGCCGGTGATCACGATCGCGCCGACCGCGTCGTCGGCGCTGAGCCGGGTCAGCGCCTCGATCAGGCCCTGGCGCATCGCGATCGACAGCGCGTTGAGACGGTCGGGCCGGTTCAAGGTCAGCCAGGCGACGCCGTCCTCGATGCTCTCCAGCACGTCGCTCATGTGCGGGTCTCCTCGGTCCATTTGATCAGGCGCCGGATGCCCTCCTCGATCGAGACCTCGGGCTTCCAGCCGAGCAGGCGCTCGGCCTTGGCGGGCGAGTAGCCGAGCTTGGGCTTCATCGCGGTGCGCGGCTTGGAGGGATCGGTGCGGTACTCGGGCTCGACGTTGCGGTTGGTCAGCCGGCCCAGGATCTTGACGACCTCGTTGAGCGAGGTGTCGACGCCGGTCGCGATGATGAAGCTCTCCTCGGTCACCGCGCTGCCCATCGCCATCAGGTTGGCGCGCGCGACGTCGCCGGCATAGACGTAGTCGTAGGCCTGGGTGCCGTCGCCCGGCAGCACCGGCCGCATGCCGGCCTTGATCGCCTCGTAGGCCTCGACGATGTAGATCGCGTTGATGCCGCGCAGATGCTGGCGCTCGCCATAGACCGTCGAGTAGCGCAGGCCGACGAAGTCGATGCCGTAGCGCTGCTTGTAGAGCCGGCCGAGGCACTCGCCGATGATCTTGGTGGCGCCGTAGAGCGTCGTCGCGGGCTGCGACTTCTGCCAGCGGAACGGCGTGTCCTCGTCGACGTCGGGCACGTCGGGCTCGCCGAAGGTCGCGACCGACGACGAGAACACCACCTTCTTGACGCCGCGATAGCGGCACGCCTCGAGCACGTTCATCATGCCGCGCACGTTGACGTCCATGCCGAGCATCGGGTTCTGGCTCAGCGGCAGGGTCAGGAACGCGGCGAGCGCGAACACGCCGTCGACGCCGTCGAGCGCGTCGTACAGCTCGTTGGGGCGCAGGATGTCGCCGCGCACCACGCTGACGCGCTTGTCGCGGCCCATGGCGGCCGCCAGCTCCGGCGAGCCCAGCGAGTAGTTGTCGAACAGCACGACCGACGTCGCGCCGCCGGCCAGCAGCCGCTCGGTCACGTGCGAGCCGATCAGGCTCGCCCCGCCGGTCAGCAGGAAGCGCTTGCCCTTTATTTCCATGGCGTTCCCTCCGTGATCTCTGCTCCTATTGTTCTCGATCCGGTGGAGCCGTGGCCACCAAAACCGTCATGCCCGCGAAAGCGGGCATCCAGGGTCATACGCTCGGCAGCGCGCGCGTGACCCTGGACCCCCGCGGGCGCGGGGATGACGGAGCAGAGCATAAGGGGGCGGAGGGAACGGCCACCATGAAAGTGCTGGAAGGGATGCTGGTCGCCGATTTCAGCCGCGTGCTGGCCGGGCCGTTCTGCGGCCAGCTGCTCGCCGACATGGGCGCCACGGTGATCCGCGTCGAGAGCCCGGAGGGCGACGAGAACCGCGCCTGGCCGCCGCAGACGCGCGACGGCATCGGCATCAACTACGCCAGCGTCAATCGCGGCAAGCACAGCCTGGTGCTCGACCTCAAGCAGGAGGCGGCGCGCCCGGTGGTGCGGCGGCTCGCCGAGCGCGCCGACGTGCTGCTGCACAGCTTCCTGCC
>DATJNS010000246.1:0-2329 GCA_035507915.1 Candidatus Sulfotelmatobacter sp.
CAGCACGACCCCGGGCTGAATCTCGTCGGCTACCCGCAGCACCAGGCCGACGCTGCCGCGATCGTTGAACAGTCGAACCCGTTGGCCATTCTGCAACCGGCGCGCCGCCGCATCCGCGGGATGCAGCACGCAGAACGGTGCGCCCTCGCGTCGGCGCAGGAAGTCGACGCCCGCATAGGCGGTGTGGGCCTGGAAATAGCCGGGCGCGGTCAAGAGGCGGAGCGGCCAGCGTGCCGCGTCGCGCTCCTCCTCGGCGTCGGGCTGCCAGTCCGGCATGGGTGCAGCACCGCGGGCGGCCAGCGCTTCCGAATAGAACTCGAGCTTGCCGGACGGCGTGCGGAACGCCTGCGCGCCGGCGGGCGCGTAGCGCACCGGCCCCGCGTCGGGCAGCCGCTCGCTCGGGATCGTGGCGGCGCCACCGGCCGCGCCGTCGAGCAGCGACGCCAACACCGCCCGTTGCGGCTTGCTGAACACGGGATCGGTCAGGCCGAGCCGCTTGGCGAGTGCTTGCGCGACGTCGAAGTTCGAGCGCGCCTCGCCCTGCGGCGCGACCGCGCGCTGGCCGTACTGCATGTAGTAGGTGCCGTAGGCGCGGTAGAGATCCTCGGTCTCGAGATAGGTCGCCGCCGGCAGCACGATGTCGGCGTAGCGCGCCGTCACGGTCATGAATGGGTCGTGGACGACGGTGAACAGGTCCTCGCGCGCCAGGCCGCGACGCACCTTGCCGACGTCGGGGCAGGTGACCGCGGGATTGTTCGACGCGATGAACAGCGCGCGGAGCGGCGGATCGCGCAGATCCAGCAGCGCCTCGCCCAGGCGCAGATGGTTGACCAGCCGCGTCTCGGCCGGGCCGGACGGCTTGCGCACGGCGTTGTAGTTGAGCTCGCACGACGCGGCGGTCAGCAGCAGCGCGCCGCCGCCGTGCCGTCCGTAGGAACCGGTCACGCCGGGCAACAGCGCGACCGCGCGCAAGGCCTCGCCGCCGCGCGCCAGCCGCGTCATGCCCTCGCCCAGCCGGATGAACGAACGCTTGGCCGCGCCGTAGAGCGCCGCCAGGCGCTCGACGTCGTCGCGCGTGAGCCCGGTGATCGCCGCGACCCGATCGGGCGGGAAGCGCGGCAGCACCTCGCGCTCGAGGCGATCGAAACCGACGGTGTGCTCGGCGATGTAATTGCGATCGCAGGCGCCGTCGCGCGCCAGGACGTGCATGACGCCGAGCGCCAGCGCTGCGTCGGTGCCGATTCGGATGGGCAGATGCCAGTCGGCGCGCTCCGCCGTGCGGCTGCGCCGCGGATCGACGACGATCAGCGAGACGCCGCGCTTGCGCGCGGCCTCCACGCGGGTCCAGAGGTGCACGTTGGTGGCGACCAGATCGGCGCCCCACGCGACGATCAGGTCGGCGGCGTCGATCGATTCCGGATCGGCGCCGCCGACCGGGCCGACCGTGGCATCCCAGGCCGCCTCGCAACAGGTGTCGCACACCGTGCCGGCCTGCAGACGGCTCGCGCCCAGCGCGTGGAACAGGCCGTTGACCAGCCCGCGATTCATCTGGCCCTGGTGCGCGCTGTAGGCGTAGCCGAGCAACGCGAGCGGACCCGACTCGGCGATGATCGCCCGCCACCGCTGCGCGATCTCGTCGAGCGCCGCGTCCCAGGTGATCGGCGCGAACGCGCCGTCGCCCTTGGCGCCGGTACGGCGCAGCGGCGTGGTCAGCCGCCGGTCCGAATGGACCAGCTCGGCGTCGTGGTTGACCTTCGCGCACGCGAAGCCGGCGGTGAAGGGCTGGTCGGGATCGCCGACGACGCGCACGACGCGGCCGTTCTCGACATGGACGAGCAGCGAGCACATGTCGGGGCAGTCATGGGCACAGACCGTGCGGACGATCGTCACGCGCGCATCTCCGAGGAGTGGGTTCGACAGCGGGTGCCAGCATCGCGCCCAGGCCGGCGCCAGGGAAGGGCCAATTTCGGCCCGTCGCTCAGGCCACCGGCGTCGTGCCCGCCGTAACAAATCTACCGTTCGAGCCGTTATTCGGCTGTCCGGCAGGGATCGCGCGCGGTGTCGCGGCCCGGTTGCCAATACGAGCCCACGCCGCAAGGGAGACGGCGCCATGACGAGATTGCTTGCCCCGGTTCTGGTCGCGGGGGCGCTTGCGCTCTGCCTGGCCGCGTGCGGAGACACGCGCAGCAACCAGACGCTGAACGGCGTGGCGACCTGGCCGGGCGGCGGTCCGGCGCACGGGCCCTGGCAGGATTACACCTACAATTATCCGCCCACCTATCCGCCGGCCTACGCGCCGTACGACTACGGCTCCAGCAGCGTGACGACG
>DATJNS010000247.1:0-3384 GCA_035507915.1 Candidatus Sulfotelmatobacter sp.
GTCTGGCGCACGCGCACGCCGTGATCGGGCGTCAGGCCGAGCTCCTGCACCGCCGCGCGCACCGCGGCCTGCGCCGCCGCGCCGGGCGACAGCGCGCTGTAATCGAGCACCGGCTGGGCGAGCACGAAGCGGCGCAGCTCCATCGGTTCGGGCGCCCGTCCGGTGAAGAGGTACTGCCAGGAGAGCGGAACGGGCTCGCCCGACACGACGCTCTCCGCCGACTCCGCGATGGCGGTGAACGGCCGGTCGAGCGCGGCCAGCTTGGCGTCGCCGCGCGTCACGCCCTCGAGCGCGAGGCCGAGCGCGCCCAGGAGCCCGCGCAGGCTCGGATCTGCGGCGAGCGAGCCGATCAGCGGCTGTGCCGCGATGATGCGCTCGGTGGTGTCCTGCACCTCCTGGGGCGACAGGAACAGCAGGCCGTTCTTCTTGAAGAACTCGCCGCCGTCGGGCCGGCGCACGGTCTTGAACAGTGTCGGCTCGGCCGCCAGACGCTTGGCCAGCGCTGCGCTGGCGTCCTCGGCGAGGTCCGGGGTCGCGCCGTCGACCACGATCGCGAGCAGATCGGTGTTCTGCGGGAAGGCGCGGTCGAGCGCGGCCTCGCGCTGGCGCCACGGCACCCGGGCGTCGATCAGCTTCGCGGTGTCGGTGTCGAACGCGAGATGGCCCGCGGCGTAGGCCACGCACGCCGCCGCGACGGCGAGCGCGACCAGCACGACCGCGAGGGCGCGGCGGCGGCAGACATCGACCAGCTGGACGAGCATGTCGACGAGCATCGGGCGGCCGTCAGATCTCGCGGTAGAACAGCAGCAGCGGACCGATGAGCGTGAAGCAGATCGGCCAGATCCAGGCCGGAATCCAGCGTTGCGGCGGATCCAGCCTGAGCTCGAGCCAGCGCGCCCAGCCGGCCGTGATACCGAGCAACGCCAGCGGCAGATGGGTCCACTCGATCAGGAGCTCGTCCTTGATGTTGGCGAGCGCGTGCGAGTGGGTCAGCAGCAACAGGCCGCCCGTCGCGGTCAGGAGCGGGAACACGTAGGCGGCGCGCGGCGAGCGTGCGCGACCGGTGCGCACCCGCCACTCGAAGATCGCGAAGGCGACGATCAGGACGACGAACACGCGGTGTTGCGCGACCTCGGGATCGCGCAGGCTCTCCCAGAACCCCTCCTGCCCGAGCGGCCAGGTCTCGGGATCGGACCGGAAGAACAGGAACACGGCGAGCAGGAGGAATATGAGGGGCCAGTGACGCGCCCACGGCGCCCGGCCGGTGCGCTCGGCGAGCGCCAGCAGCCCGATCGCCAGCACCAGCAGCCCGGACCAGTGGTGATTGTACTCCGACCAGGCGATGTCCTCGGCGTTGCGCGGCGGCACCACGCCGGCGCCCGGCACGAACGCCTGCGGCCGATTGGGCGCGTTGGCGGCGGATGCGCTGAGCTGGTCCTGCAGCTGCGAAAGCGCGAGGCTGGCGTGGTCGGGGCTCTCGAGCCGCGGCGGCCAGCGTGGCTCGAGCCGGTCGACGATCTCGGTGAGCGACACCCGGTCGACCGTCAGGTCGGCGGCCGGCGGCAGCGAGGTCAGCGAGGCCGCGGCGAAGAATACCGTGATGCCGATGCCGATCTCGACCTCGGCGCAGCGCCACAGCCGGGTGATCGGCGTCGAAGGGTCGGCGCGCAGGCGTTCGACCAGCCGGTAGTTGAGCGCGCCGAGCATCAGCAGGCCGAGGAACATGCAGATCTTGCCCGTCACCATGGCGCCATAGGCGGTGCCGTAGAGCGCCTCGAGGGAGTCGATGTAGACCACCGCCAGCCCGATCCCGGCGCCGAGCAGGATCGCAACGCCGGCCATCGACATCAGCGAATACCGCCGCCCTATCAACGAACAAGCCCGCCCGTCGGTGCAGGATGCCAGCGCCATCACGAAACAGGGCAGGCCGCCGATCCAAATCGCCGCGCCGAGCTGGTGCAGCGCCGTGACGACGGCGAGCGGCACGCGGTCGTCCAGCCGCGCCACCGCGTGGCTCGTCAGCACCGCGCCGACGATCAGGGTCAGCGCCGCGACGACCCGTGCGGCGTTCGCCCAGGCGAGGCGCCGCGGCGCGCGCAGGCTCAGCACGGCGATGACCAAGGCGGCCGCGATCCTGAGCGCGCCGGCGCGGACGAAGCCGGCGCCCAGCGCTTCGGACAGATCGATGCCGGTGGTGTCGACCAGGATCGCGATCTGGGCGAGCGCGGTGAGGGTCTCGACCACGGCGAGCGCCAGCGCGCTCACCAGGATGATGCGCAGGCTACGCGCCAGGATCGTATCGGCGAGGGCGCCGAGGGCGCCGCGCAGCGGCGTGACGAGCAGCAGCACGAAAATGATGCCGCCGACCGTGAAGGCCTGCGCGGTGATTGCCAGGCCGCCAAGGATGACGGTCAGGTAGCCGAAGATGTCGATCAGCAGCGCCATGCGGCGAACGCCAGGGGCCTAGCGCGCGACCTTGAAGGGGATGTCGCCACGCGTGATGTGGCCGTCGACCGAGAGCACCTGCCAGTGCAACGTATAGGCCCCCGGGGCCAGCCCCGCGGCGGTGGCCTTCAGGATGTCGGGGCTGTCGGTCGGCGCGAGCGTCAGGGTCTCCGGTCGGGCTCCCTTGGGCACGCCGATCTCCGTCAGGTTGACGCTCGAGCGCGCGCGATCGATTCGGCTGTTGAAGCGCAGCACCACGTCGACATCGGGCCCGGGCACCGTGGCGTCGACCGCGGGCGCCGATTCGACGATGATGGCGTGCGCCTGCGCCGCAGTCGGGGCGGCGAGCACGAAAATCAGCCACGCGAGCAACCGGCGCCAGGCCATCGGATCGGACCTTCTCGAACAGGGGGCTTTGAGGGGAGGGGGCTCTTCAGCCGTCGGGCCGCGTCATCGCAGAACTTGGGAGCGGGGGCCACGCCCGCCAGCGCGCCAGGGCGCGCAGCGCCCGCGAGCGCGCAAAAGGCTCGCCAGCCTGCGGCTTTGGTTGGCGCTCGCGGGCTTCGCCCTGCCGCGGCTAGGCCGAGGCGCCATTCCGCCGCAACAGCCGCCCCAGGGCCCCCCCGAGCGCCTTGCGGTCGACCGCGCCGAGCAGCAGCGCCAGCACGGCGAACGCGCCCAGCCCGACCGCGATCAGAACGGCGAGCGCGGCCACTCGCCCGGTCAACCCGGGTATGCGCAGCCAGGGATCGAGCACGGCCAGCGCCAGCTTGAGGGCAAACGCCATGCCGACGGTGGCCGCGGCGAGCGGCGCCAGGCTGCGCTTCAGCCGGCGGTCGAGCGTGAGGAAGCCGCGCCGGTGCAGGGTGAGGGCCAGCAGCACGAAATTGAGCCAGGACGACAGCGAGGTCGCGAGCGCCAGACCGACCTGCTGGAGCG
>DATJNS010000248.1:0-14403 GCA_035507915.1 Candidatus Sulfotelmatobacter sp.
CGGCGCGCCAGGTCCTGCAGCCCCTGCATCGCCTGGCCCATCTCGGAGTCGGCGTCCATGTCGTTGGCGTCGTCCATGATGCCGGCGCGCATGTTCTCGAGCATCTGCTGGAGCTGGTTGAGCAGCGCCTGGGCCTGCTCGCGCTGGCCCTGGCGCGCCAGCTCGCGCGCCCGGTCGAGCATGTTCTGGAGGTCGCGCCGGTCGACCATCTGGGTGTTGCGGTCGCGCGGGATCCGCTCGGCGCGCTGCGGATTGTTGAGCAGCTGCTGCATCATCGAGTCGAGATAGCGGTCGAGCGCCTGCTGCATCTGGTCGATCAGGCGTTGCAGCTCGGGGTCGGGCGCGTTGCGCGCCAGCGCGTCGCGCAGCGCGTCCTCGGCGGCGCGCAAGTCGCGCTCGCGCAGGCCGACCTCGCCTTCCTCGATGCTGATCGCGGTGTCCCACAGGAGCTGCTGCACCGGATCGATGGCGCTGTCGCCGTCTTCGAAGGCCAGGCGCGCGCGCGCCGCCATCAGGCTCAGGAACACCGCGGTGTCGTCGCCGTAGAGGTGCGGCAGCGCGGCGATGCGCGCCAGCGCCTGCTCGACCTCCGGACGCTTGCCCGGATTGCGCACCAGGATCTTGCGCTGCTCGACGATCGCGCGCGCCACCGGATGGCTGAAGGTGCGCTCGGGCAACGTCATGGTGACGGGGTCGCTGGCGCCGATCTGCCCGAGCGCGTCGGTTGCCTCGAGCTGGATCGTCACCGGCAGGCCGGCCCACGGATGCGCGGTCAGGTCGTGGTAGCTCGTGCCCTGCGCCTCGCGTCGCTTGCCCGGCAGGACCAGCGGCAGCTCGATCGGGGGGAGCTCCGGCTTGTCGACGCGCCGGATCACGGCGCGCGCGCTCTCGAGCCCGTAATCGTCCTGGGCGGCGTAGTCGATGCGCAACGCGCTGCGCGCGGTGCGGGCCGGCGGCTGATGGAAGGCGATCGACGGCGGCTCGTCGGGCACGACTTGGATCGGCCAGCCGGCGAGCTCGCGGTTGCCGCGCATGATGCTCAGGCGGTCGCCGCCGACCAGCGTCGCTTCGGCGCGGAAGCTGCCGCGCTCGACTTGCTGGAACGCGGTGGTGCGTCCGCCGACCGTGAGGCTCGGCGCGGCGCTCAAACCGCCGGCCTGGGCCAGCACGGTGCTGCCGGCGGGAACCCTCAAGGTCTGATCATGGGGCACCGAGGCGGCGAAGATCGGCGGCACCCCGGTATAGTCCGGCGGCGTGATCCAGACATCGAGCGTGGTCGGCACGCCGCCGGCGCTGCCGATGCCGGGCATCAGGGCACGGCCGAGCCGGTCGGCGCCGTCGACGCCGGCGAACAGCGCGGCGACCAGCAGGGTGAGGGCGAGGCCGGCGCGCAAGGCGAACGGGTCGCGCGCGCCCCAGCCGGCGGTCGGCACGCCGACCTTGAGGTCGCGCACCTGGGCAGCCATGCGGGCCACGTGGGCCTGCCAGAGCGCGCGGGTCGCGGGGTCGCCGCCCGCCGGTCGATCCTCGAGCGCGGTCAGCGGCCGGTGCGCCAGCCGGTTGGTGGTTTCCAGCCGTCGCCGAGCGCCCGCCAGGCTTGGCCAGCGCGCGCCGCCGAAGCCGCGCACGAGGGCCGCCACCAGAGCCATGGCGAACCCGACCAGCACGAGACCGTGCAGCCAGGGGTTGAGCTCGGGCAGCACGTCGAACAGCGCGACCGCGAGGAACAGGCCGATCACCGCGAGCGCGGGCCACAAGGCCGGCCAGGCGGCCTCCCACAGGAGTGCGGCGTAGGC
The DNA here is from genome assembly GCA_035507915.1 of Candidatus Sulfotelmatobacter sp. Lineage (GTDB taxonomy): Bacteria > Pseudomonadota > Alphaproteobacteria > Elsterales > Elsteraceae > JACQAI01. Next base: position 1,797 of record DATJNS010000248.1, read on the forward strand.
GAGGCGATAGCGCCGCGGCGGCACGGCGGACGATGCCGACGGCGCGGCCGCGCGGCTCACGGCTCGGGCCGTCCCGGCGCGTTGCTCAGCCACGGCGGCAGGCGCTCGTCGGCGAACAGCTGCGCCAGCTCGGCGCGCGGCTTGACGATGGCGAAGGTGCGGTCGCGCACCAGCACCTCGGGCGGGGTCGGCCGGGCGTTGTAGCTCGACGCCATCACGGCGCCATAGGCGCCGGTCGTCCGAATGGCCAGGAGATCGCCGCTATCGACCGGGGGCATGGGCCGGTCCAATGCAAACATGTCGCCAGTTTCGCAGACCGGACCCACGATGTCGACCGGTGCCCGGGGCGCATCGGGTGTTGGCTCGCGCACCGGCTCGATTTTATGATAAGCATCATATAAAGTCGGCCGGATCAGATCGTTCATTGCCCCGTCGGTGATCACGAAGGTGCGGTCGCCGCTCCGCTTGACGTAGACGACCCGGACCAGCAGCACGCCGGCATCGGCGACCAGGTGGCGGCCCGGCTCGAGCACCAGCCGGCAGCCGAGGCCTCGCGTCACCGCCTTGGCCATCTCGGCATAACGCGCCACCGTCGGCGGCGTCTCGCCGCGATAGTCGACGCCGAGGCCGCCGCCGAGATCGAGCTCGCGGATCGCGTGGCCGTCGGCGCGCAGCGCGCGAACCAGCTCGACGACGCGGCCGAACGCCGCACGGAACGGCGCGAGTTCGGTGATCTGCGAGCCGATATGGACGGCGACGCCGGCGAGCTCGATGCCGGGAAGCTCGCGCGCCAGCCGCGCCACCGCCGGCACGTCCTCGAACGCGATGCCGAACTTGTTGTGCTTGCGGCCGGTCGCGATCTTGTCGTGGGTGTCGGCGGCGACGTCGGGGTTGACCCGGAGCGCCACCGGCGCGCGCAGGCCGCGCTCGCGCGCCACCGCGTCGAGCGCGATCAGCTCGGGCTCCGACTCGACGTTGAACTGCAGGATGCCGGCCTCGAGCGCGGTCGCCATCTCGGCGGTCGTCTTGCCGACGCCGGCGAACACGATGCGCTTGGGATCGACGCCGGCGGCGCGCGCGCGCGCGAGCTCGCCGGCCGACACCACGTCGGCGCCGGCGCCGAGGGCCGCGAAGGTGCGGATCACCGCGAGGTTGCCGTTCGCCTTCAGCGCGTAGCAGACCAGCGCGTCGACGTCGGCGAACGCATCGGCGAAGGCGCGATAGCGCGCCTCCATGATCGCTGTCGAGTAGACATAGGTCGGCGTGCCGACCGCGTCCGCGACCGCCGTCAGATCGACGGCGTCGGCGTGCAGGCGGCCGTCGCGATAGGCGAAACCGTTCATGAGCGCGGGTAGGGCCGGGTGCTGACGGCTTTCTCCGGGCCCCCCGGTGGCTCGGGCTCGTTCTTCTTGCCGCACGCCGCCAATCCGAGCCCGAGGCTCAGCATGAGGAGCAGCGCGAGCGCGTGGGCGACCTGGCGCGACATCTTACAGGTAGCGCGCCCGCGCGGCCGCGAGCGCGGCGCGTACGCGCACCGGCGCCGTGCCGCCGTAGCTCGTGCGGCGGGCGACCGAGCCCTCGACGGTCAGGTGCGCATAGACCGCGTCGGTGATGCGCGGCTCGATCGATTTCAGCGCATCGAGCGGCAACGCGTCGAGCGTCGTGCCACGCGCCTCGGCCAGCGCGACGACGCGCCCGGTCGCGTGATGCGCCTCGCGGAACGGCATGCCGAGCGCGGTCACCAGATAATCGGCGAGGTCGGTCGCGGTGCTGAAGCCGCCGGCCGCGGCGGCGCGCATGCGCGCGGCGTCGACCGTCATGTCGTCGACCATGCCGGTGGTCGCGGCGAGGCACAGCGCGAGCGTCTCGACGCATTCGAACACCGGCTCCTTGTCCTCCTGCATGTCCTTCGAATAGGTCAGCGGCAGGCCCTTGAGCACGATCAGGAGGCCGGCCAGCGCGCCGACCACGCGCCCCGACTTGGCGCGCACCAGCTCGGCGGCGTCGGGGTTGCGTTTCTGCGGCATGATCGAGCTGCCGGTCGTGAAGGCATCGCTCAGCCGGACGAAGCGGATCTCGCTCGACACCCAATAGATCAGCTCCTCGGCGAAGCGCGACAGATGCATCGCGAGGATCGCCGCGCCGGCCAGGAACTCGAGCGCGAAGTCGCGATCCGACACCGCGTCGAGCGAGTTGGCCGCCGGCCGGTCGAAGCCGAGCAGGCGCGCGGTCAGGTCGCGGTCGATCGGATAGGGCGTGCCGGCGAGCGCGGCGGCGCCGAGCGGCGACTCGTTGAGCCGGCGCCGGCAGTCGGCGCAGCGGCCGCGGTCGCGCCCGAGCATCTCGACATAGGCGAGCAGGTGATGGGCGAAGCTGACCGGCTGCGCCGGCTGCAGATGCGTGAGGCCGGGCAGCACGGTGTCGACGTGGCGCTCGGCCTGCGCGATCAGCGCCGCCTGCAGCGCGCGCAGGTCGCCGTCGAGCCCGTCGATGGCGTCGCGCAGCCACAGCCGGAAGTCGGTCGCGACCTGGTCGTTGCGCGAGCGCGCGGTATGGAGGCGACCGGCCGCGGGGCCGATCAGCTCGGCGAGCCGCGCCTCGACGTTCATGTGGATGTCTTCGTGCTCGGTCGTGAACGCGAACTCGCCCGCCTCGATCTCGCCCAGCACGTGGTCGAGCCCGGCGAGGATCGCCGCGCCGTCGGCCGCCGGGATGATGCTCTGGCGCACCAGCATCTGGCAGTGCGCCTTCGATGCCGCTATGTCTTGGGCGTAGAGCCGGCGATCGAAGCCGATCGAGGCGTTGATCCGTTCCATGATCGCGGCCGGGCCGCGCGCGAAGCGGCCGCCCCACAGCCGATTGACGGCGTGGATGGGCGCGGGTGCGTCGGCCGGGGCGGTCGAGCGGGAGCGGGTCATGGCGGAAGGATACAGGGTGTCGTGACCAAGCGCACCGGGTGGAGCAGGCGGGGGGTCGTGACGCTCGGCGTCTCCGGCGCCGCGATTGTGGTCGCGGCGGCGCTTTATGCAAGGTTCGACGGGCTCGCCGACCGGCCGCCGCTCACGGGCGCCATGGAGGACTTCGTCGTGCGGTCGCCGCCGGCGCCGGTGCCCGCGATCGCGTTCGTCGATGGCGACGGCAAGCCGCACACGCTGGCGGACTTTCGCGGCCGCATCGTGCTGCTGAATTTGTGGGCGACCTGGTGCGCGCCGTGCGTCGAGGAGATGCCGTCCTTGGCGCGCCTGCAGGCGACGCTCGCCGGACAGTCCTTCATGGTGCTGGCGGTGTCGCAGGATCGCGGCGGATTGCCGCTGGTCGAGCAGTTCTTCCGCGAGCACGCGCTGAGCGGTCTCGAGATGTTCGCCGACAAGACGTCGAGCGGCGCCCACGGTTTCAAATTGCGCGGCCTGCCGACCAGCGTGCTGCTCGACGCCGAGGGCCGCGAGCTCGGTCGGCTCGAGGGCGCCGCCGACTGGTCGTCGCCCGAGGCGCTCGCGCTGGTGCGCTTCTACCTGCGCAAGCCCAACCCGCCAACCACGACGGCCGCCCAGCTCGACACGCCGGTGCCCGCGGCGCGCTGACCTCAGCGCCAGAAATCGGGATGGTCGCGGTGCAGTCCGGCGACCAGGTCGAGATACTCCGGGTGGTCGGGCGCGATCACGCCGTGGCGGATCAGGAAGTCGATGATCACCAGATTGACGTTGAACTTGACGTCGTCGGTGGCGCGCAGCCGCTCGGCGACCGCGTCGACCGGCATCAGCGCGAAGCTCTCGATCTCGCCGTCGGTGTTGCGCGGCACGAACCCGGGATCGAGCGCCAGGTCGTAGACGAACAGCGTGTCGGCGCGCAGCCCTTCGGGCACCGCCATCGCATAGGTGATCGCGCCGACCGCGCGCGCCTGGCGCGCCAGCGCCTCCGGCAGGTCGGCCTCCTCGGCGCATTCCTTGATCAGGTTCTGCGTCAGGCTGAGCCCGATCGGCTGGCCGCCGGCGACCAGATTGTCGAGCTTGCCGGGCGCCACCAGCTTGTCGCGCGCGCGCAAGCCGATCCACAGCGCGAGGCCGTCGGGCGCGCGCACGTAACCGTTGACGTGCACCCCATAGGCGCGCACGCCGAGGGTCGCGACGGCGCCGCGATCGAGCCGGGCGAGCGGCGCGTCGGTGAAACGCGCGGCGACCGGATAGGCTTCGTTGCGCCGCTTGGGCGCCAGACCGATCTTGACCATGCGATCGACGGCCTCGTCGAGCGCGGCCGAGCGTGCGGCGAAATCGCCGAAGCCAGGATGCAGCGCGACCTCGTGCACGCTGACCGCGAACAGATCGGGGAACTCGGCGAGCCGCGCCGCGATGTCGCGCCGCACCCGGCCGACCGCCGTGCCCGCGATCGTGAAGGGCAGATAGTCGGACGGCTCGGCCCGGTTGCACGCGACGAGATGGCGCAGAAATCCCGGTTGGGTCGGCACGCGCTGGCTCCCCGGTTGGCCCGCTCGAGAGGATGCGCGAACCGACCGCTGCGGCACAACGCCCGTGCGCGCGGCGGGATCCGGATCAGGCGCTGAGCGCGTAGCGCTTCTCGGCGGTCAGCACCGACTCGACGCCGACGATCTGGCGCAGCGATGCGGCGATCAGCTCGACCAGCGCCGGCTCGATCCCGGCGATCTGGATGTCGATCACGAGCTCGTCGGCGAGCCCGCTGGCGCCGCCGCAGACCGCATGCCAGCGCGTCGGCACGAGGCCGCGCTTGGCGAACGGCTCGAGCACGCGCGGCATCACGGCGGGCTCGGGGCGCGCCGAGACGGCGAAGCAGACGGTGGGGAATTCGGCCGCCGGGGCGAAGCCCGAATCAGCCGCGGGTCGGTCGGCGGTGGTGGCGCGAAACATGGCGCAAGTCCTCATGGGTGGTGGCGAACAGCGAGACGTCCCGACCCCGGCACGGGGTCGGGCGGCTAATTCGCGTGCCACCGAGGAGCTTGCGCGCCATGGCCGAAACCTAGTGCGCGCTCCGCGAGCGGTCAAGGCAGCTCCCTGCGCGTCTGACGCGTCCGCCGTCGGACAGAGCACAAAAAGGGAACGTCGACGCAAGGGAGCCATGCTCGATCCGCGACCCTTGGCCCTCGCATTGGCGCGCCGGCGCGTTATGGTACGGCGATGGAATACGTGTTCCCGATCCTGATCGTGCTCGCCATGCTCGCCACCCTGGGCGTGTTGTTCCTGGGTGTGTTCGGCATGGGACGCGAAGGCCACGAGGCGCGGATACGCAGCAACAAGCTGATGCAGTGGCGCGTGCTCCTGCAGGCCACCGCGTTGATCCTGTTCGCGATCTTCATGCTGCTGTTCCGGCACTGACCATGGTCCAGCTGACCCGCATCTACACGAGGGGCGGCGACCGCGGGCAGACCTCGCTGGGCGACGGCGCGCGCGTCGACAAGCACGATCTGCGCGTGGCGTCGTTCGGCACGGTCGACGAGGCCAACGCCGCGATCGGCATGGCGCGCCTGCATGCGCCGGCGGGCGAGCCCGAGATCGACGCCATGTTGGCGCGCATCCAGAACGATCTGTTCGACCTCGGCGCCGATCTGTGCCGGCCGGGCGACGGCACCGACGGCAAGCTGCGCGTCGTCGACAGCCAGGTCGACCGGCTGGAGCGCGAGATCGACCGCCTGAACGCCGGGCTGGCGCCGCTCGACTCGTTCGTGCTGCCGGGCGGCGTTCCGTGCGCCGCACACCTGCATCTGGCGCGCACCGTGACGCGCCGCGCCGAGCGCCTGACCACCCAGCTGGCGGCCCGCGAGCCGGTCAACCCGGTGGCGCTCAAATACTTGAATCGGCTGTCGGACCACCTGTTCGTGCTGGCCCGCTGGGTGAACGACCGCGGCGCCCGCGACGTGCTCTGGGTGCCGGGCGCAAACCGGTAACGTCCGGTCGGGTTTTCGCTGCACTGCAAAATTAAGTTGCGCAGATAGGCAACATGGCTAGAGTCCGCTCCCCTGTGCGATGAATTTGTGGCAATGAAAGCCGATTGGCGACGTTGAGGGTTCGTTGAATCCATACGCCCGGGACGGCGGCTCGCCCCCGGACGCCACGCGTGAGGCGGGATGACCGCGATCGAGCCGAACCAGAGCAAGGGTTTCCAATGAAGGTCCTGGTCGCGGTCAAGCGCGTCGTCGATTTCAACGTCAAAATTCGCGTGAAGGCCGACAAGACCGGCGTCGAGACCGCCAACGTCAAGATGTCGATGAACCCGTTCGACGAGATCGCCGTCGAGGAGGCGGTGCGGCTCAAGGAAGCCGGCAAGGCGACCGACATCGTCGCCGTGTCGATGGGTCCGCAGCAATGCCAGGAGACCCTGCGCACCGCGCTGGCCATGGGCGCGGACCGCGGCATCCACGTGCTGAGCGACGGCGAGCTGCAGCCGCTCGCGGTCGCCAAGCTCCTGAAGGCGGTCGTCGACAAGGAGCAGCCGGCGCTCGTCATCCTCGGCAAGCAGGCGATCGACGACGACTCGAACCAGACCGGCCAGATGCTGGCTGCGCTGCTCGGTTGGCCGCAGGCGACGTTCGCCTCGAAGCTGGCGCTCGGCAGCGACGAGGCCGAGGTCACCCGCGAGATCGACGGCGGGCTCGAGACCATCGCGATCAAGCTGCCCGCGATCGTCACGACCGACCTGCGCCTCAACGAGCCGCGCTACGCCTCGTTGCCCAACATCATGAAGGCGAAGAAGAAGCCGATCGACGCGCTGAAGCCCGACGAGCTCGGGGTCGACGTGACGCCGCGGCTGACCACCCTCAAGGTCGAGGAGCCGGCCAAGCGCAAGGGCGGCGTCAAGGTCGCCTCGATCGCCGAGCTGGTCGACAAGCTGCGCAACGAAGCCAAGGTGATCTGACGATGAGCGTGCTGGTCATCGCCGAACACGACAACGCGACGCTCAAGCCGGCGACGCTCAACGCGGTGACGGCCGCCGCCAAGCTGGGCGGCGACGTCGCGATGCTGGTCGCGGGCCAGGGGTGCGCGGCCGTCGCCGACGCCGCCGCCAAGGTCGCCGGGGTCGCCAAGGTGCTGGTCGCCGACGCCGCGGCCTATGCCCATCCGCTCGCCGAAAACCTGACGCCGCTGATCGTCAAGCTCGCGCCGGCGTTCAGCCACGTGGTGGCGACCGCCACCACGTTCGGCAAGAACCTGATGCCGCGCGTCGCGGCGCTGCTCGACGTCCAGCAGATCTCCGAGGTGATGGCGATCGAGGCGCCCGACACGTTCGTGCGGCCGATCTACGCCGGCAATGCGCTCGCCACCGTGAAGTCGAGCGACAAGATCAAGGTCATGACCGTGCGCGCCACCGCCTTCGAGGCGGCGGCGACCGGCGGCGGCAACGCCGCGCGCGAGACCGTGCCGGCGACCGACGATGCCGGCCTGTCGCGCTTCGTCGGCCAGGCGCTGTCCAAGATGGAGCGTCCCGAGCTGACCGCGGCGCGCATCATCATCTCGGGCGGCCGCGCGATGCAGAACGGCGAGAACTTCAAGCTGCTCGAGGCGGTCGCCGACCGGCTGGGCGCCGCGGTCGGCGCCAGCCGCGCCGCGGTCGACGCCGGCTTCGTGCCCAACGACTACCAGGTCGGGCAGACCGGCAAGATCGTCGCCCCCGAGCTCTACATCGCGGTCGGCATCTCGGGCGCGATCCAGCATCTCGCCGGCATGAAGGACTCGAAGGTCATCGTGGCGATCAACAAGGACGAGGAGGCGCCGATCTTCTCGGTCGCCGACTACGGCCTGGTCGCCGATCTCTTCAAGGCGATTCCCGAACTGCAGGCGGAGCTCGACCGCACCAAGTCATGACCCTGTGCGGCGTCACGCGATCGCCGCCAACCCCGAGGGATTGTTGAATGATCAAGACCATCGGCGTCATCGGCGCCGGTCAAATGGGCAGCGGCATCGCCCATGTGTGCGCGCTCGCCGGCATCGACGTGAAGATCGCCGATCTCACCGGCGAGCGTCTGACCAAGGCGATCGACGCGATCGACCGCAACATCGGCCGCCAGGTCGCGCGCGGCAAGGTGTCGGACAAGGACAAGAACGCGGCGATGAAGCGCATCAGCACCGGCACCGACTACACGATGTTCAACGACTGCGACATCGTGATCGAGGCCGCCACCGAGGACGAGACCGTCAAGCGCGAGATCTTCAAGAAGCTCGTGCCCTTCCTCAACAAGGACGCGCTGCTGGCGACCAACACCTCGTCGATCTCGGTCACGCGGCTCGCCGCGACGACCGATCGGCCCGGCAAGTTCATGGGCATGCACTTCATGAACCCGGTGCCGATGATGGAGCTGGTCGAGCTGATCCGCGGCATCGCGACCGAGGAGGGCACCTTCACGACGGTGCGCGACCTGGCGCACAAGCTCGGCAAGATCACCGCGGTCGCCGAGGATTTCCCCGCCTTCATCGTCAACCGCATCCTGTTGCCGATGATCAACGAGGCGGTCTACACGCTCTATGAGGGCGTCGGCTCGGTCGATGCGATCGACACCGGCATGAAGCTGGGCGCGCACCATCCGATGGGGCCGCTCGAGCTCGCCGACTTCATCGGCCTCGACGTCTGCCTGTCGGTCATGCACGTGCTCTACGAGGGCCTGGCGGACTCCAAGTACCGGCCGTGCCCGCTGCTCGTGAAGTACGTCGAGGCCGGCTGGGTCGGCCGCAAGGCGGGCCGCGGCTTCTACGACTACCGCGGCGAAAAGCCCGTCCCCACCCGCTAGGTCGATGCAACGCGAAGGTGCAAAGACGCGAAGGTGACGGAGCGGGTTCGACTCTCCGAAGCGGTCGAGAAAACCGCGAAATCGATTGTCGATTCCGCATTCAAGGTTCACAAGGCTCTTGGGCCGGGCCTTCTCGAATCGGTCTACGAGGCCTGTTTGGTTCACGAGCTGAAGATGCGTGGGCATCGGCTTGAGCGACAGGTTGCTGTGCCGATTGTGTATGAAGGCCTCCGGCTGGAGTCAGGGCTTCGCCTCGATATCGTCGTTGACGACGAGGTGATCATCGAAGTCAAGGCTGTCGAGCGCGATGCGCCGATCTTTTTGGCGCAGGTGATGAGTTATCTCAAGCTCTCCAACAAGCATCTTGGCTTCGTGATCAACTTCAATGTGGCGACCATCAAAGAAGGGATCCGGCGCGTTGTGATGCGCTGATTGACAACCCGTCTTGGCGTCTTGGCGTCTTTGCGGTTTAGGTGGTCAGAAGCCGAGCTGGGTGCGCAGCGCGGCGGGGGTGACGCCGTCGTCGCGCAGCGCGGCGAGGCTGGCGGCGTCGGCGCGCTTGGCGAGACGCGATCCCGATGCGTCGGTCAGCAGCGCGTGATGGTGATAGGCGGGCACCGGCAGGTCGAGCAGCGCCTGCAGCAGGCGGTGCACGTGGGTCGACGGCAGGAGGTCGCGCCCGCGCGTCACCAGTGTCACGCCCTGCAGCGCGTCGTCGACCGTGACCGCGAGATGATAGCTGGTCGGCACGTCCTTGCGCGCCAGCACGACGTCGCCGAACTGCCCGGGCGCGGCGACGACGTGTCCGGCGTCCCGGTCGTCGAACGCGAGCGCGCCGCCGACCGTGTCGCATGCGCGCGCCATGTGGAGCCGGAGCGCGTGCGGCTCCCCCGCGGCGACGCGGCGCGCCGCCTCGGCGTGCGGCAGCGCGCGGCAGATGCCCGGATAGAGCGGACCGTCGGGCCCGTGCGGCGCGCGGCCGGCCCGCGCGATCTCCTCCTGGATGTCCTTGCGCGTGCAGAAGCACGGATAGAGCAGCCCGCGCGCCGCCAGCCGGTCGAGCGCCGCGCGATAGTCGGCGAAATGCTCGGACTGCCGGCGCACCGGCCCGTCCCAGCTCAGGCCGAGCCACGCCAGATCCTCGAGGATCGCGTCGGCGAACGCCGGGCGGCAGCGGGCGAGATCGATGTCCTCGAGCCGCAGCAGGAAACGTCCGTCGGCCGCGCGGGCGGCGCGCTCGGCGAACAGCGCCGCGTAGGCATGGCCGAGATGCAGCCGCCCGGTCGGGCTCGGCGCGAAGCGGGTCACGATCACGCGCGCATTGTCGCCGATGTCGGGTTGACAGCGATAGGCCGAGGGGGATTGCTACGCGCGATGACCTCGGCGATCTCTTCCGCGCGCCTGCTCCTCGATCCGTCGCTGCTGACGCACGGGCTCGATCAGCTCGCGGCGCTCGATCCCGACGTCGCGGCGGCGCGGGCGCGCATCGGCGATCCGGCGCTGCGCACGCGCGATCCCGGCTTCGTCACCCTGCTCGACGTGATCCTGGGCCAGCAGCTGTCGACCGCGTCGGCCGCCGCGATCCGCGCGCGCGTGCACGCGCTGGTCGAGCCGCTGACGCCGGAAGCCTATCTCGCGACCCCGCCCGAGCTGCTCCTCAAGGCGGGGTTGAGCCGTCAGAAGCTCGCGTACAGCCGCGACCTCGCGACGGCGACGCTCGACGGACGCTGCGGGCTCGACGACCTGCACCTGCACGACGACGAGCACGTGATCGAGCATCTGGTGCGCATCAAGGGCATCGGGCGCTGGACCGCCGAGATCTACTGCTTGTTCTCGCTCGGCCGGCCCGACGTGTGGCCGGCGGAGGATCTGGCGCTGCAGGTCGGGCTGCAGCATCTCAAGCAGCTCGACGAGCGGCCGCGCGGCAAGGTGATGCGCGCGCTCGGCGAGGCGTGGCGCCCGTGGCGCGGCGTCGGCGCTTTCTTCCTGTGGCACGTCTATCACCACCTGACGCGGCGCGTCGCCGTGCCGATCGAGCCGGTGCCCGACGGTGCGCGTCCGCCGAAGCGCACCGCGAGCCCGGTGAAACGCGCGCGTGCCAAGCCGCCGGTCAAACGGTCCCGTACGAAAACGACTATCAAGACGGCGACCAAGAAAGCGACCAAGGCCAAGAAGCCACGCGCCAAGCAAGCGGCGTCGCAGCGATTGCGGCCGGCAAAAGCGAAGCCGGCGAAACGGAGGGGTGCTCGTGGCCGCGCGTAGATTGGATCGCCTGGTGCATCCGCCCGCCGCCGGCGGCAAGCCGACCAGCGTGGTCGTGCTGCTGCACGGCCTCGGCGCCAACGGCGAGGACCTGCTCGGGCTGGCGCCCATCTGGGCCGAGCGTCTGCCCAACACCGAGTTCGTCGCGCCGGATGCGCCCGAGCCGTGCGACATGGCGCCCTTCGGGTTCCAATGGTTCAGCCTGCAGGACCGCAGCCCGCTCGCGATGATGACCGGCGTGGCGGCCGCGGCGCCGGTGCTCGACGCGTTCCTCGACGAGCTGTTGGCCGAGCGCGGGCTCGACGACGCGCACCTGGCGCTGGTCGGCTTCTCGCAGGGCACCATGATGTCGTTGCATGTCGGGCTCAGGCGCGCCGCGACGCCGGCCGCGATCGTCGGCTACTCGGGTGCGCTCCTGTCCGGGCCGGAGTTGTTCCTGCAGATCCGCGCGCGGCCGCCCGTGCTGCTGGTGCACGGCGATGCCGACCCGGTCGTCTCGGTCAGCGCGCTCGACGCCGCGGCGATCGGCCTGCGCGCCGTCGGCATCACGGTCGAGACCGAGCGCCGGCCGGGTCTCGGCCACTCGATCGACGAGGTCGGCCTCGAGCGCGGCGGCGCCTTTCTGGTGAACGCGCTCGACCGAGGATAGCGAGAAAATCGCCACAAAGGTCACGGAGCACGCAAACGCCACGCGGCTTTCGTGCCCTTGCGTCTTCGTTTCGAGTCCTTTGAATGACGGTTCGGTGAAATCGTTTTCCCAGGGCTTGGGGAGGGCGATGGAATGCGGCCAATCGCTTGTGTTCGCAACCGCTATCGGCTAAGAAACCGATGGCCGTGCCGACCCCGCTGGTTCCGACGGGCGCGTGTTCGGCGAGGCCGAGCCGAAGCAGCGTGTGCGTATGTCCTACGACAACTGCCCAGCCCTGGTGCTCAACGCGGACTTTCGGCCGCTCAGCTATTTTCCGCTGTCGCTGTGGTCCTGGCAGGACGCCGTCAAGGCGGTGTTCCTCGGCCGCGTCAACATCATCTCCGAATACGAGCGCATGGTGCGCTCGCCGAGCTTCGAGATGCGCCTGCCGAGCGTGATCTCGCTCAAGGATTACGTGCCGACCGCGCGGCGTCCGGCGTTCACCCGGTTCAACGTGTTCCTGCGCGACGGCTTCGAGTGCCAGTATTGCGGCGACGCGTTCCCGACCCAGGACCTGACGTTCGATCACGTCATACCGCGCTCGCGCGGCGGTCGCACGGTGTGGGAGAACGTCGTCACGGCGTGCGGCGACTGCAATCTCTCGAAGGGCAATCGCCTGCCGCGCGAGAGCGGCATGCGCCCGCTCCAGCGGCCCTATCAGCCGTCCACCAACCAGCTGCAGGAGAACGGCCGGCGCTTCCCGCCCAATTTCCTGCACCACAGCTGGCGCGACTTCCTCTACTGGGACGTCGAGCTCGAGAGCTGAGCCGCCGCCAAGTCCCGGCGGGGTATTGGCCGCAAAGGCGCGAAGACGCAAAGCGGGCTTGCCGCGGCGTGGCACGGGTGTCGTCGGCAAACCATTGCCGCGCCATGCGCGGCTTTCCTTAAGAGCCGTAGCGTGGGGCGAA
>DATJNS010000249.1:0-32855 GCA_035507915.1 Candidatus Sulfotelmatobacter sp.
ATCCCGTGGTTCTCGACCGCGTTCGGGCGCGACGGCATCATCACGGCTCTGCTCTGCCTGTGGTGCGACCCGTCGCTCGCCGCCGGCACTTTGCGTTTTCTCGCTGCCCATCAGGCGACCGAGCTCGACCCGGCAGCCGACGCCGAGCCGGGCAAGATTCTGCACGAGACGCGCAAGGGCGAGATGGCGATCCTGGGCGAGGTGCCGTTCGCGCGCTATTACGGCAGCATCGACGCGACGCCCTTATTCGTCGTGCTGGCAGCCGCCTATCACGTGCGCACCGGCGATCTCGATCTGGTACGCACGCTGTGGCCCCACATCGAGGCGGCGCTCGGCTGGATGGCGCGCCACGGCGATCCCGACGGCGATGGCTTCCTCGAATATGACCGCAAGTCGGTCAACGGTCTGATCAACCAGGGCTGGAAGGACAGTGGCGACGCGATCTTTCACGACAGTGGCGCGCTCGCCGAGGCGCCAATCGCGCTCGCCGAGGTGCAAGCCTATGCGTATGCCGCCTACCGCGGGGCGAGCGAGCTTGCCGCCGCGCTCGGCGAGACCAGCCGGGCCGCCGAGCTCGCCGTCGCCGCCGAGCGCCTGCGTCGGAATTTCGAGGCGACGTTCTGGATCGAGGAGCTGGGTTGCTATGCGTTGGCGCTCGACGGCGCGAAACGGCCGTGCCGGGTGCGCAGCTCGAATGCCGGGCAAGTTCTGTTCGGCGGCTTGGCGTCTCCCGAGCGCGCCGCGCGCGTCGCCGAGACCTTGATGTCGCCGGATTTCTTCTCGGATTGGGGCATCCGCACGATCGCGTGCGGCGAGGCGCGCTACAATCCGATCTCCTACCACAACGGCTCGGTATGGCCGCACGACAATGCCCTGATCGCCATGGGCCTCGCGCGTTACGGCCTCAAGCAGCCGGTATTGCGGCTGCTGACCGGGCTATTCGACGCTTCGCTGTTCCTCGAGCTCAAACGGTTGCCCGAGCTGTTCTGCGGCTTCGGGCGCCGCCCGGGGTCGGGTCCGACCGCCTACCCGGTGGCGTGCCTGCCGCAGGCCTGGGCCTCGGTCAGCGTTTTCGCGCTGCTCGGCGCCGCGCTCGGCATCTCGTTCGATGCCCGGGCGCGCCAGATCTGGCTCACCCGACCGGCCCTGCCGACCTGGCTCGACGAGGTCCGGCTCGGCAATCTGCAGCTCGGACCGGCGACCGCCGACCTGGTGCTCCGCCGCAGCGGCGCCAGCGTCGCGGTCCACGTGCAGCGCCATACCAGCGAGCTCGGCATCGCGCTGACGGTGTAAGCGGTGCTGCAGTGCGGCACCAAATCGCGCCCCCTGCGTTGTGTCACAAGACGGGGTCGCGGGCTGGCGGCGGCGGTCTGAGGCGACGAGGGGAAATCGAATGTCTCTACCGCGTTACGCCTCGAGGGGCGCGGCCGCATTCCTCCTGCATTACGTCGCAAGGCGTGCGCTCAGCCATTTGACCGTGCTGCTCGCGGTGATGGCCGCGGTCGGCTGCGCGGTCGGCTCGCAATATGCGATCAAGAACCTGGTCGACGTGCTGGGCGCGGGCCGACCGAGCGACGCAGGACTGTGGAGCGCGGTCGGGCTGCTGCTCGCGCTGGTCGCCGGCGACAATCTGCTGTGGCGGCTGGCGGGCTGGGTCGCGAGCTACGCCTTCGTCGCGGTCGGCGGCGACCTCAGGCTCGATCTGTTCGAGCATCTGGCGGGTCACAGTTCGCGCTATTTCACCGATCAGTTTCCCGGCGCGCTGGCTGGACGCATCACTACCGCCGCCACCGCCGCCTGGACGATCGAGAGCTCGCTGACCTGGACCACCATCCCGCCCGGGCTCGCGGTGGTGACCAGCATCGGGGTGCTCGCCACGATCGACTGGCAGATCACCGCGGTGCTTGCGGCGATCGTGACCCTGCTCGGCCTCCTGATCGCGCGGTTGGCGGCGCGTGGCCATCCGCTCCACGCGCGATTCGCCAGCCAGGCCGCCACCGTGACGGGCGACCTCACCGACATCGTCGGCAATATGGGGCTGGTGCGCGCGTTCGGCGCGGCGCGGCGCGAACGGTCGCGCCTATCGGACAAGGTCGGGCTCGAGATGTCGGCGCAGCGCATCAGCCTGCGCGCGCTCGAGCGGTTGCGCGTGTTCCACGCCGTATCGGTGTTCGCCGTGACGGCCGGCGTGCTGATCTGGACCGTCATGTTGTGGCGCGTCGGGCAGGTCACCACGGGGGGCGTCGTGCTGACCACGACGCTCGGCTTCACCGTGCTGCACGCGTCGCGCGACCTCGCGATGGCGCTGGTCGACGTCGTCCAGCAATTCGCCAAGCTCGGCGAGGCCGTCGAGGTGCTCGGCCTGCCGCACGAGATCGAGGACGCGCCGAACGCGCGGCCGCTGATCCGGCTCGGCGGCTCGATCGCTTTCCAGCAGGTGGGCTTCGGCTACCGCGACGGCGTGCGTGTGATCGACGATTTCAATCTGCAGGTGCCGGCCGGCCAGAAGCTCGGCCTGGTCGGCCGCACCGGCGCCGGCAAGTCGACCATCTTCGCGCTGCTGCAGCGCCTCTACGTGCCGAGCTCGGGCCGGGTCCTGATCGACGAGCAGGACATCGCCGAGGTCACGCAGCTGAGTCTGCGCCAGTCGATCGCGGTGGTGCAGCAGGACATCTCGCTGCTGCACCGCTCGGTGCTCGAGAATCTGCGCTACGGCAAGCCGCAGGCCAGCCGCGACGAGGTGCAGCGCGCCGCCGAGATGGCGCGCTGCACCGAGTTCATCGAGCGGCTCCCGCACGGCTTCGACACGGTCGTCGGCGAGCGCGGCCTCAAGCTGTCGGGCGGCGAACGCCAGCGCCTGGCGATCGCGCGCGCCTTCCTGCTCGACGCCCAGGTCATTCTGCTCGACGAGGCGACCTCGGCGCTCGACACCGACTCCGAGCGGCTGATTCAGGAGGCGCTGATGCAGCTGGTCCAGGGCCGCACCGTGATCGCGATCGCGCACCGGTTGACCACGCTGGCGCTGTTCGATCGCATCGTCGTGCTCGAGCGTGGCCGTATCGTCGAGGACGGTCCGGCGCCCGACATCCTGCGCCGCCGTCGCATCCGGCTCGATGCGGCCGGCCGCGCGATCACGGTCGAAGGCTCGTCATGAGCCAGCCGGCGCACGGCGCCGGCTGGCTCGCGCTGTGCATCTGGCTGGCCGCATCGGCACCGCAAGCCTTCGCCGGTGACACGCCGCCCGCCGAGGTCGCGCAGCCGGCCGCGCCGCCAGCGCCGTCTCCCGCCGACACCGCGAAGCCCGCCGCCACGGTGCCGCCTCCGACCGAGACCACGACACCCGCCGTGACGCCGGCGCCGGCGCCATCTCCAGTTGACAGCGCGAAGCCCACCGACGCGACGCCGCCGGCACCGTCTCCGGACGAGACCGCAAAGCCTGCCGCTACGGCGCCTCCCCAGGCGAGCCCGCCACCGCCCGGCAAGCCGGCGGAGCTCAAGAACCTGCAACCGATCTTTCCGGGCGAGGCGACCACCATCTTGGGCAAGCAGGTCGAGGGTGCCGCCGGCGAGGACATGGGCCGCGTGGTCGACGTGCTGGTCGACGGCGACGGCCAGCCGCGTGCCGCGATCATCGATTTCGGCGGCTTCCTTGGCGTCGGCAGCCGCAAGATCGCGGTCGATTGGCGGTTGCTCCAATTTCGCCCGACCGACCACAAGGCGCCGGTGCGGCTGAGCGTCACGCGCGCCGAGGTGCAGGCCGCGCCGGAATATAAGGAGCAGCATAGCGAGCCGGCGCAGGTCGTGGTGCCGCCCGCCGCTGCGCCGGCGCCATCGCCGACGTCGCCCGCAACCGCCGGATCGTCCGCTGCCGTGCCCGCGCCGGCGCCGTCTCCGGCGTCGCCCGCAACCGCCACGCCGCCTGCTGCGGACGTGCCGCCTGTCGCGGCACCGCCGCCCGCCGCGGCGTCGCCGCCCGCCGCCGCGAAGTGACCGCGGCGTCGTCGGCCGGCAGGCCGCGCGGCGGCACGCTGCTCCGACGGTTGTGGCCGGCGCGACAGTCGCCGGCCACCGGACTCGACTGGCTCAACCTGTTCGTCGCCAACATCCAGGCCGGCTTCGGCCCGTTCATCTCGGTCTATCTCACCACCCAAGGCTGGACCCTGACGGCGATCGGCGTGGCGCTCAGTCTCGGCACCATCACGGCGATGGTGAGTCAGCTGCCGGCCGGCGCACTGGTCGACGCGGCAAGGCGCAAGAGCCGCGTTGCGCGGCTCAGCGTCATGGTCTTTACGGTCAGCGCCCTGCTGCTCGCCGTCGCACCGACGCCGCTGTTCGTCTATCTCGCCGAGATCCTGCACGGCGTGTCGAGCTGCACGCTCGGCCCGGCCGTGGTCGCAATGAGCCTGGCGGTCGCCGGCGAGGCGGCGCTCGGCCCGCGACTCGGGCGCAACGCCCGCTACGCCTCGATCGGCAATGGCGTCGGCGCGGCGTTGATGGGTGCCTGCGGCTATTACGTGTCGCCACGCTCGGTGTTCGTGCTGACCGCGTTCCTGACCTTGCCGGCGCTGCTCGCGTTGGTGCCGCTGGCGGGTGTCGGCGACCGGACGGCGGACGGCGAGGGCAAGACGGCGCCGCGCACCGAGACGTTCGGCGCGGTGCTGGCCAACCGCAAGCTGCTTCTGCTCGCGCTCTGCGTGATGCTGTTCAGCCTGGCCAATGCCGCGCTGCTGCCGCTCGCTGCCAGCGCGCTGACCCGGCGTGCCGGCGCCGCGGCGAGCCTGCTGATCGCAGCCTGCATCGTGCTGCCGCAGCTGATCGTCGCGCTGGTCTCGCCGAGTTTCGGCCGGCTCGCCGCAACGCGCGGCCGGCGGCTGGTGCTGCTGCTGGGCTTCGCCATGCTCCCGCTGCGCGGCCTCCTGTTCGCGCTCGCGCTCGACTGGCCGGCGCTGGTCGTGGCCATCCAGGTGCTCGATGGCATCGCGGCGGCCAGTTTCGGCATCATGGTGCCCCTGGTCGCCAGCGACATCGCCGGCCGCTCGGGCCATTTCAACCTGTCGCTCGGCTATGTCGGGCTGGCGATCGGGATCGGTGCCACGCTCGGCACCACGCTGGCGGGCTGGACCGCCGACCGCTTCGGTCCTCCGGCGGCGTTCGGCACGCTCGCCGCGATCGGGCTCGCCGCGTTCCTGCTGGTCTGGCGCGCCATGCCGGAGACCCGCGCACCGGATTGACGGGGCGGGTTCGCGCTCGCGCGCCCGCGCGCCCACGCTTCCTGACCTGAGAGCGACAGGCGCCGATCGAGCCGATCGGCGCAACGAACAGCGAGCTCGGGATTGGTGGCGTTGCGGCCGGCCTGGAGGAACGCCGCCAGCTTGCCGCGCTGGCTCAAAGATGCCGGCACGGCGCCGGATTTACATCCGCCGCCGTGCCGCGCTTGCGGGGGTGCCGGGCCCGCGCCGTCGCTCAGAAGCCGTAGAACAGGCCCGGGGTGACCGGCAGCACGTTCTTGACATAGAGCGAGACGAACGTGTCGATGTCGCCGATCGTCGAGGTCGGCACATAGACGGTATCCATCGGCCGCAGCTGCAAATCGTCCTTGAAGTTGCCGCCGAGCGTCTTCTTGACGTTGACCACCTGGTACGAGCCGTCCTGCCGGATCAGCACGACGCGCGTCGGATCCGCGGTTTCCGTCATGCCGCCGGCTTCGAATATCGCGCGCATCACCGTGGTCGGATGCGAGTAGGTGAACGAGCCTTCCTTCTTCACCTGACCGCCGACGAAGAACTTGTTGGCCGCCGACTCCTTGATCACGAGATTGATCCCGTTGGCGGCCGCCTTGGTGAGATAGCCCTTATCGACATATTCCTGCTGCAGCTCGGTCCGCAGCGCATGCAAGGTCATGCCGGAGACCACCGGATCGTCGATCATCGGCAGCGTGATGCGGCCGTCCGCGCGCACCTGCTGTGTGGTGTCCATGTCGGCATTGTTGGCCGCGTCGACCACGCGGAACTGGATCACGTCCCCGGGTGCCAGCTGATAGTCCTGGATCGGCGGCTGACTGACCTTGGCGGTGCGCGCCTCGGTGTCGGGAATCTGTCCGGTGCCGACCGGAGTCGACGAACATGCGGGCAGCATCAAAGTCAAAAGCAGAATGATTATCCGTTTCATGCACTCGATCCTTCGAACTCGGGCGCCATGGCAGACATCAAACGACAGGTTGCCGTTCCGGTTCCGCAGCACGCCGCGTCATTCCGCAGCACGACGTGGTCATACGAACTTGCCACAAGCTGATCACGAGATCGGCGGGGAACGCGATCGCGTCCGCCACGTATCTCCATCACGCAGTGCAGCATGCATCCGGGCGGACAACGTGAAGGTCATACTGCAATGCAACGATGCCGTCACCGACGCGAAAGCGGCCACGCGATCGATGTACGCGCGACCGGCGCGTGGCGTGGCACGCGATGCGGCGTTTTCGCTCCAGGCGGTTTGCCGGCGGATCGATCACGAGCCGCGCCGGAACTGCGCCGGCGATTGTCTGTTCCTACCCTCGCAGCTGTGCGCCGCCGGACGTCGAAACAAACACGATGCCAGTCAATGTCGGGGATGGTGACCGATATGCGCGAAGTTATAGATCAGGGTCTTGCGCGCTACGGATGGGATGTCGGCCAAGACCCATCGTCGCAGCCGAGCGCCGATGTCGACGCGGCGGATCGAAGTGACCCGGAAACCGCATGCGTCCGAGCCACCTATGACACCGGCGAGGTTCATTTCAGTCTGCAGAAGAGCGCCACCTTGGCGCAGCTCATCGAAAAACTCGCGGTCTTCGGGCGTGGACACGGCTCGCTGGTCTCGGTCGAGCTCCTGATCGAGCCGGCCGTGCTCAGCTGATCGTCGTCCTCGCGGTTCGACCGATAGGACGAGCACTTGACGACATGACGTGGAATCGGGCGATGGGATTGGGCAAATGGATGTCGCGGTCGATTTAGCGAAGTTCCACCCGCAGGGTTCCCCGCAAATCTATCCGGTCGTGCTGTCCGGCGGTGCCGGCACGCGGTTGTGGCCGCTGTCACGCGCGTTCTTTCCCAAGCAATTTCATCCCCTGGCGTCCGACCGCACGCTCTTCCAGGAGACCGTGGCGCGCAACAGCGCCGACACCGGCTTCGCGCCGCCGATCGTGGTGTGCAACGACGATCACCGTTTCCTGATCGACGAGCAGCTTCGCCAGCTCGGCATCGAGCCCGCCTGCGTTCTCCTCGAGCCGGTGTCGCGCAACACCGCGCCCGCAATCGCGGTCGCCGCGCTGTGGTTGGCCGCACAGGATCCCGACGCCGTGATGCTGGTGCAGCCGTCCGATCACGTAATCGGCGCGGTCGAGAACCTGCATGTTGCGGTCGCGCACGGGCTGCCCGCCGCCGAAGCCGGCCGGTTGGTCACCTTCGGCGTGAAGCCGCGGCGGCCCGAGACGGGATTCGGCTATATACAGGTCGGCGCGCCGCTCAACGGCAATAATTCGATCCTCTCGGTCGAACGCTTCGTCGAGAAGCCCGATGCGGCGCGCGCAGCGCAGTTTGTCGCGAGCGGGTCGTTCTACTGGAACAGCGGGATCTACCTACTCAGCGCGCGCTACCTGCTCGACGAGCTGCGGCAGCTCCACCCGACCATGCATGAGGCCTGCGTCACGGCCGTCGCCGGTGGCGCGCAGGACAATGGCGTTCTCCGGCTCGACGGCACGGCGTTCGTGGCGACGCCGTCGCTGTCGATCGACCATGCCGTGATGGAACACACCGACAAGGCGGTCGTTGTGCCCGTCGACATGGCGTGGAGCGACGTCGGTTCGTGGCACGCGTTGCGCGAGATCAGCGCCGCCGACGAAAGCGGAAACGTGATCCATGGCGACGTCATCGTCGAGAATGTCAGCAACTGCTATATCCGCGCCGACGGCAAGCTGGTCGCGGCGGTCGGCCTTGACGACGTCGTGGTGGTGGCGACCGACGACGCGATCCTGGTCGCGCGCGGCGACGCGACGACGCAGGTCGGACGGATCGTCGAGCGCCTGCGCGCGCGCAGCCGGCCGGAATCTACGCAGCACACGACGATCTATCGTCCCTGGGGCTATTTCCGATCGGTCGATACCGGCGATCGTTTCCAGGTCAAGCGCCTGATGGTGAAGCCGGGTGCCCAGCTCAGCCTGCAGATGCATTTCCATCGCGCCGAGCACTGGGTCGTGGTGCGCGGCACCGCGCTCGTTCAGCGCGGCCAGGAACGCATGCTGCTGCGCGAGAACGAGTCGATCTACATCCCAAGCGGCACCGAGCATCGGCTCGAAAATCCCGGGAAACTGCCGCTCCACATCATCGAAGTGCAGTCAGGCGCCTATCTCGGCGAGGACGACATCGTCCGGCTCGCCGACACTTACGGCCGTTCCTGATGCCCGCGCGAATCCCCGGCTGACGTACGAAGGAGCAACCCGTGGCCCTTCCCGAGCTCGTTCAATGGCAAGCGCGCCGCTTGACGCGCGACCGGCCGGCCTTCCTGCCGATGCCGGAGCCCGCGGTCGCGTCGACCGATTTCGTCGAGACGCTGCGCAAGCTGATGCGGCAGCGCTGGCTGATCGCGGTCTGCGGCGCGGCGGCGGCGATTACCGCCATCGTCTTCGTCCTGGCGATCCCGCCGAGCTATCAGGCCGAGGCGCGGGTGCTGGTCGGCGTGCCCGAGCCGCGCGCGCTCGACGTCGCGTCGATCGTGCGCGATTCGGGTCCTGACTCGGAGCGCGTACAGAGCGAGATCTACGCGGTCGAGTCGCGCGATCTGATTGCCGAGGTGATCGACCGGTTGCACCTGGCCGACAATCCCGAATTCAATCCCACGCTGCCTCATGAGCCCGGTTGGGCCCGGCTGCTCGTGCGCGCCAAGGCGCTGCTGCCCAGTCTCGCGCCGCGCTCGAACGCTGGCGAGCCGGCGGTCGCGGGGACCACCTCCACGACTGATCCGGGGACGGCACCGCCCACCGGCGAGCCGTCGGTCGCGCCGCAGGAAGATGCGGCGCATGACGCCGCGCGCAGCCCGCTCGAAAACCGCATGGTCGATATCCTGCTGTCGAAGCTCAGCGTCTCGGCGCTCGGCCGCTCGAACGTGATCTCGATCCAGGCCGAGGCGCAGCAGCCCGAAGAGGCGGCAGCGATCGCCAACGCGGTGGCCGCGCGCTATCTGGCGCACCAGAAGAGCGAAAAGATCCAGACCGCCCAGGAGGTCGAGCGCTTCCTGTCCGACCGCATCGCCGAGCTGCGGCAGCAGGTTCAGAAATCCGAGCAGGCGGTCGAGGACTATCGCCGCGCCAACGGTCTGTTCAAGGGCGAGAGCGCCAACGTCACCTCACAGCAGATGACCGAGCTCAACACCCAGATGATCCTGGCGCAGACCGCCAAGGCCGAGGCTGACGCGCGGTACAACGAAGCGGTTGCGATGCACAAGGCTGGTGCCGAAGGCGACAGCGTGCCCGACGTGCTGAAGTCGCCGTTGATCGCCGCCCTCAAGGAGCAGCAGGCGCAGACCGAAAGCAAGCTGAGCGACCTGGCGGGCACCTATGGCCCCGAGCATCCGAAGATCATCAGCATGCGGGCCGAGGCGTCCGACATCAACAAGAAGATCCGTACCGAGATTTCCCGCATCACCGAGGGGCTGAAGCACGAGGCCTCGACCGCGGATGCCCGCTACGAGGCGCTGCGCGAGAATTTCGCCAAGCTGCAGACGCAGATGGGCCTGGTCAACGACAAGTCGATCCATCTCGAGGCGCTCGAGCGCGATGCGACGGTCAATCGCAATCTGCTCGCCAGTATGTTGGGTCGCGAGAAGGAAATTGTCGGCCAGAAGGAGATCGAGCAGGCCGACGCCAAGCTGATCTCGTCGGCCGCGCCGCCGAGCTTCCCGGCCTTCCCGCCCAAGACGCTGATCGTCTTCCTCGGCACCCTCGGCGGCTCGCTGATCGGCCTGCTGGCCGGGCTGGTGCGCGAGGGTGCGGACCGCACCTTCCGCCTGGGCGATCAGATCGAGGAGATCACCGGGTTGCCCGTGCTCGCCATGGTGCCGCGGGTGAGCGGCAGCAAGTCGCCCGCGCTCGAGGTGCTGCAGCACCCGGTTTCGCCGTTCAGCGAGGCGCTGCGCAAGCTCGACATCGGCATCCAGATGTCGGACCTGGCCCGTGCGCCACGCAGCGTGCTGTTTTCCTCGGCCACGCCGGGCGAGGGAAAATCGGTACTGGCCGCCGCGTTCGGCCGGCTGGCGGCGAGCCACGGACGGCGCGTGCTCCTGATCGATTGCGACTGGCGCTCGCCCAGCCTGCACAAGCTGTTCCGCTTGCCCAACCGCGGCGGTCTGGCGGCGCTGCTCGACAGCGACACGGTCGTGCTGGAGGAGGTCATCAAACGCGACGAGGCGTCGGGCGCCGACATCATCACCGCCGGCGACCTCGACCCCCGCTCGGCGCACCGGCTGATGTCGCGGCGCATGCAGATGCTCCTCGATACCTTCGCGAAAAACTACGACCTCGTAGTTCTCGACAGCCCGCCGGTGCTGGTCGGCGCCGACGTGCTGTCGATCTGCCGGATGGTCGACAAGGTCGTCTACGCGATCCGCTGGGGCAAGACGCGACGCGAGGTCGCGTTCGACGGACTCAAGCAGATCATCGAGGCGCGCGGCCAGGTCGCCGGCGTCGTGCTGTCGCGCGTCGATTCAAAGCGATACCCGCACTACGGCTACGGCAATCTCGACTACGAGTATCCGCGCCCGGCGTCCTCGCGGCTGCTGTCCTAGGCGGTGATCGTCATGGCGACCGCGGACGCGCTCCTGATCACGCAATATTACCGGCCCGAGCCGATCGGTTCCGGACCGTTCTGCGCCGACATCGCGGAATGGATCACGCAACATGGCCGCCATGTCACCGTGCTGACCAGCTTTCCGCATTATCCGACGCCGAAGATCTTCGGCGCCGAGCGCCATGTCGGTCCGCGCCGAGAGGTCATCAACGGGGTCGGCGTGCAGCGCTTGCCCAACTGGATCCCGCGTCGCGCGACCGCCATGCGCCGCATCACCAGCGAGGGCCATTTCCTGCTGCTCGGCCTGCTCGCCCTGCTGACCCGCCGCACGCGCCGCCATGGGCTCATCCTATCGCTCTGTCCGTCGATCCTGACGGTGGCGCTCGGCGCGATGGCGAAATCGCGTGATGGAAGGCATGTAGCGCTGGTCCACGATATCCAGTCGGGGCTCGCCGCCGGGCTCGGTATGGTGCGCAGTTCGCGCCTCGTGAAGGCGATGCGCTGGTGCGAGCGCGTGGTGCTCAATCGCACCGATCTGATCGTCGTGCTGTCGCATGAGATGAAGGCGCAGCTGCGCGCGATCGGCGTCGAGACGCCGATCGACGTCGTGCCGATCTGGGTCGACGCCGACCGTATCCGTCCGGTCGCGCGCCCCGTCAATCCGCGGGTCACCGTGCTGTACAGCGGCAATCTCGGGCGCAAGCAGGGTCTCGACCAGATCATCGCGATGGCTGCCGAGCTCGAGGCCTTCCATGCCGACATCGACATCGTGCTGCGCGGCGAGGGCGGCGAGGCGCGCCGGCTGGCCGCCGAGATCGCGGCGCGCGGTCTCACCAATATCCACATGGGCGAGCTCATGCCGCAGGAGAGCCTTGCGGACGCGCTGGCCAGCGGCGACATCCATCTGGTGCCGCAGGACCCGGATGCCGCCGATTTCGCGGTGCCGTCGAAGGTCTACAACATCATGGCTGCCGCGCGGCCTTTCGTCGCGACCGCGCGGCCGGGCAGCTCGCTGTGGCGCCTGTGCGAGGAATCCGGCGGGTTCCTGTGCGTGCCCCCCAACCAGCCGCGCGCCTTCGCCGAGACGGTGCGCTGGCTCGCCGCAGACGCCGGATTGCGCGCGAAGCTGGGCGCCCAGGGGCGCAGTTTCGTCGAACGCCATCAGCGCAAGCCCGACGTGCTCGGCCACCTGCTGTCGCTGATCGACGAGCTCTACCATGCCTGACGGCTCGTTCGCCCCGCGCACCGCGGTGATCCTCGAACCCGAGCTCGGCGGCCATCAGCATGAATGGCTGGAGCATCTCGTCGCGTGGTCGCGCACGGTCGCGCACACGCATGTCGTGTGGCTGGTGGTGGCGCCGCAAATCCATCGCGAGCTGGCCGCGCTGGTGCCGGTCGATCTGCGCCGCACCGTGCGCGTGCTGGCGATGCATCCGCGCCTCCAGCGTCTGTGTTCGCACCGTTCGCTGGTCGTCTCGGCCTTCGCGCGCTGGTGGGTCATGCGGCGCTTTCTGGCGCTGACCGGCGCCGAGGTCGGGCAGTTCATGTCGCTCGATCATCTGACGCTGCCGCTCGCGCTGGGCTTGCGTGCCCATGGCCGTCGGCTCACCGGCATCCTGTTCCGTCCTTCGGTCCATTACCAGGCGCTCGGCTCGGGCCGACCGTCGCTCGGCGAGCGCGTTCGCGATCTGCGCAAGGAGGTTCTCTATCGCCGCATGCTGCGCCACCGCGATCTCGCGATGGTGCTGACGCTCGATCCGTATTTCGTCGGCCATGCGACCCGCCATTATTTCGGCGGCGACAAGGTGCGCGCGGTCGCCGATCCGGTGAATCCGGCGCTCGACACGGCACCGCAGGCGCCTCTGATCCCGCGGGTGCCGCCGCGCCGCGTCGTGCTGGTGCTGTTCGGCTTCCTGACCGAGCGCAAGGGGGTGCTCAACCTGCTGGATGCGCTGGGGCTCCTGATGCCCGAAACCGCGCGACGGATCGCCGTCATCCTGGCCGGGCGCGTCGACGACGCGATCAGCGACGCGCTGACGGCGCGCCGCGAACGCCTGGCCGCCGAGAATTCGATGGCTTGGCTCCATGTCGAGGACCGCTGGCTGGCGACCGAGGAGATCGCCGCGCTGGTCGAGCAGAGCGACGTCGTCCTGGCGCCCTATCAGCGCTTCGTCGGCTCGAGCGGCGTGCTCCTATGGGCGGCGCGCGCCGGCAAATGCGTGCTGGCACAGGAATACGGCTTGGTCGGCCGGCTGGTCGCCGACCATCGGCTCGGGCTCGCGGTCGACACGTCCGACGTGCGGACACTCGCGCGTGCGCTGACCACGATCGTGCATCAGGGACCGCAGAGCTTCATCGACCCGCGCGCGGCGTCGGCGTTCGCCGCGGCGCATTCGGCGCGCAGCTTCGCCACCTCGGTCTATGCCAGCGTGTTCGGAGACGCCGCATGAGGCATACGGTGCCGAGGCACCTGCTGCGGCGGGCGGTATGGCTCGCGGAACGCCTATCGGAGGCCGAACGATGGTTGTCCACCTAGCGTCGACATCGGCCAGCCGGGTGCCGATGCCGTCGACGGCCGAGACGCGGAGCGTGCCGCGTTTGCGGGCGCGTCACACGGTGTCGCGGCGCGTTGCCGTATGCGTTGTTGCCGCGGTCGACGCCGCCATCATCGCCGGAGCGGGCGCGATGCCGATGGCATCGATGCCGGTTGCCGTCGAAGCGGCGTGGCAGGTCGCCGTGCCGAGCATCGTGCTCGGCGCGGTCCTGGCGGTGAACCTGATGCAGCTCCTCGGCGTCTATAGCTTCCGTGTCCTCGGCAAGCCGAGCATCGCCTTGCGGCACAGCGCGGCCGCGTGGCTGATCACCATGATCGCGATTGCTGGCGTTCTCCACGTTTCCGGCACGGTTCCGACGCTGAGGGGATGGTGGCTGCCCCTGTGGTGGGGCGGCGGCGCGCTGTTGCTCGCGATCGCACGGCTCGCCACGGCACGCCGGATTACGACGTGGCAGCGCGCCGGCCGCCTGGTGCAGCGGGTCGCGGTGGTCGGCGCGGGTCCGATCGCCCAGCGCTTGCTGCGCCGCTGGGGCGCCGACCCGGAGCACAGCCTCGAGGTCGCCGGGGTCTATGACGATCGTCGGGCGCGTCTGCCCGCGCGCTGCATGGGGCACCGGCTGGTCGGCACGGTCGACGACCTGGTGCGCGAAACGCGGCTGAACGGAGTCGACCGCATCATCGTCGCGCTGCCGCTGTCGGCCGACCGGCGGCTGTCCGAGGTCATGAGCAAACTCAGCCTGCTGCCGGTCGATGTCGGTTTGTGCGTCGACCAGTTCGGCTTCCAGCTGCACGCCTGCGCGGTCAGCCATATCGGCGGGCTGACCTTCCTCGATGCCGTCAATCGGCCGCTGCGCGACTGGAGCGGCATCACCAAGACGCTGGAGGACCGCATCCTCGCGACCCTGATCCTGATCCTGATCGCGCCGGTGCTCGCCGCGATCGCGCTGCTCGTCAAGCTCGACAGCCCCGGGCCGGTGCTGTTTCGGCAGAAGCGCTACGGCTTCAACAATCAGCTGATCGAGGTCTTCAAGTTCCGCACCATGTACCATCACGCCTGCGACCCCAACGCCGAAAAGCTGGCCAGCCGCAACGACCCGCGCGTCACCCGGCTGGGCGCCTTCCTGCGCCGCACCAGCGCCGACGAGCTGCCCCAGTTCATCAATGTGCTGCGCGGTGAGATGTCGATCGTGGGACCGCGTCCGCACGCCTTGGCCGCCAAGGCGGGCGGATTGCTCTACCAGGACGCGGTGCGGGCATACGACGCACGCCACCGCGTCAAGCCGGGCATCACGGGCTGGGCGCAGGTCAATGGCTGGCGCGGCGAGACCGAGACCACCGAACAGATCGTGAAGCGGGTCGAGCACGACCTCTACTACATCGAGAACTGGTCGCTGCTGCTCGACCTCAGGATCATCCTGCGCACCGTCACCGGGTCCTTCATGGGCGGCGCCGCCTATTGAGCCAGCGGGAGGCTGCACGAGATGCGCTGCCTTTGGGTCACCCTCGCCGATCCGGAACCACGCCACAACGGCCAGTTCGTCTATTCCGGCGGCCTGATCGACGCGCTCGCGGCCGCGGGCGCCGAGGTCGACGTGCTCGGGCTGGCGCGCGACGGCGGGCCGTCGCGCGGCTCACGCCATGACGGACGGACGCGCTGGTGGCTGGCGCGCCACCGGCCGCGCTCGCAGTGGGCGAGCCTGGTTTCGACCCTGCCGCATATCGCCGATCGCTGCCACACGCGCGAGATGGCGGAGTTGCTGAACGGGCTGCTGGCTCAGGACGGCTGGAGCGGCATCGTGTTCGACGGGCTGTCGGTCGGCTGGGCGGCCGCACCCGTGATAGCGGCGCTCGGCAGACGCCGCCCGCGACCGCGGCTGATCTATGTCTCGCACAATCACGAGGAGAGCCTGCGCACCCAGATCGCGCGCCACCATCCGCGATCGCTCCGACGCTGCGTGATGCAGCTCGAGGCGCTGAAGACGGCGCGGCTGGAGCGCGCGCTGGTCGATCGCGTCGACGTCGTCACCGCGATCACGCCCGAGGACGCCGAGCTCTACCGCGCGTGCCGGCCCGACAAGTGCGTCGAGGTGCTGACACCCGGCTATCAGGGCCGCCAGGTTGTCGGCCGACGCATCACCGCCGACCTGCCGCGGCGCGCCGTCATCGTCGGCAGCTTCGACTGGATCGCCAAGCGGATGAATCTCGAGGAATTCGTCGGCGCCGCCGATCCCTTGTTTGCCGCCGCCGGCGCCGAGCTCTGCGTGGTCGGCAGCGGCGAGCCGGCCTTTCTCGACCGGCTGCGCAAGAGCGTGTCGGCGACACGCTTCACCGGCACCGTCGCATCCGTGACGCCGCATCTCGACGCTGCGCGCATCGCCATCGTGCCCGAGCGCAGCGGCGGCGGCTTCAAGCTCAAGGTGCTCGACTATGTGTTCAATCGCATGCCGATCCTGGCGCTCGACGGTTCGGTCGCCGGGGTGCCGCTGCGCCATGCCGAGAGCGTGATCCTGTTCCCCGACCATCACGCGCTGGCCGAGGGCGCATTGCGCGCGATGGACGATCTTCCGCTGCTCAACCGCATGCAGGATCGCGCCTATGACGACTGCCGCACGCAATTCGACTGGATGACGCGCGGCCGCCACCTGCTGTCCGCGATGGCACCGTCGTGACCGCGGCATCCCCCGGGCATCGGCTGGGCTGGGCGGACCTCGCGCTGGTCGTGCTGTTCTTTCTCGGCATCTATCTCGGTGTCGCCATCCAGGTGACGCCGACCATCCCGATCCCGGCGGCACCCGCCGGGGTCGCCGGCCTGGCGCTGCTGTGGCGCCGGCGCGACCAGATGGTCCCAACGCACCTGATGGCGTTGCTGGGCGTCATTCTCCTCTATCTGTTGTCGATCCTCTCGGCGAGCGACTACGAGTTCCTGAGCAAGCGGTTCACCGGCCTGGTTCAGCTCACCTATTCGCTTGTCATCGGCTACGGCCTGTTCATGACCTTGATCTTGGCCGGGCGCCGCCAGCTCGCCGCGCTGTTCCTGACCTTCACGCTCGTGATCCTGATCGGCGCGCTGCTCGAGGACTATGCCGGCCTGCGCCCGATCAGCGATGCCGTACGGCTGCAGATCTACAACTATGGCATCTACGACGCGGACCTGCGCGACGAGATCCTCTATGGCCGCATTCGGCCGAAGTTGTTCACCTCCGAGCCATCGGCGGTGACCTTCGGCTACACGCTGTTCTGCTTCGGGTGGCTGGTGACGACGCGGATGCGCTTGCGCTTGGTCGTCTATCTGGCGCTCGCGGGTGCGGCAATGTTCGTGCTGCCCGGCCCGACCCTGATGTTGCTGCTGGTGCTCGCGATCCCGTACGAGCTGCTCCTGGCCGGCCAGGACGCACCGGGCGGGCGCGGGTTCGGCAGTCTC
This sequence comes from Candidatus Sulfotelmatobacter sp., assembly GCA_035507915.1. Taxonomy (GTDB): domain Bacteria; phylum Pseudomonadota; class Alphaproteobacteria; order Elsterales; family Elsteraceae; genus JACQAI01. Next base: position 16,790 of record DATJNS010000249.1, read on the forward strand.
GTCAAGGCGGCGATCTGCGTGATCGTGCTGATGGTCGGCACCGTCGCGGTCGGCAGCTCGGTGTTCGCGGCGCGGCTGAACGAGATCGTCAGCGGCAAGGACGCCAGCTTTTTCTTTCGCGAGATCGGGCCGGCGCTGACCGCGCTCGACGTGATCCGCCACTATCCGTGGGCCGGTGCCGGGCTCACCGGCGAGCCCTTCATCGCCGACAGGGTCATCAATGTTTTCGTGCGCTCGCCCGAATTCACGGCCGCGTGGGATTATCAGAAGGTCGCCGACGTGCTCGGCAATTATTTCTGGCTGCACTGGATCTATCTCGGATTGGTCTGGGGCATCGTGATGTTCGCGGCGTTGACCGGCTGGCTGAAGCTGCTCGGCGTGCCGAATGTTCTGTTCTGCTGGGCGGTCTGGATCGTGCTCGGCCAGGCTTCGGGAGCCTACGTGTCGCCGAAGACCTGGACCGTGCTGCTGCTCGCGGCCGCCGCCTCGGTGCTGAACCGGCGGCCGAGACTTGTGTCGGCGGCCGAACCCGACGAATTCCTGGTGCCCTACGCGCCGGCCGACCGCGCCGGCTGGGTCGGCCTGTGACCGGCGCGCCGGTCGATCGGCGTGTCCTGCTGGGCAGCGGCATGGGGCTGGCCCTGGGCAGCGTCGCGACGGCGCGGAGCGCGGGCTTGCCTGGCGCGACCGCGGACGCGGCGCCGCGCGTGTCGGCGCGCGACTTCGGTGCGGTCGGCGACGGACGGACCGATGACACGGCGGCGCTGCAGGCCGCGCTCGATGCCGCCTTCGCATCCGGCCGCGAGACCGTCGTCACCATTCCGCCGGGAACCTACAAAGTCACGCGCACCTTGCGGGTCAGGCCACCGGCCGGCGCCGCCGGCAATCTGGGGCGGCGCAGCGGCATCTCGGCGCAGGGTGCGCATCTCGTGTCGGCGATCGCGGACGGCGGCAATGTGCTCGAATTCGTCAGCGCCTCGACCATCCGCTTCGTCCTGATCGAGGGGCTCGACATCCTCGGCGGCGGCCGCGAGGGCCACGGCATCTATATCGAGTGCGATCACAAGGACGCGTATTTCTACAATTTCTGTCTGCGCGACGTCGTGGTGCAGAACTGCGGCGGCGACGGCTGCCGGATGATCGGCAACGTGTTCGAGAGCCAGATCATCAACACGTATCTGCGCAAGAACCGCGGCAATGGGCTGACGCTCGGCCACGGCACTCACGGCGGGATCCTGTCGGCGATCCATGTGTTCGGCTGCGTGTTCGGCGACAACGGTCGGCATGGCGCGGCGATGATCAACAACTGCTACGACGCGAGCTTCCACGGCTGCTATTTTCTGCTCAACGGTCGGTTCGGCCTGGCGGCCGAGAACGGCTGTACCCTGCTGTCGAACTGCGGCTTCGAAAACAACCACACGGCGGCGCCGAATTTCGCGGCCGGCGACGCCGGCATCTCGCTGAGCAGTTTCGGCACCCTGGTCGGCTGCACCGGCTATTCGGTGTTCAATCAGACGCAGCTGCTGCACGCCTTCGTGACCGGCCGGCTGGTCATGATCGGCTGCACCGGCGCCGGCGACGGCAACGCGCGGCACGCCGGACTGGCGCGTTTTACCGGCGAGCGCGGTGCCGGCATCACACTGATGGGCTGCACCGGCGCCGTCGAGTATGGCGAGGGGCTCGACGGGCTCGAGATCGGCGGGCCGGTCGGCGGCGTCGGCTTCGCCGCGCATTGGCAGAGCCCCAACCTGGTGCGGCTCGGTGACTACCGCCTGTGGGTCGACGCCCAAGGTCGCCTGCGCCTGAAGCACGGGCCCCCTGCCGCCGACGACGACGGAACGCCGGTCGGCGCGTGAGGCGGGGTGCTGCTGGTTAACCCTGGGGGGCCGGCTTGGTCTCCTGGAGGAAACGCGGCAAGGCCAGGATCGTGAGGAGAGCGCGCCGGCTGCGCGGCAGGACGGCGTAGGTCGCGCCCGCCGCCAGCGCCGCGACCAGGACGGCAAGCGCCAGTCGTACGGCCGGCACCAGCGCATCGAGCCCGGGCGCGCCGCGGAGACCCCACAACGCGGCGCCGACCGCGAGCGCGGCGAAACCCGACGGCAACACGGCGGCATAGAGCTCGCGCGCGCGTACGTCGTCGTGCCGGGTCGCCAGCCACACCGCCAGTGGCGCGCGCAACGCCAGCCCGCCGAGCGCGTAGCAGGCCGCGACGCCGACCACGCCGAAGCGCAGCCCGGCGAGGATCAGGAGGATCGCGAGTCCCGAGTCGATCAGCGCGGCGCGCAGCAGCGCGCGCGGCCGGTTGTGGGTCAGGTAGACCAGCCCGAGTGCCGTCATCACGGGCTGATACGCAACCGCGATTCCGAACAACGCGACCAGCGGTGCGGCGGCGTGCCACTCCGGACCGAACAGCGTCGCGACCAGCCAGTCGGCCGCCAGCGCGATCAGTGCCCCGGCCGGCATCGTCACCATGGCGAGATGCTCGACGATCCGGTTGAAGGCGCCGCGATAGCGCGCGCGCTGGTCGCTCAGCCGGCTCAGGGTCGGCATGCCGACGGCGTAGAGCGGGATGCTGATGTTGGTCACCGGCATCAGGAGCAGCTTGACCGAGCGCTCGTAGAGGCCGAGCACGCTCGGACCCCACAGCCAGCCGATCAGGATCTGATCGATGCTGCGCGCGCAGGCGATCGCAAGATTGCAGCCCGTCACCGCGACGCCGAAGCGGACCAGTGCGCCGAGCCCGGCCACGCGCGCCGGCCAGCCCGGCCGCCAGCCGCACAGGCTCCAGCAGCCGATCAGGGTCAGCACCGGACCGACCAGGCGCTGCACCACCAGCGCCCAATAGCCGGCGCCCAGCGCGGCGAGCGCGATGCCGGCGGCGAAGCCGAGGAGCTCCGCGCCGGTTTCCAGCACGGCGACCGCGCCGAAGCGCATCTGCCGACGCAGCAGCGCCCAGTGTTGGGTGGTCAGGCCGCTCAGCACGAAGCCGAGCGCGAGCCAGCGCGTCACGCCGGGCAGCTCGGGCCGTCCGTAGAATTCGGCGATCGACGGCGCCGCGACATAGAGGCCGAGCGCGATCAGGCAACCGATCGCGGTGTTGATCCAGAACAGCCCGCTCACCTGGCTGTGGGTGATGTCGGGCTTCTGGATGGTCGCCGCCGACAGGCCGAACTCCTTGATGAGGTCGAGCACCGTGTTGAGCGCCGCCACCATGGCGATCAGGCCGAACGCCTCCGGCGGCAGCAGGCGCGCCAGCACGATCACGGTGCCGAACTGGATGACGAATTTCAGTCCTTGCGCGCCGAACGCGATCGCGCCGCCGCGCAGCGATCGGCGCTTTATGTCGTCGCCAAGCTGGTCGATGCGTAGATGGCGGTCGAGGTCAGACGTGCTCAAGCGGCGCCCGCCCACGCGAGGCCTGGTGGTCGAGATACCATCGATAGGTCCGCTCGATGCCCTCTTCGAGCGAGACCTGGGCATGCCAGCCGAGATGGTGCAGCCGTTGCACGTCGCTGACCTTGCGCGGCGTACCATCCGGCTTGCTGTCGTCGAAGCGCAGCTCGCCGCCGAAGCCGACCAGGCGGCAGATCAAGATCGCGAGGTCGCGGATCGCGATTCCCTCGCCGGTGCCGAGATTGATGATCGAATTCTCGGAATAGTTCTTCATCAGGAACACCAGCCCGTCGGCGGCGTCGTCGACATAGAGGAACTCGCGGATCGCCCGACCGGTGCCCCAGACCTCGAGCGTGCGTGCGCGCGCCAGCTTGGCGCGATGCGCCTTGGCGATCAGGGCCGGCATGGCGTGGCTTTGCGTCAGGTCGAAATTGTCGCGCGGCCCGTAGAGATTTGTCGGCATCACGGAGATGTAGTCGGCGCCGAACTGCTGGCGATAAGCGTCACACAGCGCGATGCCGGCGATCTTGGCGATCGCGTACCATTGGTTGGTCGGCTCGAGCGGCCCCGACAGCAGCGCCTCCTCGGGTATCGGCTGCGGCGCCATGCGGGGATAGATGCAGCTCGAGCCGAGGAACAACAGCTTTTCGACATCGTGCCGGCGCGCCGCCTCGACCACGTTGGTCTGGATCATCAGGTTGTCGTAGGCGAATTCGGCAGGCCGACTCGAGTTGGCGTTGATGCCGCCGACGCGAGCGGCCGCCAGAAACACGGCCTGCGGGCGTGTCGCCGCCATCCATCGCTCGATCTGGTCGGGTGCGCGCAGATCGACCTGATCGCGCGGCGCGGTCAGGACGTCGCAGTTCTCGCTCTCCAGACGTCGCACTAGGGCTGAGCCGACCAGGCCGCGATGGCCAGCGACCCAGACCCGCTTAGTCCGCAAATTGTAGGAACTTCTCTTTGGCATCATCGTGACGCCCTCCTTGCAAGAGAGTGCGGTCGGCATGAACCATCTCGGCGACCAGCTCCTCGAAGCTCGTGCGGTGGCGCCAACCGAGCCTGTCATGCGCCTTGTTGGGGTTGCCGAGCAGCAGATCGACCTCGGTCGGCCGGTAATATTTCGGATCGATCGCAACCAGGGTTTGACCGCTCCGCGCGCAGCAGCCGATTTCGTCCGCGCCCTTGCCGCGCCATACGATCGGTCGATCGATGACCCGGAATGCCAGCTCGACGAACTCGCGCACCGTATGGGTCTCACCGGTCGCGAGCACATAGTCGTCCGGCTGATCCTGCTGCAGGATCAGCCACATGCCCTCGACGTAGTCGCGCGCATGGCCCCAGTCGCGCTTGGCGTCGATGTTGCCGAGATGGAGCTTGTGCTGCAGGCCACGCTCGATCGCCGCGACCGCGCGCGAGATCTTGCGGGTTACGAAGGTCTCGCCGCGGATCGGCGACTCGTGGTTGAACAGAATGCCGTTGGAGGCGTGGAATCCGTAGGCCTCGCGGTAGTTCACCGTGATCCAATAGGCGTAGAGCTTGGCGACCGCGTAGGGGCTGCGCGGATAGAACGGCGTGATCTCGCGCTGCGGAGTCTCCTGCACCTTGCCGAACAGCTCGGAGGTCGAGGCCTGGTAGAAGCGCACGCGCTCCTGCATCTTCAGGATGCGGACCGCCTCGAGTACCCGCAGCGTGCCGAGCGCATCGGTGTTTGCGGTGTATTCGGGGGTCTCGAAGCTCACCTGGACGTGGCTCTGGGCCGCCAAATTGTAGATTTCGGTCGGTTGGATCTCGCCGATCAGCCTTAGCAGGCTGGTCGCGTCGGTCATGTCGCCGTAATGCAGATGCAGCCGGACATGTTCGTCATGGCGATCTTGGTAGATATGGTCGATGCGTGCGGTGTTGATCGAGGACGACCGCCGCTTGATACCGTGGACGTCGTAACCCTGATTGAGCAGGAACTCGGCGAGATAGGCGCCGTCCTGTCCAGTCGCGCCCGTAATCAAGGCGATCTTGTCCGTCATGTCGCGGAACCCTTTCTTGCAGAGACGCCGATGGTGGCGCGGCCGTCGCCACCCGGTTCATCCCAACGTTGGTACGCGCGTGGCGTTGCAACATTCCGGTGCGTCATGGCGCGGCGATGCGCGCGGCGACGCGGTCCCAGCCGTAGCTGGCGAGCACGTGTCGTTGGCCGTCGCGTCCCATGCGTGCCAGACGGTCGGGATCGGCGAGCGCGTCCAGGATGGCTTCGGCGAGCGCACGCGGCTCGGGATCGTCGACCAGGAAGCCACAGCGGCCGCCTGCGACGATCTCGGGCAGACCGTTGCGGCGCAGTCCGAGCACCGGTGTTCGTGAGGCGAGCGCCTCGAGATAAACCTGTCCCCAGGGATCGTTGAGCATCGGCTGCGTCAGCAAGGTCGCCTCGCGATAGAGCGCCTCGAGCTCGCGCCAGGGCAGATGCGCGCGGAACACGATGTTGGGGTCGTCTGGCACGAAGGCGCGACTGCGTTCGTCGCCGACCACGGTCAGGCGCAGCTCGGGACGCGCACGGCGCGCGATTGCCAGTGCTTCGAGCAGCAGCGCCCCGCCTTTGGACACGAACAGATGCTTGGCGACGAACAGCAGATGCGGCCGCGCGTAGTCCTTTGGACCTTCGAACGGCTGGATCGCCCCCATGCCGGAGCCGACCGTGGTGACCTGGTCGGGCGTCAGGCCGTAATGCCCGATCAGGTCGTCGCGTACATAGTCGCCGAAGGTGAAAACGTGCTCGAGTCCCTGCAGCGCCGCGCGCTCGAGCCGCTCGTATTCCGCAAGTGCGTACGCCGGCAGGCGCTGCACGTCGGCCCGGTGGCGCGCTGCGAGCGCCCACGTATGGTCGCAATAGAGGTAGTGCTTGATGCCGCAGCCGAGATCGACGGCCGGCAGATCGAACGCCCCGGTGTGCAGCACGTGGCGCACGCCGAGCCGTGTGGCGAGGCGTGCCACGCGCGCGGCATGGGCGCGCCGGCTCGGGCCCGAGCGCCGAACCTGCTCGCCGTCTGCCGGCCAGCCGTAGCCCTCCATCAGATAGCGCGTGGCGACCCTCAACCGATCCCCGCCAGGCAGCCGCGGATAAATGCTCTCGACCGTGACGCCCAGGCGCTCCAGGGCGCGTGCGAGATTGTCGGGCGCGCCCGACCATGATCGGGGATTGCGCGGCTCCCCGAACACGCAGGTGATCGCGACCCGGTCGAACCGACGGGCGCTGGGCGCGCGACGCGTGTTGCTGGGGCCCGATCGTGCCTCGACAATGTCCACGCTCAGCGTCCCAAAGGCTTGCCGCGGCGCTCGGAACTTGTGCGATCCGACGCGCACTGGGGAGCAACGACGGCGACCGGGGGCGGTTCGACCGCGGCACAGAATGATCACAGCGGCGCCGCGCGCGTCGTTGGTCGCAACCCGGAATTGCCGCGCCGCGTTCTCGCATCGAGGGCCCGCGGCTTCGGCGGCTGCCGCTCGACCGGTGCGTGCTTACGACCGCTCGGCATTCAACGAGATGGGGGTTGACGCGTGGGCTCTGGCAGGGGCGGCGGTCGCCAGCTGATCTATCTGACGCCCGACATCAGCGACACGAGCACGATCAAGCGGGCCGCCGAGTTCATCGAGCAAGGCTATGGCGTGACGGTGGTCGGCTTCCGGCGCGACCGGTACAACGGCGACTACGATCCGACCTGGCCACATGTCGTCCTCGGCTATACGCAGGATGGCAAATACGCGCAGCGCGCCTGGGCTCTGCTCGTTGCGTTGCGCGCGATCGCGGCGAAACGCCGGTGTTTCCGGCAGGCCTCCGTGATCTATTGCCGCAATATCGATCAGCTGATCCTGGCGGTATTGGCATGCGCGCTGTTCTCCCGCGACGCGCTGGTTGCCTACGAGATCCTCGACATTCAGCCCGCCCAGGCCGGACGCGGCCCGCTGTCGATCGTGCTGCGCGCGATCGAGCGGCTGTGTTTGCGTCGAGTCCGTGTGCTGGTGGTGTCGTCGCCGGCCTTCATGCGCAATTACTTCCTGCCGGTGCAGCGCTACCGCAACGACTGGTTCCTGCTCGAAAACAAGGTCCACCCGTCGGCGGCGAGCCTCGAGCGCGGCGCGCCGCGGCACCGCAACGCCGACGATCCGCGCTGGGTGGTCGGCTATGTCGGGCTGATCCGCGGTCGGCAGACGCTCGATCTGATGACGCGGCTGGCGGCGCGGCTGCACGAGCGCGTGCTGTTCAAGTTTCACGGCGTGCTGACCACGATCGAGCCGGAGCGCTTCGCCGCCGCGCTGGCCAACCACCCGAACATGATCTATGCGGGCGACTACGTGAACCCGCGCGATCTCGGACCGATCTATGGCGGGATCGATCTCGCCTGGGCGCTCGACCTCGAGAACGTCGCGCATAATTCGCGCTGGCTTCTGCCTTGTCGATTCTACGAGGCTGGCCTGCACGGCGTGCCGTGTCTGGCGATCCGCGATTTCGAGGTCGGAAGGCTGATCGACCGGCTCGCGGTCGGTTGGACCTTCGCCGAGCCGCTCGAGGACGCGCTGGTGCGCTTCTTCGAGACGCTGACCGAGGCCGCGCTCGACGAGAAACGCCGCCACCTGCTTGCGATGCCAATAGGCAACTTCGTCGCCGACCGCGACATCGCCGCGCTGTGTCGGCTGTTCGAGAAGACCACGGCCGACCTGCCCGAAACGCCAACGGGTCCCTTGGTCGGCCCCGCGCTCTGACGCGCCCGCGCTCCGACGCGTACGTCTCGTCGTCATGCTCGGGCTTGTCCAGCACGAGACCGGCCCTGACGGCGGGAGACGTGCGCCCCGCTATTTCCGAGCGAGGAGCTCGCAGGTCGCGTAAGGCGCGTCGGCACCCGCGCGGGCAAACTGGCGCAGGCGGTCGGCGATCTCGGCGATCGGCTGCCAGATCGGCGCGTCCTCGCGCTCGCCCTCCAGAATGGCGCCTGAGGCGAAGCGCTCGGCGACGAACGCGACCAGTTGTTCGGGGTCGCTGTCCAGGCGCCGGATGCCGTAGGGCCAGAACTCGCAGGTGAACAGCGCGGCTTCGTCGAGCACCGCCCGGCCACCGGCAAGCGCCCGGCACTCGGCGCCCTGGATGTCGAGCTTGACCGCGATCGGCGCATCCAGCGCGTCGCGCCGCAACACGTCGTCGAGCCGATCGGTCGGCACCGTTATGACGCGCCGCGCAGCTTCGCCGAAGCTGCCGTCCCGGTCGGTCAGACGGATGCGGTTGTCACCCAGATTGTCGTCGGCCAACTCGAACGCGATGGTGCCGCACCGGTCCGACAAGGCGAGATTGAAGGTCTCGACATTGCCGGCCGCGCAGTTGCGCCGGAGATTGCCCACCAGATAGCGAAAGGTTCGCGGCTCGGGCTCGAACGCCTTGCACGTGATCGTGCCTTGGCGCGCGACCGGGATCGTCGTCAAACCGATGTTGGCGCCGATGTCGAGATAGCTGCCCCCCGTGTGGTCGGCGAAGAACTCGCCGGCGACCTGGGCCAAGTGGGCCGACCAGCGCCGCGTCTGCGCATAGGTCGCGAGGATCGCGGTGTCGGCGAGCGCACCCTCGATCTCGCCATAGTCGCCCGGCACCAGTACGTCCGTGATGCCGAAGCGCCGGCCGAGCTGCTGGAATGCCGCGTAAGCGTCGCGTGGTGCGGCGGTGCCGCACAGCTCGCGCAACAACCCCTTGCGGACGCGCATCGGCAGCGCGCGCACCAACCCCGCAACCGCCCGTTTGGCCAGCGCACTCGCCATCGCCTTCGACTCCTCCGCTAGCTTCGATCGCTCGCCGCCGCAACGCGTCGCGACGATGGGCGTCCGAACCGCCCCGCCGAGCGTGCTCGCGAAGCCTCGGCGAGGCCCTGTTGCACGCCATGATGAATGACGGCGCCGATGTGGTGCTGGTACAGCCAGAGGCTGTTGGCTTGGCCGGTGAAGCTCGGCTCGCCGCCCATGGCGGCGGTCGGCCGGTAGCCGCTGCCCAGGCCGATGCCGAACAAGTTCGGCAGCGGCGTGCCGTCGTCGCGCAGCAGCCGGGCATCCGAATCGACCGCGGCGCCGTCGCGCTCGGCATTGAGGCGCAGGCGCGCGCCTCGCGCATCGAACACCGGCACCGTCCGCGCCCGATAGCCGAACGCCGGCACGATCAAGGCGGCTTCATCGAGCAGGCGGCGTAGCGCCGTCGCGGACAGCGCGGGATCGGAAAGCGGCCGCAGGACGACCCGCGGCTCGGGCACGCAGCCGGGGCGGCGCGTGATCCGGCGCCACATCTCGCGCCCATCGCCGCGCACGCCGCCAAGGCGATGCACGCGCTGCGTTCGCGGGCAGACGTCGGCAGCGCTTGCCGGATAACCATCGGCCGCGGCGGCCGCCAGCGACTCGTAGAAGATCGGCGGCTGACGGTGCGCCAGGATCGTGATGTCGCCCGGCCCGAAGCTGATTTCGGGCATCGTCTCGGTCAGTACCCAGGCGGCGGAGTAGGCGCTGTGCGAACCGCCGAGAATCACGACGCGCGGCGATGGCGCGCGCGCGATCACCGTCGCGGCGTAGCGCCGCCCTGCGGCGGTCACCAGCTGGTCGCTCGGTACCAGCTTGTCCCGCGCGATCTCCGACAGGTGCACGCCGTGCGCGACCTCGACGCTTTGGTCGTTCGCGCGGCGGCGGCCGCCGAGTGCCAGGATGACGGTGCGCGCTGCCATCTCGACGGACCGGCCGCCCGCCGTGACGAGTTCCGCCGAGAGCGCGCCGTCGAGGCGGTAGCGCAGCGCCCGCACGCGGACCTCGGGAATGAACTCGCCGCCCGGATGGCGCGCCAGCGCGTCGGCCAGCAGCGAGCCGAGGCAGTGCTGATAGCGGTCGACCAGCTCGAGCGGCGGAAAGCCGGAACGCTGCGCCTCGAGCTCATGGTAGACCGGCGCATCGAGCAGCGGCCCGAACAGCGTGCGCGCCGTCGGCGTGCACAGGCATTCCAAGTAGACGCCACCCAGTGAGTCGGAGTTGATGATGTAGCGGCCGAGCGTACCGCCCAGGGCACCGCCGGCGTCGATCACCGTCACGCCGGCAGCCAGCCAGTCCGGCAGCACGCCGCTCTGGGCGGCCCAGATCAGGGGACCGGTGCCGCCGGGTCCACCGCCCAGGATCAAGGTCGCGCGCATGGGGGCGCCTGCCGTATCAGGCGAGCGTTTCGAGGAACACGCGCCGGATCTTTTCGACCACCCTGTCGTCGACTGCGCTCGACGTCGGCAGGTTTATGCCGGTGCGCGACAGCGCGAGACTGCTGGGGCAGGGGCGAGCATATTTCTCGTAGCACGGCAGCGTCGACAGCGGATAGAAGAACGGGCGCATCTCGATGTCGGCGTGGCGGGCCTGCTCGATCAGTCGCGCGCGTGCGTCGGCCGGCACATGCGCGCAAGCGAGCCAGACCACCGGTTGGTAGATCGCCGGCAGATCCGGCGGGAAGCCGACACCCGGAATGTCGGCGAGGCGCTCGCGATACATGCGCTCGATGCGCCGGTTCCGCTCCAGTGTTTCATTGATGCGCCAGATCTGGCCGCAGCCGATCGCCGCCTGGAGATTGGTCATGCGGTAGTTGTAGCCGACGCGCTCGTGCCAGTAGGAGGTGCCTGGCGCCACCCCGTGATCGCGCAGTTGCATGATCGTGCCGGTCGCGGCCGGAGAGTTGGTCAGGCAGATGCCGCCCTCGCCGGTGGTGACGATCTTGTTGGCGTAGAACGAGAAGCAACCGATGTCGCCGAACTGGCCGACCACCCGGTCGGCGTAGCGGGCGCCGAGCGCCTCGGCGCAGTCCTCGATGACGACGCAACCGCGCGCATGGGCGAAGTCGACGATCGGGCCGATCTCGGCGGGTCGGCCGTAGAGATGCACGGGGATGATCGCTTTGGTGCGCGGCGTGAAGACGCGCTCGATCTGCTCGAGGGTCAGGGTCCAGGTCAGCGGATCGATGTCGGCGAGGATCGGTGTGGCGCCGCAATGCAGCACCGCATTGACGGTCGCCGCGAAGGTGAGGTCGGGCACGATCACTTCGTCGCCGGCGCCGATCCCGAGCGCGAGCAGCGCGAGATGCAGCGCGACCGTGCCATTGCTGACCGCGACGCCGTGCTGCGTGCCGACATAGGCGGCGACCTCGCTCTCGAGCCGTCTCACATAGGGCCCCTTGCTCGAGATCCAGGTCGAGATGAAGGCGTCGAGCACGGCGCGGAACTCGTGATGCGACAGATGCGGCTTGGCGACCTGGACGAATTGTTTCGAGCGGTCGACCTCAACGTCGATCAAATGCCCACGATAATCGACGACCGGCACCAGGGGGCCGTTGTCGATCGGCGGTTCATTGCTCAGCCGATCGTCATCGTCGTCATGCCGGACGCCGTTCTGGATGTAGTGCTCGAGGCTGGTGTCGCCGAGCAAATGACCGTCCAGGATGCCGGACCGGATGTCGTCGAGCGTGATGCGCCCGATCAGGCTTTGGTCGTCGCCGACCACCAAGCAGGCGCCCAGGCCGTTATCGAGACATTTCTCGATCGCGGCGAACACATTGTCCGAACGTTTGCAGACGAATTCCCGATGTTCGAGAACGGCGCTCCGCGACCCCATTCGGCTCTCCAGCCTCCAGAACGGAGCACCCGTGCTCCGGTAGATCATTCGGCGACAGTATCGACGCGGCCGCCCGCACGAATCGATTCATCGTGGGGCACAACTGTTGGGTGGCCTACGGAGTTCCGCGTCGAAGGGACCGGCGACACGTCGCATGGGGAATCATTTGGCGTATCCCGTGACGCCGGCGCGTGGATTGGTGGCTGCGGCGTGACCGAGCTGTGAGGGAAATGGCTCGAACCACACTATGAAACTCCGTGGCAATTCGTTTTTTTCTTACGATCGCTCTCGTATGCGCGCAGGCCGATCACGCGGGCAACTCGGCACCGTGCCATGCGTTAGGCGGCTTGGTGTTCGTCGCCGCGAGTCGCGCCGATGCAACCGCGCGCGAGGATCGCACTGAGGGAGTGAGGTTGGCGTGAAGCTGTTGTGGCTCACCCTCGCGGATCCCGATCCGCCGACCAACGGCCAGTTCATCTATTCGCGCGGTTTGATCCACGCTGCCGCCGCCGCCGGCGCGACGGTAGAGGTCGTCGGTCTCGATCGCCCGGAGGCGTGCCATCGCGATGGCCGACGCGCCGACGGGCTCGTCTGGTCGCTCGCCGAGCACCGGCCGCGTGCTTTGTGGCGCGGCCTGGCGACGCCGCTGCCCTTCATGGCATTTCGCGTGATGACGCGGCAAATGCAGGGACTGGTGCGGGCGGCGCTCGACCGTGCGGCGTGGGACGCCGTCGTGTTCGACAGCCTGGCGGCCGGTTGGGCACTGCCGGCGGTGTTGCGACGGCGGCCGCGTCCCGGCGTCGCGCCGCCTCGGCTGGTCTATATCGCGCACAATCACGAGGCGCAGGTCGCGCAGCATGGCGTGGCCGACGAGACGCGGACGCTGCGCCGGCTGGTCAAGCGCATCGATGCGCGACGCGTCGCGCGGCTCGAGCGCGCATTGGTCGCGACGGCCGATCTCGTGACCTCGAACTCGCCCGAGGATCGCGGCAAGTTCCAGGCGGCGCGCCCGACCCGCACCGTGCTGTTTCTGCCGCCCGGCTATGACGGCGCGCGCTGTGCCGCACGCCGCATCACGCCCGCGACGCCACGCCGCGCCCTGATCGTCGGCAGTTTCGACTGGTCGGCGAAGCGCCAGAGCCTCGAGGCGTTCCTCGCGATCGCCGATCCGCAATTCGCGGCCGCCGGCATCGAGCTCCTGGTTGTCGGCAATGCCGAGCCCGGCTACCTCGACCGGTTGCGCAAAACCGTGCGAGCGACCCGCTTCACCGGCCGGGTCGACGACGTCGCACCTTATTTCTCGCAGGCGCGGCTCGCGCTGGTGCCCGACCGCCTTGGCGGCTTCAAGCTCAAGACGCTCGACTACGTGTTCCATCGTCTGCCGATCCTGGCGATCGACGGCGCGGTTCCAGGGCTACCGCTGCACCCGGGAGAGAGCATCTTTCTGGCGCCCGACCACGATGCGCTGGCGCGCGACGTGCTCGCGTTGATCGACGATTTCGCGCGGTTGAATGGCGCCCAGGGCCTCGCCTATCACGCCTGCCAGGACTGCTTCGACTGGTCGGCGGTCGGGACTCGGCTGCTGAGGGCGATCGACGACGCCAGCGGCGCTGCCCGAGTCGTCACAGTTCGGCGAGGCGCCCGCTGAGGCGTCGCGCGATGTCGCCGTCGCGCTCGGCGGGCAGAAAGATGAAGTTGTAGATGAAGCGCGGAAACCGCTCGCGCACGTCGAGCGATGCGGTGAGATCGGGATAGTCTTCGGGCCGTTGCATCAACGCGCGGTCGAACGCGGCGACTGGCCGCAGGTTCCGCTGCTGAACGAAATGGCCGGCATAGCCGCGCGGCTCGAGAAACTCGGCGACATTGCGCAAGCCGCCGGGCGACAGATGCTCGACCACCTCGATCAGGAGGTTCGGTCGGCAGCGCTCGATGGTCGCGCGCGCGCCTTCGAGCACCTCGATCTCGAGGCCCTCGACGTCGATCTTGATGAAGCCGACGTCGCCGTCATAGACGTCGTCGAGGCGGCGTACCGGCACTCGGATGTCCTGGGAACCGCCATAGACCGACGATGCGGCCTCGGAGAGCGTCGAGCATCCCGGTACCGAATGGCCGTCGACCAGCGGCATGTGGAGCGTGGCGGTGCCTTCGGCGCGCGACAGCGCCTCGGGCCGCACGGTGACGCCCTGCGGGAACTTGCGCGTGAGCTCCTTCGCCATCCAGGGGATCGGCTCGAAGGCGTGGACGTGGCGCGATTGCTTGCGCAGGAAATGCACGTAGCAGCCGTCATGTGCGCCGACATCGATCGAATCCCTGTCGGGCGCGCATAAGATGTCGAGGAAATGCAGCTCGAGCTCGCCGTGGCGCAGGTAATACTGTGCCTCGCGCCAATTGCGCGCCCAGCGCGGCAAGTGGGCGGCGACGCTGCGCTTCCAGGCGCGTGGGAGGGCGAGCGGCAGGGCGAAATGTCGGGCGGCTGATGCGCTCACGGAATTGCTCTCCTCGGCGGGGCCGGTCGGCCTTTCCGGTCACGCGCTTGATGCTCGACAGGGGGGAACGGACGTACGTCGGATGGCGTTCCCAGCCGCGGATGTGATCGATCGGAGGGCGGGACCGCGTCGCGTCGCCGCCGCCGGGCGGCGACCGATCGGCGTCTCTGGAGCATTCGGAACGCGATGGCTTGGACGGCAGAAGTGCGGGGCGGGGTCGGCAGACAGCGCGCGCGCCTGGAATCCGCGTTGATGACGCTCGGCGTCGACTGGACGATCCTCGTCGATCTCCGCATAGACGCGCCGCCCGACCGAATTGCGGTCGACTATCTGCTGCTCCATCCCGAGCATGGTGTCGCGCTCGTGACGGTCGGCGCCATGCGCGCGACCGCCACCGTCGATGCGGCGGTGATCGAAGGCTTCCGGCGCTTCCTGCTGGGCCGCGGCTTCGATACGTTCTTCCCCGGCTACCTGCCGATCGTGCGGCTCACCGTCGCGCCGCAGGAGGCGGCGGTCGCCGGCCGGCTGGTTGTCCGAGCGTTCGCCGACGTGCCGCGGCTGACCATCAAGGAGCGCGACTGGGCCGAGGCGATCGCCATCGTGCTGACCGCCAGCGGCTCGGACGCGGCGCCGGCCGAGCCGCCAGATCCGGACCAGAACCTGGAGCTGCGCCGCGACGAGCTGCCGGCGAGCGACATGCCGCCGCGCCCGGCGCGCGCACAGCCCGCCGCCGCGCCGCACCTCGCCGACATCGCGCGACGCGAGGACGCGGAGCCGGCTGCCGCCGCCGCACCGGCGCGCCCCGTGCGCGCTCCCGCGTGCGTCGCCAGCGGCGCGGCGCCGCGGCCGTCGGGCTCGTTGTTCGCCAGGTTGCGCGACGGCGCCGCGCGTCTGAACCTGCGCGTCCCATTATCTGCCGCGGTCGCACGGCAACCGGTGGATCGCGCGCATCCGACGGCTGCGCCGAACCGCTTCGAGGCCGCCCAGTCCCAGACCGCCGAGCGCGAGGCGGTACGGCGCGAGACCAGACAGCGGGAGACCGCCCGGCCCGCGACCACCCAGTCCGCGACCACCCAGTCCGCGACCACCCAGTCCGCGACCACCCAGTCCGCGACCACGCAGCGCGAGGCTGCACGGCGCGAGATCGGACAGTCCGAGACCGCCCGGCGCGAAGCCCCGCCGCCCGCGACCACCCAGCGCGAGACCGCCCATCCCGAGGTCGCCCAGCCAGAGACCGCCCAGCGCGAAACCACGCAGCGCGAGGCCGGACAGCACGAGACCGTACGGTTCGAGATCGCCCAGCCCGCGACCACCCAGCACGAGACCGTACAGCCTGAGGGCGCACAGCCAGAGACCGGCCAGCGCGAAACCACGCAGCGCGAGGTCGGACAGCACGAGTCCACCCAGCCCGCGATCAACCAGCGCGAGACCGCACCGTCCGAGACCCCTCAGCGAGAGATCGCACGGCCTGAGATCACGATCGCGCCGGCGCGCGCACGGGACCCCAAGATGACGATGGCGGCGAAAACCGCGCCGGTTGC
>DATJNS010000250.1:0-9244 GCA_035507915.1 Candidatus Sulfotelmatobacter sp.
AAATACGGACTCGAGCCGTCGGACCTGCTGTTCGATCCGCTGACCTTCACGATCTGCACCGGCAACGAGGACGACCGCAAGCTCGGCCTGTGGACGCTCGAGGCGATCGAGCGCATCGCCCGCGAGCTGCCGCAGTGCCAGATCATGCTCGGCCTGTCGAACATCTCGTTCGGCCTCAACCCGGCGGCGCGCCACGTGCTGAACTCGGTGTTCCTCGACCACGCGCTGAAGCGCGGGCTGACCGGCGCGATCGTGCACGTCTCGAAGATCATGCCGCTGCACAAGATCCCCGAGCAGGAGGTGCGCGTCGCCGAGGATCTGATCTTCGACCGGCGGCGCGACGGCTACGATCCGCTGCAGGCCTTCATGGCGCTGTTCGAGGGTCGCACGGCGCAGAGCGCCGCCAAGCGTGCGCGCCCGGCGACCGTCGAGGAGCGCCTGAAGCAGCGCATCGTCGACGGCGACCGCCAGGGCCTGGCCGACGATCTCGATCTCGCGCTCGCGAGCTATCCGCCGCTCGACATCATCAACACCTTCCTGCTCGACGGCATGAAGGTGGTGGGCGAGCTGTTCGGCGCCGGCAAGATGCAGCTGCCGTTCGTGCTGCAGTCGGCCGAGACCATGAAGCAGGCGGTCGGCTATCTCGAGCCGCACATGGAGCGCGTCGAGGGCCAGCAGAAGGGCACCATCGTGCTCGCCACCGTGAAGGGCGACGTGCACGACATCGGCAAGAACCTGGTCGACATCATCCTGACCAACAACGGCTACAAGGTCGTCAATCTCGGCATCAAGCAGCCGATCGCCAACATCCTGCAGGCGGTCGACGAGCATCGCGCCGACGCCATCGGCATGTCGGGCCTGTTGGTCAAATCGACCGTGGTGATGCGCGAGAACCTCGAGGAGATGTCGCGCCGCGGTGTCGCCGTGCCGGTGCTGCTCGGCGGCGCCGCGCTGACCCGCAAGTACGTCGAGGAGGACTGCGTCGCGTGCTACGCGGGCGGCCGCGTCGCCTATGCGCGCGACGCGTTCGACGGGCTCGGCCTGATGGACAAGGTGATGACGGGCCAGTTCGACGTCCACATCGCCGAGCAGGGCGCCAAGCGCGCCGGCCGGCCGTCGAACAAGAGCCGCACCTTGGGGCGCGCGACCGAGCCGCAACGGCCGGTCGACGCCGAGGAGATCCGGCTGCGGCGCGCCGAGCTGACGCGCCATGTGCCGGTGCCGACGCCGCCGTTCTGGGGCCCGCGCGTGATCGCGCGCGTGCCGACCAAGGCGCTGGTGCCCTACCTCAACGAGACCATGCTGTACCAATTCCAGTGGGGCTTCCGGAAGTCCGGCAAGTCGCGCGCGGAATACAAGACGTGGGCGCAGCAGGAGGTGAAGCCGATCCTCAAGCGCATGCTCGACGTCACCGAGCAGCAGGACATCCTGGTGCCGCAGGCGGTCTACGGCTACTGGCGCGCCGCCGCCGAGGGCAACGACGTGATCCTGTTCGACGAGGACGGCTCGAGCGAGCTCGCGCGCTTCGCACTGCCGCGCCAGGCGCGCGAGGGCGGGCTGTGCATCGCCGATTTCCTGCGCGACGTCACCGACAACCAGCGCGACGTGATCGGGCTGCAGGTCGTCACCATGGGGTCGCGCGTGTCGGAGGTGGCGCGCGCCTGGTTCGCCGAGAACCGCTACCAGGATTACCTCTATCTGCACGGCTTCGGGGTCGAGATGGCCGAGGCGATGGCCGAGTACGTCCACAAGCGCATCCGCGCCGAGCTCGGCTTCGCGGCGGACGACGACCGCGACGTCGAGAAGATGCTCAAGCAGGGCTACCGCGGCAGCCGGTACAGCTTCGGCTACCCGGCCTGCCCCAACCTGGGCGACCAGCGCCAGCTGCTGGCGCTGCTCGGCGCCGACCGAATCGGGCTCGCGCTCAGCGACGAGGACCAGCTCCACCCCGAGCAATCGACCTCGGCGATCGTGGTCCTGCACCCCCAGGCCAAGTATTTTTCGGTCTGAGGATCGGGGATTTTGGCCGATTCCAGCCGTTTACACCCGGTTGTAGGGTTAAAATATTGGGTTTTCGCTTGCCCGTTGGGTTAACAAATAGATAAAATTGCGAAACGCCAAATTTCTGGCTAGAAACAGCAGTAGAGCCCTGAGAACGGGGCGAAACCCGGTCGACCGAGCCCGGGGATTGTATTCGCGCGGTTTCCGCATTAATTCTACGCGCAAAATCCGTACTTGATGGATGCTCGAAACATGAAAGGGAGCCAAGCCGCACCGGGTCGATTCATGATCACCTTCGATCGGCCGAAGAACTTCGATTTGGCCGGCGGAACGGGCGAGACCCAGATCGAATCCGAGCTGCGCAAGGTCGGCGCGCAGATCATGCCGCCCCAGAACGGCAAGGTGCGGACGTCCTTCGTCTGCGAGGTACCGCCCGGTTTCCCGATCGGCGCGGTGTGCCGGCTGGTGCGCGAAGGGCTCGATGCCGAGCGCGGCACCGCCCTGGTCGCCCGCCTGCAGGACGGCAAGGTGTTCGCCTGGCCGATCGCCGAGACCCAGGAGGCCCGCAAGCTGCCGCGCTGGGCGGCGATCGTGTTCGCAGGCCTGATGCCGGCGCCGGTGCCGGCGCGCCCCGCCGCCAAACCACCCGCCAAGCCGCCGGCGCCCAAGGCGACGCCCGTCAAGGCCGCGCCGCCGGCCGCCGCCACGCCGGCGCCCGCCGCTGCGGCGCCGCCGCCCAAGGCCGCACCACCCACGGCCGCGCCCCCCAAGGCTGCGGCGCCCAAGGCACCGCCGCCCAAGGCCGCGCCGCCCAAGCCCGTCCCCGCGCCGGTCGCCAAGGCGGCGCCCAAGGCGCCCGAGAAGCCCAAGGCACCGCCGCCCAAGGTCGCCGCCAAGGCGAAGCCCGCGCCGAAGGCCGCCAAGCCGCCGGCCAAGAAGCCGGCGCCGCCGATGCGCGCGGCCGCCAAGAAGGTCACCAAGCCCGCCGTCAAGGCCAAGAAGCGCTAAGCGTCGTCGGCAAGAACCGAACCGTCATGCTCGGGCTCGTCCCGAGCATCCACGCCTTATCTCGCCTCGTGGCTGGCGCCCTCCGAACCCGAAGACGTGGATCCTCGGGACAAGCCTGTCCTTGGGCCGCCCTTCGGCCGGACCCGAGGCCCGAGGATGACGACCGTTTCGGCTGAGAGCCTGTACAGTCCGATTGGGATCCAAGCGGAGCCGGCATGCTGATCGCCCAACTCACCGACCTGCACATCAAGCCGTCCGGGCGGCTCGCCTACGGCGTGGTCGACACCACCGCCTATCTGACCGCCGCGGTCGCCGACCTGACGGCGCGCCGACCGGCGCCCGACGCCGTGCTGCTGACCGGCGATCTGGTGGACGCCGGACGGCCCGAGGAATATGCCCGGCTGCGCGCGCTGCTGGCGCCGATCCGCTGTCCGGTCTACGTCATCCCGGGCAACCACGACGACCGGGCGGCGCTGCGCGCCGGCTTCGCCGACCATGCCTACCTGCCCAAGGGCGACGGCTTCATCCATTACGCGATCGACGACCACCCGGTGCGCCTGATCGGGCTCGACACCACCGATCCGGGCGAGGCCGGCGGCAACCTGTGCGCCGCGCGGCTCGACTGGCTGGCCGAGCAGCTCGCGCGCGCCCCCGCGCGGCCGACCATCCTGTTCCTGCACCATCCGCCGTTCCCGACCGGCATCGCGCACATGGACAAGATCGGCCTCATCGATCCGGCGCCGTTCGCCGCGCTGGTCGCGCGCCATCCGCAGGTCGAGCGCGTGCTCGCCGGGCATCTACACCGGTCGATCCAGGCGCGCTTCGCCGGCACGCTGGCCTCGACCGCGCCGGCGACCTGCCACCAGGTCGCGCTCGAGCTCGAGCCCGAGGCGCCCGCGGCGTTCTACATGGAGCCGCCCGGCTACCAGCTGCACCTCTACGTGCCGGAGACCGGCGTGGTCAGCCACACGGTGACGGTCGGGCGCTATCCCGGTCCCTACCCGTTCCGCGACGAGACCGGCGCGCTGATCGACTGAGGCCGGCTTCCGGCGCGCCGGCGCGCCTGCCACTTGCGGCTTGCTCTGCGGACCGATTCGGGCAGATTGCTGGCACCCCCGCCCGCGAGGTGCCCGATGGCCGAGGTCGATCTCCAGAACCCGCTCGCCGCGTTCCGCCTGGACGGCGAGGTCGCGATCGTGACCGGCGGCGGCAACGGGCTCGGCCGCGCCATCGGCACGGCGCTCGCGGGCGCCGGCGCCATCGTCGTGCTGACCGACAGCGACGCCCCGGCGGCGCGCGCGGTCGCCGAGGAGATCGCGCTGGCCGGCGGCCGCGCCGAGGCGCGCGCCATGGACGTCACCGACGAGGCCGCGGTCGCCCACGTGTTCGAGGCCGTGATGGCGGCGCACGGCCGGCTCGACATCCTGATCAACAACGCCGGCATCGCGCTGCGCCGGGCCGCCACCGAGCTCGCGCTCGAGGACTGGCACCGCGTCATGGACGTCAACCTGACCGGCGTGTTCCTGTGCGCGCGCCACGCCGCGCGTCACATGATCGCGAGCGGCGGCGGCCGCATCGTCAACATGGCCTCGATCATGAGCTTCTCGGGCGGCGGGCTCTACCCGAACGTGTCGTATCAGGCGAGCAAGGGGGCGGTCCTCAACCTGACGCGCGCGCTCGCGGTCGAGTGGGCGCCCCACAACATCCGGGTCAACGCGGTCGCGCCGACCTGGACGCGCACGCGCCTGATCAGCGGCTTCCTCGAGCAGCCCGACATCGTCGCCGAGCTCGAGGCCATGATGCCGCTCGGCCGGCTCGCCGATCCGGAGGACATCGTCGGCGCGGTGCTATTCCTGGTCAGCCGCGCCGCCGCCATGGTGACCGGCCACACCCTGCCGGTCGACGGCGGCTTCCTCGCGCAGTAGGCGCGCGGGTCAGCGGCTCTGGCGCGGGTGGGCCGCGGCGAAGGCGAGC
The DNA here is from genome assembly GCA_035507915.1 of Candidatus Sulfotelmatobacter sp. GTDB lineage: Bacteria > Pseudomonadota > Alphaproteobacteria > Elsterales > Elsteraceae > JACQAI01. Next base: position 4,984 of record DATJNS010000250.1, read on the forward strand.
GCCGCGTCGAGGCCCTCGCGCGACAGCGCCGGATAATCCTGCAGCATCTCCTCGACGCTCGAGCCCATCTTGGCGATCGCCGCCAGGATGCGCGCCGGGATCCGCGTGCCGCGCACCACGGGCTCGCCGCGCTTGTACGTCGGGTTGCACACCAGCAGACCGCGCAGCTTGGGATTGCTGGCCTCCCATTCGGCGAACTCGGCGGCCGCCGCCTGCACCTCGGGCGACGGCTCCTCGGGCTGCTGGATGGCCTGGTTCATCATCGGCGGCTCGGCGTGATGCGGCGCCTGTTGGCCGCCGCCCGCATAGCCGCCCTGGTAGCCGCCGTGCTCGCGCGCTGGGCCCTGATAGCCGCCGTGCTCGCGCGGCTGACCCTGGTAGCCGCCATGCTCGCGCGGCGGACCCTGGTAACCGCCATGCTCGCGCGGCGGGCCCTGGTCGCGCACCTGGCCCTGGTCGCGCCCATGACCTTGGTAGCCCTGGGGCGACGGCGGGCTGTGGCCGGCACCGTGACCCGGGTTGTAGGCCGGGGTGTGGCTCGGCGCAGGAGCCGAGTTCGCGTTCGCGAACGGATCGGGCGCGCCGCTCGAACCGGCGATGAAGGAGGGCAGATAGTTGTCGACGTCGTCCTCGGCGAGGCGTGGACCGCGTTGGTCGCGGTGCTCCCCCGCCGCGAAGTCGTTGGGTCCGCTGCTGGGGCCGTCGCCCGGCATGCGGCGGCGGCCATAGCGGCTGCGCCGCGGCCCGCGATGCACGCCCTGTTGGTCCTGATCGCCGAAACCCGGGCGTTGGTGCTGCGGCTCGCGGCCGTTCGGGTCGCGCGGATTGCCCTCGCGCATGCCGCCCTCGCCGCGCTCCGGCTCGCCGGCATACGGCTGATTCGGGTAGCCCGATCGATCTCGCTCGTCAGTCATGGGTCGAGTCTCTTCCGGTGCCGTTCGGCACGTCAGCTAAGGTCTGTGAAAAGGGGTGACGCAACGGGGCGTCAGCGCGGCATTTGGAACCGTAGTCGCTATCAGAAGCTCAGGTCGCGTCGCCGGAACGGGGCCCCAGCCGGGCCATGCGGGACGACGGCCGAGGCATACTGCCCGATTTTCGGCTATACTCGCAAGCGTGCAGGGGATCTTCGTCATCCGCCTCGAGGCACAGAGCCCGGTGACCCGGATGCCGCGCGTCTACCAGCTGTCGGTGGACCGCGACCTGTTCGGCACGTGGGTGGTCGACATCGCCTTCGGTCGGCGCGGCAGCCGCGGCCGGGTCATGCGGGTGCTGGCCGAGACCGAGCAGGCCGTTCGTCGCTTGCTGCGTCAACGGCTGAGGCGCCGAACTGCTCCCCCGAAACCGGTCGGTCTCGCCTATCAGGTGCGCGAGGTCGTCGGCGAGATCCACTGGCTGGCCTAGGCTTCGGCCGAATCGAGCCGATCGTCGTGCGGTCCCGCGCGCCGCGTGCACGCGCGGCCGCGGCGCGCTATATGCTGCCCCGATGTCCTCCGTCGCCCCTTCTCCGAGCGCCGCGGCGCCGGCGCCGCCCGCCAGCAACTTTCCCTATCTCGCGACCCTGAATCCGGCGCAGGCCGCCGCGGCGCAGGCGCTCGACGGACCGCTGCTCGTGCTCGCCGGCGCGGGCACCGGCAAGACGCGCGTGCTGACCACGCGGCTCGCGCACCTGATCCACACGCGCCGCGCCTGGCCGTCGCAGATCCTCGCCGTCACTTTCACGAACAAGGCGGCGCGCGAGATGCGCGAACGGGTCGGCCAGCTGATCGGACCGATGGCGCAGGATCTGTGGATCGGCACGTTCCATGCGCTGGCCGCGCGCCTGCTGCGCCGGCACGCCGAGCTGGTCGGCCTGAAGAGCAACTTCACGATTCTCGACACCGACGACCAGCTCCGGCTGCTCAAGCAGTTGATCGAGGCCGAGCGGATCGACGACCGGCGCTGGCCGGCCCGCGTGCTGCTCGGCGTGATCGAGCGCTGGAAGGACCGCGCCCTGGTGCCCGACAAGGTCTCGAGCGACGAGGCGGGCGAGCTCGCCGGCGGGCGCGTGATCGCGCTCTACCGCGCCTACCAGGAGCGCTTGCGCACGCTCAACGCCTGCGACTTCGGCGATTTGATGCTGCATTCGGTCGAGCTGTTCACCGGCCGACCCGAGATCCTCGAGATCTACCAGCAGCGCTTCCGCTATCTGCTGGTCGACGAATATCAGGACACCAACGTCGTGCAGTATCTGTGGCTGCGGCTGCTCGCGCAGCTGCATCACAACATCTGCTGCGTCGGCGACGAGGATCAGTCGATCTACGGCTGGCGCGGCGCCGAGATCGGCAACATCCTGCGCTTCGAGAGCGACTTCCCGGGCGCGCAGGTCATCCGTCTCGAGCAGAACTATCGCTCGACCGGCCACATCCTGGGCGCCGCGTCGGGCCTGATCGCCAACAACCGCGACCGCCTGGGCAAGACCCTGTGGACCACCACCGGCGAGGGCGAGCCCGTCAAGGTGCTGGGCAGCTGGGACGGCGAGGAGGAAGCGCGCCGCGTCGGCGACGAGATCGAGGCGCTGCAGCGCGCCGGCTCGCCCTTGCGCGAGATCGCCATCCTGGTGCGCGCGGGCTTCCAGACCCGCGAGTTCGAGGAGCGTCTGGTGACGCTCGGCGTGCCCTATCGGGTGATCGGCGGCCTGCGCTTCTACGAGCGCGCCGAGATCCGCGACGCCATCGCCTATCTACGCGTGGTCGCGCAACCCGACGACGACCTCGCGCTCGAGCGCATCGTCAACGTGCCGCGACGCGGGCTGGGCGACGCCACCGTGCAGGCGGTGCACCGCGCGGCGCGCGCCGCGGGCACCTCGCTGTTCGTCGCCGCGCATCGGCTGGTCGGCACCGACGAGCTCAAGCCGCCGGCGCGCAAGGCGCTGACCGCGCTGATCACCGATTTCGACCGCTGGCGCGGCCTGGTCGACCGCATGCCGCAGGGCGAGCTCGCCGAAACGGTGCTCGACGAGTGCGGCTACACCGCGATGCTGCAGGCCGACAAGTCCGCCGAGGCGCCGGGCCGGCTCGAGAACCTGAAAGAGCTCGTGCGCGCGATGGAGGAGTTCGAGAATCTCGGCGGCTTCCTCGAGCATGTCAGCCTGGTGATGGAGCGCAACGAGGAGGTCGGCGCCGACCAGGTCGTGCTCATGACCCTGCACAGCGCCAAGGGCCTCGAGTTCGACAGCGTGTTCCTGCCCGGTTGGGAGGAAGGCCTGTTCCCGCACCAGCGCGCGCTCGACGAGAGCGGCGCGCGCGGCCTCGAGGAGGAGCGTCGGCTCGCCTATGTCGGGCTGACGCGCGCGCGCCGACGCGCGTTCATCTGCTACGCCGCCAACCGGCGCATCCACAATCAATGGCAGTCGGCGCTGCCGTCGCGCTTCCTGTCCGAGCTGCCGCAGGACCATCTGGCGATCGAGGCGGGCGCCGGGCTCTACGGCGGGACGACGCGCGGCATGGCGGAGAGCCAGGCCTGGGAGCCGGTGCAGCGCGCCGCCTACTGGGGCCCGACCTGGACCAGCCGCGGCCGCGACACCGGACCCGGCGGCAATTACGGCCGCGGGCGCGGCGGTCCCGGGCGCGGCGTCGTGATCGACGGCCGCGCGACCGAGGTCAAGGCCCGGCGCACGGCGAGCGCGTTCGCGGTCGGCGCGCGGGTGTTCCACCAGAAGTTCGGCTACGGCACCGTGCTCGCGGTCGAGGCCGACCGGCTCGAAATCGCGTTCGACAAGGCCGGCACCAAGAAGGTGATCGACAGCTTCGTCGAACCCGCGCCGTGACGTGAGCGCAGCGGTGGGCGCCGGCTACAAGATCGAGCTCGTCACCAAGCGCGCCGACGTCGAGCGCTGGAGCGCCGCGCTCGACGATTTCGCCGTCGCGATCGCGGCCTTCGAGATCGTGCCGGGCGGCGAGTGGCGGCTCGAGGCCTACGCGCTCGACGCGCCCGATCCGCCGGCGGTCGAGGCGGCGCTGGCGCGCGCCGCGGCCGATGCCGGCGTCGCACGCCCGGCCTGCCACATCGCGCCGCTGCCGCCGGTCGATTGGCTGGCGCAGAACCGGCGCGATTTCCCGGCGCAGGCGATCGGCCGGTTCTTCATCTACGGCTCGCACCACACGGGCGGCGTGCCGGCGGGGCGCATCGGCCTCTTGGTCGACGCCGCGACCGCGTTCGGCTCGGGCGAGCACGCGACGACGCGCGGCTGCCTCGCCGCGCTCGACCGGCTGGCCCGCCGCCA
>DATJNS010000251.1:0-2682 GCA_035507915.1 Candidatus Sulfotelmatobacter sp.
CATCTACGGCTCGCACCACACGGGCGGCGTGCCGGCGGGGCGCATCGGCCTCTTGGTCGACGCCGCGACCGCGTTCGGCTCGGGCGAGCACGCGACGACGCGCGGCTGCCTCGCCGCGCTCGACCGGCTGGCCCGCCGCCAGCGGGTACGACGGCCGCTCGATCTCGGCTGCGGCTCGGGCATCCTGGCGCTGGCGCTCGCCAAGCGGTGGCACGTCACGGTGCGCGCGGCCGACATCGATCCCGAGTCGGTGCGGGTGACGCGCGCCAACGCCGCGCTCAACGGCGTCGGGCGGCGCGTGCGGGCAGCGCGCAGCGACGGCTATCGCGCGCCGCTGGTGCGCGGCGGCCGGCCGTACGACCTGATCGCGTCCAACATCCTGGCGCAACCGCTCTGCCGCTTCGCGCGCGACCTGCGCCGCCATCTGGCGCCGGGCGGCGTCGCCGTCCTGTCCGGCCTGCTGGTCGGCCAGGAGGCGCAGGTGATCGCGGCGCACCGCCGTCAGGGTCTGGCGCTGCGGCGCCGGACCCGGCGCGACGGCTGGTCGACCCTGGAATTCGGACGCCGGACGGCGCAACTATCCCGTCAAGAGGCATGAACCGGATACGCCCGTCCGGGCGTTGGGATGAGGAATGCCGCCGCCGGAGGCCTGACTGATGCATCCGCAAACCAAGTACCACGCCTGGTATTTCGTGGTTGCCATGCTCGGCATCCTGCTGATCCAGGCGATCTGGAGCGACTATCAGAGCGTCGCGCACATCGGCTTCAGCGAATTCATGGACGACCTCAAGGCCGGCAAGGTCGACCAGATCGAGGTCCAAGGCAATTTCATCGCCGGCACGCTCAAGGAGCCGCTGGCCGACGGCAAGCGCGACTTCATCACCACGGTCGTGCCGCACGATCTCGCCCAGGAGTTCGACAAGTACAATGTGAAGTACGGCGCGGTGGTGCAGAGCACCTGGATCACCAACCTGCTCGGCTGGGTCGTGCCGACGGTGATCTTCTTCGGCATCTGGGCCTTCGTGTTCCGGCGCATCGCCTCGAAGGCGGGCGGCTTCGGCGCCGGCGGGCTGATGCAGATCGGCCGCAGCAAGGCGAAGATCTACGTCGAGACCGACACCAAGGTGACGTTCGACGACGTGGCGGGCGTCGACGAGGCCAAGGAGGAGCTCCAGGAGGTCGTCGCCTTCCTGAAGCAGCCGAAGGAGCACGGCCGGTTGGGCGCGCGGGTGCCCAAGGGCGTGCTGCTGGTCGGCCCCCCGGGCACCGGCAAGACCCTGCTCGCGCGCGCGGTCGCGGGCGAAGCCGGCGTGCCGTTCTTCTCCATCAGCGGCTCGGAGTTCGTCGAGATGTTCGTCGGCGTCGGCGCCGCGCGCGTCCACGACCTGTTCGAGCAGGCGCGCCAGAAGGCGCCGGCGATCATCTTCATCGACGAGCTCGACGCACTCGGCCGCGCGCGCGCTTCCTACCCGATGGGCGGCGGCCATGACGAGAAGGAGCAGACGCTGAACCAGCTCCTAGTCGAGCTCGACGGCTTCGACGCCAGCGCGGGCGTGGTCTTGCTGGCGGCGACGAATCGTCCGGAGATCCTCGACTCGGCGCTGCTGCGCGCCGGCCGCTTCGATCGCCAGGTGCTGGTCGACCGGCCCGACAAGACCGGACGCATCCAGATCCTCAAGGTGCATCTGCGCAAGGCGCAGCTCGCGATCGACGTCGATCCCGAGCAGATCGCCGCGTTGACCGCGGGCTTCACCGGCGCCGATCTCGCCAACCTGGTCAACGAGGCGGCGCTGCTGGCAACCCGCCGCAACGCCCAGGCGGTCGAGATGCGCGACTTCACCGCCGCGATCGAGCGCATCGTCGCCGGGCTGGAGAAGAAGAACCGGCTGCTCAACCCGTTCGAGCGCAAGGTCGTCGCCTATCACGAGCTCGGCCACGCGCTGACCGCGCTGGCGCTGCCGGGCAGCGATACGGTGCACAAGGTGTCGATCATCCCGCGCGGCGTGGGCGCGCTCGGCTACACGATCCAGCGCCCGACCGAGGATCGCTTCCTGATGACCCGCGAGGAGCTCGAGAACAAGATGTGCGTGCTGCTCGGCGGGCGCGCCGCCGAGCATCTGGTGTTCGGGCATTTCTCGACCGGCGCCGCCGACGACCTCGCGAAGGTCACCGACATCGCACGCAACATGGTGATGCGCTACGGCATGGAGGAGAAGCTCGGCCCGATCGCCTACGAGACCGAGCGGTCGACCTTCCTCGGCGACGGCATGGTGATGCCGATGGGCCGCGAGCGGCGCTACAGCGACGAGACCGCGCACGAGATCGACCAGGCGGTGCAGCGCCTGGTCGAGCACGCGTTCGCGCGAACCGAAGAGATCCTGAAACGCCAGCGGCCGGTGCTCGAGCGCGGCGCCGCTTCATTGCTTCAGAAGGAGACGCTCGACGAAGCCGACCTGCGCGCCCTGGTCGGCAGCGCACCCACCCCGGTCGCCGCGCAGTAGCGGCGGTTAGGCCTTCGGATCGAGCTTGCGGCTGCCGAGACCGTCGCGGCCGCGCAGGCCGGCGACCACGGCGGGAATATCAGACCGGGACAGCCCGATGTCGGCCAGGTCGCGATCGCCCAGGCTGGTCAGCTCGCGCAGCGCGAGTTCGCGCTTGAGGAAGGCGCGGACCGGGGCGGCC
>DATJNS010000252.1:0-4278 GCA_035507915.1 Candidatus Sulfotelmatobacter sp.
GCCGCCGAGTCGGGGGACCGCAAGCAGGCCGCGGCGCTCTACAAGAAGCTGCTCGACCGCCTGCCGCCCAACGCGCCGCTGCGCCCGCAGGTGCAACGGCGCCTCGACGCCGTGCAGGGCGGCTGACTATCCTCGCGCGGGGCCACCGACGAGCCGGAGCGCATGCCGCTTTATCTAGGGGTCGATATCGGCGGCACGTTCACCGACGTGGTGCTGCACGACCGCGCCACCGGCCGGCTGCTCGCCGCCAAGGTGCCGACCGACCATCGCGACCCGATCCGCGGCATCCTCGCCGGCAAGCAACTGCTGGTCGATGCCGGACAATCGGTCGAAGCGTTGAGCCACGCGACCACGCTCGCGACCAACGCGCTGCTCGAGGGCAAGCTGCCGCGCGGCGCGCTGCTCACCACCAAGGGCTTCCGCGACGTGCTCGACATCGGCCGCATCCAGCGCCCGGTCGACGGCATCTACGACTTCACGGTCGACAATCCGCAGCCGCTGATCCCCCGCGCCCTGCGCATCGAGGTCGCCGAGCGCATCGACGCGCGCGGCCGCATCGTCGAGGCGTTGGACGAGCCCGCGCTGCGCCGCGCGCTGGCGTCGCTCGCCGATCAGCAGGTCGCGACGGTCGCGATCGTGTTCCTGTTCGGCTTCCTCAATCCCGCCCACGAGGCGCGCGCGGCGGAGCTGGTCGCCGAGATGCTGCCCGGGACGTTCGTCTCGCTGTCGTCGAGCGTCTCGCCGGAGATCCGCGAGTTCGAACGCAGCTCGACCACGGTGATCGACGCGCTGCTGAAACCGATCATGACGCCTTACCTGTTGCGGCTCGACGATGCGTTCCGCGCGGCCGGCGTGGCCCAGGTGCGCATCATGATGGCGTCGGGCGGCCTCACCGGTGGGGCATTGGCGGCGCGCCAGCCCGTCACCCTGGTGAACTCGGGCCCGTCGGCCGGCGTGCTCGCGGCCGCCAATCTCGGCCGGCAGATCGGCGCGCCCGACCTGGTGACCATCGACATGGGCGGCACCAGCCTCGACATCGGCGTCGTCGCCGGCGGCCGCTCGGTCCAGAAGTACGAGAGCAAGGTCGCCGGCTTCCCGATCCGCACGCCGATGATCGACGTCGCTGCGGTGGCCGCCGGCGGCGGCTCGATCGCGCTGGTCGACGCGCTCGGCTACATCCAGGTCGATCGCGAGTCGGCCGGCTCGGATCCCGGCCCGGCGTCCTACGGGCGCGGCGGCGAGCGGCCGACCATCACGGACGCCGATCTGCTGCTCGGCCGGCTCGGCGACCAGTTCGGCGGACGCGGCGGGCTCGCGCTCGACGGTGCCGCGGCGGCGCGGGCGATCGAGCGTTTCATCGCCCAGCCGCTCGGCCTGTCGCCCGCCGATGCCGCGGCCGGCGTGCTGCGCGTGATCCAAGCCCGCATGGTCAAGATGATCGCCGCCAACACGCTCGAGAAGGGCTTGGACGTGCGCGCGCTGCCGCTGTTCATCTACGGCGGCGCCGGGCCGACCCACGGCGTCGAGCTCGCCGAGGCGATGGGCATGCGGCGCGCGATCGTGCCCTACCTCGCCGGCAACTTCTCCGCGGTCGGCCTGATCCTGTCGCCGTTGCGCTGGGAGGTCTCGCGCATGATCCAGGCGAACGCCGCCGAGCTGCCAGTCGAGCGCCTGGCCGCGACACTGGCGGCGCTCGACCACGAGGCACGCGCCTGCCTCGCCGAGGCCGGCGCCGATCTCGCCGCGGTGACGACGCGCTGGCAGGCGCACATGCGCTATGCCGGACAGTCCTACGATCTGCCGATCGACCTCGGCGCACCGTGGACCGGCAGCCTGCCGGCCGACGTCGGCGCGGCGCTGATCGCGGCGTTCCATGCGCTCCACGAACGGCGCTACGCCTATCGCAGCGACGCCGAGACGGTCGAGCTCGTGCTCGTGCGCCTCGCCGCCGAGGGCCCGGAGACCGACTATCCGGCGCCGCCGCGCGTCGCGCCGATGACCGCGCCGCCGACCGCCGGCGCGACGATGCGGCCGGTGTTCTTCACCGGCGTCGGCGGCTGGCGCGACGCGGCGGTCCTCGACCGGCGCGCGCTCGCGCCCGGAATGCGGATCGACGGCCCCGCGGTGATCGAGGGCGAGGGCTCGAGCGCGCTGGTTCCGCCGGGCTGGCGCGCCGCGGTCGACGCCTACCTCAACCTCGACATTCGCCGCTGACTGCGGGAGCATGCCGGCGATGGAGCAGCTCCTGAGCAGCGGCGCCCAGGCCGAGGCCAAGATCCAGTCCCAGGTCGTGCGCTTCGCGCTCGAGCTGGTCGCCGACGACATGGCGTCGACGTTGATGCGCACGGCGCGCTCGACCGTGATCAAGGAAGTGCAGGACCTGTCCTGCGCGCTCTACGACCGCCACGGCCGCGTCGTCGTGCAGTCGAACCACGCGCCGATGCTGCTCGCCGGCTCGACCCTGACGATGGCCGAGGCGCTGAAGGCGATGGCGCGCCGTCCGGTCGCGCCGGGCGATCTGCTGATCGCCAACGATCCGTATCGCGGCGGCCAGCACCTGATGGACGTCGCCATGCTGGCGCCGGTGTTCCGTGAGGATGCGCTGATCGGCTATGTCGGCGCGGTCGCGCATCATTCCGATCTCGGCGGCGCGTCGCCGGGCGGCGTCGCCGGCGGCCTGCGCGACATCTTCTCCGAGGGCTTGTGCTTTCCGTTCGGCAAGCTCTACGTCGCCGGCTGCGAGAATCCCGACCTGTTCGACTTGATCGAGGCCAACATCCGCGCGCCGCACAAGACGCTGGGCGACATCCGCGCGCAGGCCGCCGCGTGCTTCACCGGCGTCCGCCGCTACCTCGAGGTGATCGAGCGCTTCGGCCTGGCGGTGATCGAGAGCTCGGCCGAGCTGCTGATCCGCGAGACCGAGGATCGCCTGCGCGCCGGCCTCGCCAAGCTGCCCGACGGCACCTTCGTCGGCGAGGACGTCGTCGACGACGACGGCATCACGGACAGCCCGATCCCGATCAAGGTCGTCGTGACCAAGCAAGGCGACACGCTCACGGTCGACCTGACCGAATGCGGCGATCAGGTCGCCGGCAACGTCAACTGTCCGCTGGCGACCACGCTCGCCGCCGTGCAGTACGTGTTCGTGATCGCGCTCGACCACCGGGTGGCGCCCAACCACGGCTGCTTCTCGATCATCGACATCCGGACGCGCCGCGGCTCGGTGGTCGATCCCAAGCGCCCGGCGGGCGTGTCGGCGCGCACCAACGTGTCCCTCAAGGTGCAGGAAGCGACCTTGATGGCGCTCGCCAAGATGCTGCCCGGCCAGATCATGGCGCCGTCGCATGCCCAGATCAGCCACGTCGCCTTCGTCGGCACGGATCCCGAGAGCGGCCGCACCTTCGTCTACAACGACATCTTCGGCGGCGGCTCGGGCGCGCGGCCGATGAAGGACGGTCGCGACGCCCAGGACACCCACCTGGCGCGCTTCATGAACACGCCGACCGAGATGATCGAGCACGAGTATCCGGTACGCGTGCATTGCTACGAGCTGGTGCCCGACAGCGGCGGCCCCGGCACCTATCGCGGCGCGCTGGCGCTGGCGCGCGAGGTCGAGGTGCTGACCGACAAGACGGTGTTCTCGCGCTACGGCGACCGCCAGCGCTTCCCCGTCAAGGGCGCCGAGGGCGGCGGCGACGGCCGGCCGGGCGCCTTCATCCTCAATCCGGCCGGCGCCGCGCGGCGCCTCAAGTCGAAGGGCGTCGACGAGCTCGCGCGCGGCGACGTCGTGCGCATCGTCACGCCGGGCGGCGGCGGCTTCGGCCCGCCCGAGCGACGCGATCCGGCGCTGATCGCGGACGACCTCGCCGCCGGCAAGGTCACCGCGGCGCATGTCGCCTCGTACCATGGTACCGAGATGCTGGCGCGGGCGCTCGAGGTCCTGGCGAGTCGCCGGACCGGCCGCTCAGGCGCGCAGTCGAAGGCCGCCGAGTAGCATCCTAATCTTGTTCATTGATTTGCCGTCGGGCGCGACTTGCGCGGGCCACGCGCGTGAATTGCGACACCGCTACGCCATCTTGGTTAACACATTTGGTGTTGCGTTGCGGCAAATGCTACCGATTAATAGAAGCACAGACTCCCCAGAACGGGATGCGCGATGGCCCAAGGCGTGATGACCGGACGCGATCCGGAGGCAATGCAACGCATCCTCGATGCGCAGAAGAGTCGCTGTCGGGACGAGCTGAAGAAAGCCGATCATTTCGCCAAGCTGGGTGACAT
>DATJNS010000253.1:0-8775 GCA_035507915.1 Candidatus Sulfotelmatobacter sp.
GCGCCGTCGGCATCAGCGGCGATGCGTCCGACAAGGACGAGTACGCCGCGATCACCGCGGTCAAGCGCGTCGGCCTGACGCCACATCCGGAGCAGCCGGCCGAGAATTGGCGCGACGCCGCCCTGTGACGGGACGGCGCGCCACGATCACGCGCCCTTGAATTCGGGTTTGCGCTTGTCGCGCCAGGCCTGGTGGCTCTCCTTGGCGTCGGCGGTCATCGACAGCAGCGCCTGGCGATAGAGGTCGAGATAGGCGGCGTCGGCGAGGCTCGGCATGTCCATGCCGCGGTTCAGCGACTCCTTGGTGAGCCGGCTGGCGAGCGGCGGCAGACCGGCGAGGCGCTCGGCGATCGCGGTCGCCTGATCCATCAGCTCGGCGTGCGGCACCAGCCATTGGGCGAGGCCGAGACGGTAGGCCTCGTCGGCCTTGAGCGGCCAGCCCATCGCCAGCTTCATGGCGTTGCCTTTGCCGATCCATTGCGCGACGCGCACCGCGCCGGCGTGGTTCGGCATGATGCCGAGCGCCACCTGGGGCAGGCGCCACTCGGCGCGCTCGGACGCCACGATCATGTCGCAGCACAGGGTCGTGATCGCGCCGATGCCGACCGCGTAGCCGTTGACCGCCGCGATCACCGGCTTCGGCAGGTCGATCAGCGCGTGGCCGGCGTAGCGCCGCCGCTTGGGCAGCTCGAGGATCGCCAGCCCGGCCGACTCCTCGACGTGGGTGCGCGGGTCGCGAATGTTGGCGCCGGCCGAGAACGCGCCGCCGCGCTCGTCGCCGGTCAGCACCACGGCGTGCACGTCGTCGTCGAACGTGATCGTCTCGCAATGCGCCGGCAGCTCTTCGTTGTAGTCGTCGCCCCAGCAGTTGCGCGCGTCGGGCCGCGAGAAGGTCAGGTAGCCGACATGGTTGCGTTTCTCGTACAGCACCGGCATCGCATTTCCCTCCCGCTAGGCGTTTCGCTTGGGCGTGACCTCGACGTTGGCCATGCGCTCGAAGGTCAGGATCATATCGTTGACGTCGGCGGCGCCGCCATGCTCGTTGAGCGTGATCTGGTAGAGCTCGCGCACCAGGCCGGCGGCCGGCATCGGCGATCCGCTCGCGATGCCGATCTCGGTCGCGAGTCGCACGTCCTTCAGCATCAGCTCGAGCGAGAAGGTCGCGGCGCGGTTGGGGTCGAGCAGCTTGGGCAGCGACGTCTCGGTGATGTAGCTGCGCGCCGAGGCCTTGTGCAGCACCTCGACGCAGGTCTTGAGGTCGAGGCCGTTCTTCACTCCCATGGCGACCGCCTCGAAGGTCAGAACGCGCAAGCCGGCCGAGATCACGTTGTTGACCAGCTTCATGAGGTGGCCGCTGCCGACGCCGCCGATGTGGAACACGTTGGGGCTGATCTTGGTCAGGATCGGTTGCACGCGCTGGAACAGCTCGGGCGGCGCGCCGACCAGGATCGCGATCGTGCCGGCGTCGGCGCCGTGCGGCCCGCCGCTGACCGGCGCGTCGATCAGGTCGATGCCGTGCTCCTTCAGGCGCGCGGCGATCTCCTTGGTGTCGTTCGGATTGGCGGTCGTCATGTCGACTAGCAGGCTGCCGCGCTTCAGGTGCCGGGCGAGCCCGTGCTCGCCGAACACGACGTCGCGCACCTCCTTCGAGGTCGGCAGGCAGGTCATCACGATGTCGCACTCGCGCGCCAGGCTCGACAGGTCCTGCGCCGGCAACGCGCCCGCGGCCGCGAAGCGCGCGACGGCTTCGGGGTTGAGGTCGTGCACGCGCAGCTTGGCGTGCGGCAGCAGCCGGCGCACCAGCGCGCCGCCCATCCGCCCGAGTCCGATGTATCCGAGATTCATGGACGCTTCCTCCGTAGGGACCGCCAAAGAAACGTATCGATTATTGAACGCACGTCATTGCGAGCGCAGCGAAGCAATCCAGCAGGTCTGCTCGTTGCACCGTCCGCTGGATTGCTTCGTCGCTGCGCTCCTCGCAATGACGCGATCTTTCTGTGCCTCGTGATGAGGAACATCACCCGCCGTGGCGCGCGATGAAGTCGACGGTGGCTTGCGACGCGCGGTCGGCGTGGCTGGCGGCGACGTGATAGGAGTTGCCGGGCAGCACGACGAGCTCGGAGCGCGGGATCTGCCGCTGCCAGGCGCGCGTGTCGTCCACCGTGCCGAGCCCGCTCTCTTCGGTCGTGATCACCAGGGTCGGGCAGGCGATCTTGGGCAAGTCGGCGCGGATGTCGGCGATCGCGATGGTCGGCATGAAGCCGATCTGGGTCGACACCGCGGTGCGCGCCATGAACTTGCACCACCACTCGAAGCCATCCGGTGGAAAGCCGCCACCCAACCGGCCCGCCATGTTCTGGCGCGCCCAGTATTCGACGCCGTGCTGCTCGAAGTCGCGGATCAGTCCGGGCACCTTCTCGGCCTGGCCGACGCGGAACGGCGCCGGGGTGCCGACCACGGTCAGGGTGACGATGCGCGTCGGCCGACGTGCCGCGAAGGCGCGCGCGATCGTGCCGCCGATCTTGGCGCCGACCAGGTGGAAACGCGCGACGCCCAGGTGGTCCATCAGCGCGCAGAAGTCGTCGATCAGGCGATCGAGGGTCCATGGGAAATCGCGCGGCATCGGGGTCGACTCGCCGAAGCCGCGCATGTCGGGCCGCACGACGCGGTAGCGGCGCGCCAGGGTCGGAACCCAGCCGTACCAGGCAAGTCCGCTCTCGGCGTTGCCGTGCAGCATCAGGACGGTCTCGGGCGTGCGCCATGGATCGGTGAAATCATCGACCCGGTAGGCCATCTCGAGATCGGGCGTGGGGCGGAACGTCGGCATCGTCATCCTCCCGTCTGGATGATTCAGCGCCCGCGGAACGTCGGGCGGCGCTTCTCGAGGAAGGCCGAGATGCCTTCGTTCTTGTCCTCGGTGCCGTAGATCGCAGTGACCAGCATGGTCTCGAACTGGATCGCCGAGGCGAGATCCATCTGGGTGCCGCGATAGACCGCTTGCTTGACCAGGGCGAGGCTGAGCGGCCCACGCTCCTTGTAGACGTGCGCGAGCGTCTTGGCGCGCGCGAGCGCCTCGCCCTTGGGTGCCAGCTGGTTGATCAGGCCGATGCGCAGCGCCGCGTCGGCGTCGATCGGATCGGCCGAGAACAGAAGCTCGAGCGCCTTCGGGATGCCGATCAGGCGCGGCAGACGCTGGGTGCCGCCGGCGCCGGCGACCGTGCCGATCTTGGCGCTCGTGATCGCGAAGCTGGATCCTGCGCCGGCGATCCGGAGGTCGCACGCCAGCGCGAGCTCGAGCCCGCCGGTGATGCAGAAACCTTCGATCGCCGCGATCACCGGCTTGGCGAGGCCCTCGAGCGTCGCGGTCAAGCGATGCCACTCGCCAAAATAGGCGATCGCCTGCGGCGAGCTCTTGACCGCCAGCGCCTCGTTGAGGTCGGCGCCGGCCGAGAAGAACGCCGGGCCGCCGGTGATGATCACGGCGGCCGTGCTCGCGTCGTCCTCGGCCGCCTTGGCCGCCGCCGCGATCGCGCGCATCATCTCGACGCTGACGGCGTTGCGCTTGTCGGGCCGATTCAGCGTGATGACGCAGGCGGCGTCGTCGTGTGCGATCTCGACGGTCGATGACATGGCGGCCTCTCGGGTTGCAGGTCGAGGCTAGCGCCGTTTGGCGGCCGCCGGAAGGTTTCCCATCGGCGGCCGAGTCCGCTTTGACAGGCGGGAACGTTGCCATAGAGTGCTCGCGATGATGGCCGTCACGCCAGAGCAGGAGGCGATGCGCGATGCGATCCGACGGCTGGTCGCGCGCACCATCCAGCCGCTGCTCGATCGCCACGACCGCAACCGCCCGCTGCCCAAGCCGGCCTTCCTCGAGATCTTCGCGGCATTCGCCGAGCTTGGGCTGACGGCGGTGCGCCTGCCCGAGAGCGCGGGCGGACCCGGCATCTCGATGCTCGACTACGGCATCATGTTCGAGCAGATCCCGCCGGCCGCCGCGGTGGCGCTGCTCGCCCAGGAGGTGACGGTCGCGCGGATCTACGACGAGGCCGACGACGACCAGCGCGCGCGCCTGCTGCCCGGGCTGATCGCCGGCCGGCAGATCGGCTGCACGGGCTCGACCGAGCCCGACGCCGGCTCCGATCCGCGGGGCATCAAGACGCGGCTGACGCGCCGCGGCAACGCGCTGGTGCTCGACGGCCGCAAGATGTGGATCTCGAACGTGTCGGCGTGCGACGTCATGCTGGTGACCTGCCTCGACCATCGCGACGGGCCGGGGACGAACAAGGTCGTCAAGGTGGTGGTCGAGCGCGCGCGGTCGCCCTTCGAGGCGCACGACATCGACACCATCGGCATGCGCCAGGGCATGCTGGGCGAGAGCGTGTTCGAGGGTTGCCCGATCCCGCCCGAGAACGTCATCGAGTCGGCGCGCGGCGGCACCGCGGTCCTGAAGTCGAGCTGGGCGATCAACCGGCCGCTGTTCGGCCTGATGGCGGCGCAGCTCGCCCAGCGCGCCTACGACATCGCGCTCGACTACGCCAAGGTGCGCAAGCAGTTCGGCAAGCCGATCGCCGCGCATCAGCTGGTGCAGAAGAACCTGTCCGACATCGTCACGGCGATCACCGCGAGCCGGCTGATGTGCCACCACGCACTGGCGTTGATCGATCGCGGCGAGCCGGCCGACGGTGCCGCCGCGATGGCCAAGCGGTTCGCCCAGAACCAGTGCCGCGAGGCCGTGTTTCAGGCCATGAACGTGCTGGGCGCCATGGGGCTGTCGACCGAGGCGCGTGTCGAGGAGCTCTATCGCGACGTACGCATGATCCCGATCCCCGACGGCACCAACGAGATTCTCGCGCTGATCCACGGCCGCGAGCTGACCGGCCTCGAGGCGTTCCGCGGCACCGTGAAGGCGTAACGGAGGGCGACATGGCAGACGGCATCGCATCCGCATTCGCGCGTTACGTCGCCGACGTCGGCACGCGCGCGCTGCCGCCCGAGGTGATCGACGCGGCGCGGCTGTGCCTGGCCGACTGGGTCGCGGTGGCGCTCGGCGCCGCCGAGGAGGACGCCGGGCGGCTGGTGCGCGCGACTGTCGGTGGCTGGCGCAGCGAGGGCAGCTCGACGGTGCTGCTCGACGGCAAGGCGGCCGCGCCGTTCGCCGCGCTCGCCAACGGCACGCTCGCCCACTGTCTGGATTTCGACGACACCTATGTCGATGCGGTCACCCACACGAGCGCGCCCGTGTGGGCGGCGACCTTGGCGCTCGGCGAGGCGCGCGGCGCCGACGCGGCCGCCATGCTGGCGGCGTTCGTTACCGGGTTCGAGGTCGCGGCGCGTGCCGGCCACAAGCTCGGCGAGGCGGTGACCGCGCGCGGGTGGCACGGCACCGGCGTGTTCGGCCGGCTCGGCGCGGCGGCCGCGAGCGCCGCGCTGCTCGGCCTCGACGAAGCGCGCGCGCAGCACGCGCTGGCGCTTGCGGCGACCCAGACGAGCGGCCTGACCGGATCGTTCGGCACGATGGCGAAGCCGTTCCACGCCGGCAAGGCGGCGATGGACGGCGTGCTGGCGGCCGAGCTCGCCGCCACGGGCTTCGTCGGCGCACCCGCGCTGCTCGATCCCGGCGGGCTTGACCGCGCGTTGATCCAGGACGGCAGCCGTGCGATCGCACGGCCGGATTTCTCGGATTGGAAGATCTTGCGCAACAGCTTCAAGCTCTACGCCGCGTGCCATCTGACGCACGCCTCGATCGACGCGGCGCGCGCGCTGGTCGCGTCCCAGCTCGATCTCGACGCCGTGCGCGACGTGCGCGCACGGGTCGGCGCGTTGGCCGAGCAGATCACCGGGCGCACGGTCGGCGCGCCCGACAGCCCGCTCGCCGGCAAGTTCGATCTGAAATATTGCGTCGCGCTGGCGCTGCACGGCCGTGCGGTGTCGGCCGACGACTTCCGCGAGCCGTGGCGTCTCGAGCCCGCGATCGCGGAGACCGCCGCCAAGATCCGCGTCGAGGCCGACCCGGCGATGGGTTTCGCGTCGGCGCGCCTCGACATCGCGGTCGCCGATCGCGCGCCGCTCGCCCACGACATTCCGGTCGGGCGCGGCCATCCCGGCAACCCGATGAGCTGGGACGATTTGTGGCGCAAGTTCACCGGCCTGGTCGAGCCGCGGCTCGGCCATCGCACGGCCGAGACCTTCGCGTTGCTGCGCGGCTTCGGCGCGCCTGAGAGCCTCGGCAAGCTGCAAGCCGTCTTGGGCGGCCTCGAGACGGTGCATTGAGCGATGGAGCTCGGTCTCGCCGGCAAGGTCGTGGTCATCACCGGGGCCGGCAGCGGCATCGGTCAGACCATGGCGCTGGCCTTCGCACGCGAGGGCGCCGTCGTGGCGGTCAACGACCGGACTGCCGACCGCGTCGAGGCGACCGTGGCGCAGATCGTGGCCGCCGGCGGTCAGGCGCATGCCTTGCCGTGCGACATCACCGATCTCGACGCAGTGGGTGCGGCGCTGGCGGCGCTCGAACGCGACAAAGGCCGCATCGACGTGCTGGTCAACAACGCCGCGCTGATCGCCAACCACGTGCCGTTCCTCGAGACGTCGTCGGCCGATTGGGACCGCGAGATCAAGGTGATCCTCTACGGCACGCTCAACTGCTCGCGGACCGTGCTGCCCGGCATGATCGCCCGCCGCTCGGGCAAAATCGTCAACATCGCGACCGATGCGGCGCGGGTGGGTCAGGAGCGCGAGGTCGTCTACTCGGCGGCCAAGGGCGGCGTGCTCGCGTTCACGCGCTCGATCGCGCGCGAGGTCGGCCGCCACGGCATCAACGTCAACGCGGTGTCGCCGGGCGCCACCGACACGCCGCTGCGCCGTAAGCTGCTCGACGAGCTCGCGGTCAAGATCGGCGCCGACGGCGTGCGCGACCGCGAGGAGAAGGTGCGGCGCGCCTATCCGCTGCGGCGCATCGGCGCGACCGAGGACGTCAGCCACGCAGTGCTGTTTCTCGCCTCGGACGCGGCGCGCCACATCACGGGCCAGGTGCTGAGCGTCAACGGCGGTTTCGCCATGCCGGCCTGACTCGAGCGGATCTCTGCGGCCTTCGCGATAAAGCGGGCGATGGAGCCTTCATATGACCTACAAGGACATTCTCTACGACGAGACCGACGGGGTCGCGACGATCACGTTCAACCGGCCCGACAAGCTCAATGCGTTCCGCATGGGCACCTACGAGGAGGTAATCGACGCGCTGCACGAGGCCGGCTGGAATCCGGCGATCGGCGTCATCGTGCTGAGGGGCGCGGGCCGCGCCTTCACGGTCGGCGGCGATGCCAGCGAGCCGAAGTCGACGCGGCGCGGGCGCGGCGTGATCGGTGTACCGGTCGAGCAGATCCACGCAGCGATCCGCGAGGTGCCGAAGCCGGTGATCGCCAAGGTGCGCGGCTTCGCGATCGGCGGCGGCAACGTCATCGCGACCGTGTGCGACCTGACGATCGCGGCCGAGAGCGCCGTGTTCGGCCAGGTCGGTCCCCGGGTCGGCTCGGTCGATCCCGGGTTCGGCACCGCCTACCTGGCGCGCATCGTCGGCGAGAAGCGGGCGCGCGAGCTGTGGTTCCTGTGCCGGCGCTACAGCGCGCAGGAGGCCTATGCGATGGGGCTGGTCAACAAGGTCGTGCCGGATGCCGACCTCGACGCCGAGGTCGCAACCTGGTGCGCCGAGATCATGGCGTTGAGCCCGACCGCGCTGGCGATCGCCAAGGCGTCGTTCAACGCCGACAGCGAGCAGGTGCGCGGCATCGCGCATCTCGGCTTCCACGGCGTCGCGCTCTATTACGGCACCGACGAGGCCAAGGAAGCCGGCGCCGCCTTCCGCGAGAAGCGCAAGCCGCGCACCCGCGCCGCCGCGCGCTGATGCGCCGTCACGTCCGCTCGACGTCGATGATCTCGCGCAGATAGGCGACGTGCTCGGTGAAGGCGCGCCGGCCGGCGGCGGTCGCCTTGATGCGGGTCTGCGGCTTGCGGCCGACGAAGCGCTTCTCGATCGCGACGTAGCCGGCGCCCGATAGCGTGTCGAGATGCGCGCCGAGATTGCCGTCGGTCGCGCCGATCAGGCCGCGCAGCGTGGTGAACTCGAGCGCCGCGCCGGGCCCCAGCACGTTGAGCGCCGCCATGATCTTGAGCCGCATCGACTGGTGGATGATCTCGTTGGGGCCGGCCATCGCGCTAGCCCAGCCGGCGCAGCCACAGACCGCCGGCGATCAGCCCGCCGCCGCCGACCACCGCCATCCACAGGCCAAACCACGGGCCCGACCAGAAATAGCCGACGAGGGTCAGCGCGGTGACCGAGAGACCGAGCAGCAGAAACGCACGACCTAGCCACAGCCCGGCCAGCGCGAAGCCCAGCATGAAGACGTTGGGCCAGAACGCGTTGAGCTGGCGCGGTGCGAGCGGCCAGAGGATGGTGACGAACATCCAGCCGTACGCGTAGAGCACGAGCTGGCCGAACAGGATCGGCTGGTCCCACGGCGAGCGACCTGCCTGGCTCGACCGGCGCGAGCCGAGGAACGTGCAGCCGGCGAAACCCATCGCGATCACGGCGAACCAGGCCTTGCGCTCGAGGTCCGGGAAGGCGAAGCCGAACGTATAGCCGAACACCAGAAGCACGCCCCACAGGATGATGGCGGCGCTGCTGCGGCCATAGGCCAGGGTCTGGCGCGTGCGCCGCTCGACCGCGGCGATCTCGCTCAACGAGTGGGCGGCGTCATCGGGTTCAAGGGTCATGGCGAAGCTC
>DATJNS010000254.1:0-6360 GCA_035507915.1 Candidatus Sulfotelmatobacter sp.
CCCGAGCGCGTGCGCATCCAGAACGCCTGATCGTCGCACGGCCAATCCATCAGGTACTTGTAGCCCGCCTCCTTGAGCACGTCGGGCGTCGTCGGCGTCTCCGAGATCCACGGCCCCATCCAGCCATAGGGCCGCGTGCCACCGATGCGCTCGATGGTCTCGGTCGCCTCGCGGATCAGCTTGGCCTCGTCGGCCTCCTTGAAGTCGACCTGGCGCTCCGAGTTGGTGCGGCCGTGGCCGACCACCTCGTCGCCGCGCTCGCGGATGCGCGCGACGATCTGCGGATAACGCTCGTACACGGTCGAGTTGGTGAGATGGCTCGCCGGCAGCTTGAGGTCGTCGAACAGGTCGAAGATGCGCCAGATGCCGACGCGCAGGCCGTAGTCGCGCCAGGCATAGTTGCGCTGGTCGGGCGCCGGCGCCAGCGCCGTCAGCGTGTGGCCGAGGCCCTCGCCGAACGCGAAGTGCTCGATGTTGAGCCCGAGATAGACCGCGAGCCGCTTGCCGTCCGGCCAGCTGTAGTCCGGCCGCTCGATGATCGGCGAGTAGTCGTAGCGATTGTGGTACGCAAGATCCATGGGGCCCTCCTCCGGGCGGTTGCTTGACGCAACACGCCGGCCGATACTGGACCACGTGAGCGCGAGCGACGCAAACCTCCCCCCTCTCGAGCACCTGCCCGCGCTGGTGAACGACGATCCGGCGCTGGTGCGGCGCGGCCGTTTCCTGTCGGTCACGTTCCTGGTCGCGGTCGGCGAGATCGGCTGGCTGGTGCGCGTGCGCGAAGGCCGCATCGACGCGGTGACGCGCGCGCCCGCGATGATGGCGGATTTCAGGTTCGCGCTGCGCGCGCCGGCCGACGCCTGGGCGCGCTTCTGGCAACCGGTGCCCGAGCCGGGCTGGCAGGACCTGTTCGCGCTGCAACGCCGCAAGCTGTTGACGATGGAGGGCGACCTGCAGCCCTTGATGGCCAACCTGCTCTACATCAAGGACGTGCTGGCGAGCCCGCGACGCCTGCACGGCGGCGCGGCGCGATGAGCGCGTTCGAGCCGATCGTCGGGCGCTACGCCGCGGTCGACTGCGAGGGCCGGCGCTACCGCATCTATGTCGAGGAGGCCGGCCAGGGCATCCCGCTGCTCTGCCTGCACACCGCGGGCTCGGATACGCGACAGTTCCGCGGCGTGCTCAACGACCCGGCGGTGACGCGCGACTGGCGCGTGATCGCGTTCGACCTGCCGTGGCACGGCAAGTCGTCGCCGCCCGAAGGCTGGCAGGACGAGGAATACCAGCTCACCACCGCGTTCTACACCGCGATCATCCGCGCGGTCGCGCGCACGCTCGGGCTCGACCGACCGGTCGTGATGGGCTGCTCGATCGGCGGCCGCATCGTGCTCAACCTCGCGGTCGAGCACGCGCGCGAGTTCCGCGCCATCATCGGCCTGCAGAGCTCGGCCTATGTCGAGCCCTACTACGACACGTCCTGGCTGCATCGCCCCGACGTGCATGGCGGCGAGGTCTCGGCCGCCTACGTGTCGGGCCTGATGGCGCCGATGAGCCCGGCGGGCGAGCGCTGGGAGACCTTGTGGCACTACATGCAGAGCGGCCCTGGCGTGTTCAAGGGCGACCTGCATTTCTACAAGTACGAGGGCGACATCCGCGAGCGCATCGGCCGCATCGACACCACGGTGGCGCCGCTCTATCTGTTGACCGGCGAATACGACTACTCGGCCTCGCCCGCGCACACGCAGGAGGCCGCCGACCGCATCGAGGGCGCCAAGGTCGTGATCATGCAGGAGCTCGGCCACTTCCCGATGAGCGAGAACCCGGAAAAATTCCTGAGCTACCTCCGCCCCGTGCTCGACGAGATCAAGGGGCGGCCATGAAGTTCGGCGAGTATCCCAAGGTCGGCTCGTTCGACGGCGTTACGGCATTCAAGCGTTATCTCGCCGACAACGCGATCGACATCCCGTGCGACGACATCGTCGCGAGCGGCCCGGACGCGCCGCTCGCCCGGCCGATCGCGGTGCTCGGCCGCACCATCCCGAACCGCTTCTGCGTCCAGCCCATGGAGGGCTGGGACGGGCTCGAGGACGGCAACCCGAGCGACAACACGATCCGGCGCTGGCGGCGCTTCGGCGAAAGCGGCGCCAAGTTCTTCTGGGGCGGCGAGGCGGTCGCGGTGCGACCCGACGGCAAGGCCAACCCCAACCAGCTGACCTACACACGAGACACGGTCAAGGGCATCGCGCGCCTGCGCGACGAGGCGATCGCGGCGCACCGCGCCGCCTTCGGCAGCGCCGACGACCTGGTGATCGGCCTGCAGCTCACGCACTCCGGACGCTTCTGCCGGCCGACCGACAAGAAGCGCCTGGAGCCGCTGATCCTCTATCGCCATCCGCTGCTCGACCGGAAGTTCGGCGTGCCGACGAGCCATCCGGTGATGACCGACGCCGAGATCGAGCGCCTGATCGAGGACTACGTGACGGCCGCCAGGTGGGCCAAACAGGGCGGCTACGACTTCGTCGACGTCAAGCACTGCCACGGCTATCTCGGCCACGAGTTCCTGAGCGCGGTCACGCGCGACGGCAAGTACGGCGGCGCGTTCGAGAACCGCACGCGGTTCCTCAAGGAGATCGTCGCCGGCATCCGCGCCGCGGTGCCGGGCCTGCCGATCGCGGTGCGCGTCAGCGCGTTCGACCTCGTGCCCTTCAAGCCCGACCCGGCGCGCTCGGCGCCCGGCAAGCTCGGGCCCGGCATCCCGGAGACCGTCGAGCTGCCCTACCGCCACGCCTTTGGCGCCGACGCCGCGCGGCCGACCGAGATCGACCTCGCCGAGCCGAAGCGGTTCCTCGCGCTGCTGCGCGAGCTCGGCATCACGCTGGTCAACGTCACGTCGTCGAGCCCGTACTACAACCCGCACACCATGCGGCCCGCGCTCTATCCGCCGTCGGACGGCTATCACCCGCCGGAGGAGCCGCTGATCGGCGTGGCGCGCCACCTGCACGCGGTGCGCGCGCTCAAAGAAGCCTGTCCCGATCTCACGATCGTGGGCAGCGCCTATACCTATCTGCAGGAGTTCCTGCCCAACGTCGCGCAGGCGGTGCTGCGCCAGGGATGGACCGATTTCGTCGGCCTCGGCCGCATGATGCTCGCCTACCCCGAGCTGCCGCGCGACGTGCTGTCGGGCAAGGGCGTGCAGACCAAGCGGCTGTGCCGCACCTTCAGCGACTGCACGACGGCGCCGCGCAACGGCCTGGTGTCGGGCTGCTATCCGCTCGACGCGTTCTACAAGAAGTCGCCCGAGTTCAAGACCCTCGCCGCCGCCAAGAAGGCCCAGGTGGCGTGAGGATCGGGCTCGCGGCCTTTCTGGTCGCGCTCGTGATCGCGGCGCCGAGCGCGGCGAAGGACGACGAGAGCGACATCTTCAACCTGCTGTTCAACCCGCCGAAGCACGCGGCCAAACCGGCGGCGCCGACCAAGCAGCCACCCAAGCCGATGCAGACGGCGACGATCGCCGGCGTGCCCGTCGCCATCTGGATGCCGGCCGACGCGACGCCGCGGCCGTTCCCCCTGATCGTGTTCTCGCACGGCTTCCGCGGCTGCAACACCCAGTCGAGCTTCCTGATGCGCGCGCTCGCCGACCACGGTTACCTGGTCGTGGCGCCCAACCACCACGACGCGTGGTGTACCCGTTTCGGCCGATCTCTCGGCCCGCGGGAGAATTTCGGGCGACCGGACGCCTGGAACGAGCACAGCTTCGAGGATCGCCGCACCGACATCGCGGCGGTGCTCGACGCGCTCGAGAAGGAGGTGCCGTGGACGTCGCTGGTCGACCCCAAGAAGATCGGGCTGATCGGCCACTCGCTCGGCGGCTACACGGTGCTCGGGCTCGCCGGCGCCTGGCCGTCCTGGAAACGCGCCGACGTCAAGGCGGTGCTGGCGCTGTCGCCGTGGTGCGAGCCGTTCCTGCGCCACGGCGCGCTCGACCGCATCGAGGTGCCGGTGATGTACCAGGGCGGCAGCATCGATCTCTTCATCACGCCGTCGGTCAGCCGGCCCGGCGGCGCCTACGACAAGACGCCGGCGCCAGCCTTCTTCGTCGAGCTCGCCCACGCCGGTCATCTGGCTTGGACCGATCTCAACCCGACCTTCCAGGACACCATCGTGCATTACGCGCTGGCGTTTTTCGACGCCGAGCTCAAGGCGGGGCCGCTCGCCGCGCTGAGCCAGCGCTACGGCCAGGTCGACGAGGTCGAGGCGAAGCAAGCCCCGAGCGCCACCGCACAGCCTCAGCCCACCGGGTCGAGCGAATTGAGGTAGGTGCGCGCCGTTTTGCTTGGCTTTTGAGTTGAATCTTGGCAACCTCATCTCGTTGTAGTTGTCTAAGAGGCTGCTTATGCACTGGATTTCTCGGACGCGCGGCTGGTTGCTGGCATGGCTGATCGGCCCTTTGCTCGTTGCCTGCGCGACGATGGACACCGTGAAGAATGCCCCGGCGACCGCCGGCGCCGTGAGCTCCTTCAACGCGCCCTACGACAAAGTGACCGCTGCGACATTCGAAAGCCTGCGCGGCCTGCGCGTGGAGATCTCCAGCAGCAACGAACAACCCGAAGGATTGGTGATCCTGGTGTCGAAATCGATGACTGCGTTCAGCTACGGCGAAATTGGCCGCATCACCGTCGAGCGCAGCCAGGGGGCAACGACCAACGTTCGCGTCGTATGGGAGAAGCGCGACCAGGTCCAGATCACGGGGACGTCTCAGCAGGAATTCTCCAAGGACCTGTTTGCGGGCATCCAAACCGCGCTGACGAGGCTCTGACGATGAAACGCGCGCTGCTCGCTTCGATGGTCGTCGGCCTTGCGGGGTGCGGCCTGCACAAGGACGTCGATCCGACGCAGAACATGGTGACCGTCGGCGTCGGCGTCGTCGAGAGTGCCGGGCGGATCCGGCTCGACAACAATCAGGGAAGCGGCGGCCGATACGCCGACGCCGTGCTGCTCGGCGGCGTGACCGGACTCGTCGTCACGAGCATCGCCGAGTCCGAATCCGCCAATACCAACGCATGGCAATACGCGATCCGCCTGAAGTCCGGCGAGAACGCCCAGGTCAAGACGTTCTCGGTCGTCCAGGTCGGTGACTGCGTTCTGGTCCGGCGCGAAGGCTCCGACGGCCCCGCCTCGCTGGTGCGGCAGACTCCCGACGCGTGCCGCTGACGCACGCCACGCCCAACCATCGCGGCGCGCGCCGGCCGCTCAGTGCAGCTTGACGACAGGCTCGGTGCGCCGGGTGATCAGGCGCGCCAGCGTGTCGAGCGCGACCTTGGCGAAGCCGTGCAGCGCCAGCTCGTGCAGCTTGTAGAGCGAGACGTACATGAGGCGCGCGAAGAGGCCCTCGACCCAGAAGCTGCGCCCGATCAGCCGGCCCATCAGGTTGCCGACGGTCGTGTATTCGCCGAGCGAGACAAGCGAGCCGAAGTCGCGGTAGCGGAACGGCTCGAGCGGACGGCCGGCGAGCCGGCGGCGGATCTGCCGGACCATATGGCTGGCTTGCTGATGCGCCGCCTGGGCGCGCGGCGGCACCGTGCCGGCGCGGCCGAGCCACGGGCAGGCGGCGCAGTCGCCGAGCGCGAAGACCGCGTCGTCGCGCGTCGTCTCGAGCGTATCGCGCACGACCAGCTGGTTGATCCGGTTGGTCTCGAGACCGCCGAGATCCTTGAGCACGTCGGACGCCTTCACCCCGGCAGCCCACACCACGAGCTCGGCGTCGATCGTTCTGCCGTCGCCGAACCGCACGCCGGCCGGCAGCACCTCGGCCACCTTGGCGCCGACATGCACCTGCACCCCGAGACCTTGAAGCAGCGTCGTGGCCGCCGCGGCGATGCGCTCGGGCAGCGCCGGTAGAATCCGGGGCGCCGCCTCGATCAGATGGATGTGGATGTCGCGATCGGGCTCGATGCGGTCGAGACCGAAGGCGACCAGGTCGCGCGTGCTCTTGTGCAGCTCGGCGGCGAGCTCGACGCCGGTGGCGCCGGCGCCGATGATCGCGACCTTGAGCTGGGCGGGCCGCAGCGGCTCGGTCTGCGCCTGGGCGCGCAAACAGGCATCGATCAGACGACGGTGGCAGCGCGCGGCCTCATCGACGGTGTCGAGACGCAGCGCGTGCTCGGACACGCCCGGCGTGCCGAAATCGTTGGTCAGGCTGCCGATCGCGATCACGAGCGTGTCGTAGCGCACGCGCTGGGCCGGGATGACGACGACGCCGTCGGCGCTCAGCGACGGCAAGATCTCGATCGTGCGGCCGGCGCGGTCGAGCCCGCCGAGCGCGCCGATCCGATAGCGGAAGCCGTGCCAGTGCGCCTGGGC
>DATJNS010000255.1:0-7286 GCA_035507915.1 Candidatus Sulfotelmatobacter sp.
CGGCCGCCCTGCCGGAGCCGGCCTCGTGATCGTCGGGACCGCCGGCCATATCGACCACGGCAAGACCGCGCTGGTGCGCGCGCTCACCGGCGTCGACACCGACCGGCTGAAGGAAGAGAAGGCGCGCGGCATCTCGATCGATCTCGGTTTCGCCTACCTCGCGGGACCGGACGGCGCGGTGCTCGGGTTCGTCGACGTGCCGGGCCATGAGAAGTTCATCCACAACATGCTGGCCGGCGCGACCGGCATCGACGTCGCGCTGCTCGTGATCGCCGCCGACGACGGCGTCATGCCGCAGACGCGCGAGCATCTCGCGATCCTCGACCTGCTCGGCATCGCGCGCGGCGCGGTCGCGCTGACCAAGGTCGATCGGGTTGCGGCAGCGCGCCGCGACGAGGCCACCGCCGAGATCGCGCGCGCGCTCGAGGGCACCGGCCTCGCCAGCGCCCGGATCGTGCCGGTCTCCGCCGTCACGGGCGAGGGCATCGAGGCGCTGCGCGCGCTGCTGTTCGCCGAGGCCGCGGCGACCCGAGGCCATGGCGCGGACGGACGCTTTCGCCTGGCGGTCGACCGCTGCTTCACGCTCGCGGGCACCGGCACCGTGGTCACCGGTACCGTGCTGTCCGGCACCGTGTCGAGCGGCGATCGCGTGACCGTGTCGCCCACCGGTCTGGCAGCGCGCGTGCGCTCGATCCATGCGCAGAACCGAGCCGCCGAGCGCGGCGTCGCCGGCCAGCGCTGCGCGCTCAACCTCGCGGGCGACGGCGTCGGCAAGGAGTCGGTCAAGCGCGGGCAGGTCGTGCTCGACCCGGGCCTGCACGCCCCGACGGCGCGCATCGACGCACGGCTTCGCCTACTCGCCGACGAGCCCAAGCCGGTGACGCAGTGGACGCCGGTGCGCCTGCATCACGCGGCGGCGGAGATCGGCGCCCACGTCGTGCTGCTCGGCGACGGCGCGCTCCAGCCGGGCGGCGAGGCGTTCGTCCAGCTCGTGCTCGACCGGCCGATCGCGGCGGCGGCGCACGACCGCTTCGTCCTGCGCGACGCCTCGGCGCGGCGCACCATCGGCGGCGGCCGGTTCGTGGATCTGCGCCCGCCGACACGCAAGCGGCGCTCCGCCGAGCGGCTGGCGCAGCTCCGCGCGCACGACAGCGCCGACCCGCAAGCCGCGCTGGCGGCGCTGCTCGCGGCCGCCCCGCGGTTCGTCGACCTCGGCGCCTTCGCGCGCGATCGTGCGCTTGGAACGTCCCAGATCGACGCCATCGTCGAGCGGCTGGGCGTCGTCACGCTGCCGTCCGGCGACGCCACCATCGCCATTCAGGCGACGGTCTGGCTCGCCTTCGAGCGCCGCCTGCTCGCGACCCTTCAGGCGTTCCACGCCGACAACCCCGATCTGCCGGGGATCGCCGTCGAGCGCTTGCGGCTGCAGCTCGATCTCCGCCTGCCGCCGGCGGCATTCGCGGCGGCGCTTCAAGCGCAGGTGCGGCGGAACGCGATCACGTTGGACGGCGCCTGGGTCCGGTCGGCCGGTCACGAGGTTCGCCTGACGCCGGACGACGAAAAGGCCTGGCGCCGCATCGAGCCGCTGCTCGGCGGCACCGAGCGCTTCCGTCCGCCGCGCGTCCGCGACATCGCCGCGGCCCTGACGCTGCGCGAAGCCGACGTGCGACGTCTCCTCAAGCTGCTCGGGCGCCTGGGCAGGGTCGACGAGATCGCGCACGATCATTTCTTCCTGCGCGCGACGACGGCCGAGATGGTCGGCATCGTCGCGTCGCTCGATGCGGCCGCGGCCGGCGAGTTCAGCGCGGCGGCGTTCCGCGACCGCGTGCAGAACGGCCGCAAGGTGGCGATCCAGATCCTCGAATTCTTCGATCGCCACGGCGTGACCTTGCGGCGCGGCGATTTGCGCCGAGCCGATGCGCGGCGCCTCGATTTGTTCGGCAGCCTGCCGACGACATCGGCGATCGAGCGCACGGACAACCGCGTGCGCCGCCCGTCAGCCGCCGATGCGCGGCCGCAACCGCCGCGCTGAGGGAGCGAGCGATGGACCCGGTGCCGGTGTTTCTCGATGCGCTCAAGCGCGCCGCCGACGGCGCCAACGTGGCGGAGGATGCGTTCCGTCGCGAGATCGCGCAGCGCGCCAAGGCGCTGGAGACCGAGCGCGTGTTCGCCTTCCGGCGCCTCAACCTGATGGCCGCGATCGTCGAGGCGATCACGGGTGCGGCGGACGAGCCGGCCGCGCTGGCCGGGGCGGCGTCCGTGCTGTGCGCCCGGCTCGGCTGGTCGACCGAGAGCGAGGCGCGCGAGGCGGTGCTGGCACGCTTCGCCGCCGTCGCCCGGTCGGTGGCCGTCAGCATGGCGCCGTCGCGCGCGCCGGACGCGCCGGAGCCCGACGTGATCGGCGCGCTGGGCGAGTTCGAGCGCTGGTACGCGGCGACCCACGAGACGCCGTTCTGGGGTCTCTTCGACACCTATCTGACGGAGACGCCCCGTGTCGACTTCTGACGCGTCGACGTCCGCCGCCGCGGCGCCGGGGACCGACTTCGAGACCTGGCTACGCGCCGAGTTCGCCCGAACCGGTGCGTTCACGGCGCTCGCGGTCCTCGTCGAGATCGCCGCGCGCACCGTCGTGCCGCTGTGCTCGACCTATTTCAACGTGATCGGCGACGAGATCGACTGGGCGGAGATGACCGTGCTGTTCGCCGGTGCCGGCCAGAGCTGGGACGGCGCGGCGTTCTTTCCGCTGACCGCCGCGGACGGCGGTCCGCTCGACAATCCGAGCGCGCGACTGCGGCTGCGCGAGCTCGAGAGCCGCGTCGAGGCCGACCGGCTGGTGCTGAACGAGGGCTACTTCTTCGACGCGCAAGGGCGCAGGCTCGAGGTCGAGGAGCAGCCGAGCCGGGATGCGCCGTCGTGACCAAGCGTCTCCTGATCGTCTTGATGAACACCGATCCGCGCAACGCCGAGGAGCTGGGCGCGCCGTTCTATCACGCGGCGGTGGCGGCCGCGATGGACTACGAGGTCGACGTCGTGTGCACCGCGGCCGCCGGCAAGTTGATGGTCAAGGGCGTGGCGGCCGCCCTGTCGGTGAAGCCGGGCAATCCGAAGACGGTCTACGACTGGATCAAGGAGGCGCACGAGCACGGCGCCCGGTTCTGGGCCTGTCCGGCCAATCTCGAGCTGCTCGAGGTCGCCAAGGACGACTTGATCCCCGAGTGCCACGGCGTGATGGGCGCCGCCACGATGATCCAGGACATCATGGACGGGGACTGCCGGGTCCTGACCTACTGAGGGCGGATCGATGGCCACGGTTCAGGGCTGCGACTATCCCGATCGCCTGCTCTACGACATCGACAATCAGATCTGGTACGAGCCGCTCGCCGACGGGACGGTGCGCGTCGGCTTCATGCCGTTCGCGGTGTCGATGATGGGCGAGGTGCTCGTCTTCACGCCGAAACGGATCGGCCGCGATTTCGAGAAGCACCGCTCCTTCGCGACCATCGAGGGCGGCAAGTGGGTCGGCTCGGCGCGCGCCGCCTTCGCCGGTATCGTGGTTGCCTCCAACGATGCGCTCGCGCGCAATCCCGAGCTCATGATGGCGGACCCCTTCGGCGCCGGCTGGATGCTGATCGTGCGGCCGGGCGACGACGATTGGCGCGACGGCCTGGCGACCGGCGCGACGATCGCGGCCGACCTCGAGGCGTGGATCGCGCGCGCGGCCTACAAGGACCACACCGAGTAGCAGCGCCGTCGCCGGTGCGACATCGCGGGACGCCGCTCCGATTGCGTCGATCCTGGCGCGGTGACATGCTTCCCGAAATAGTTGGGGAGGAACCGTCATGACGACGCGCTACAGCAGGCGCGACGCGCTCGCATTGGTTGCAGCCGGCGGCGTCGCTTCGTTGACCCGGTCGGCGCGCGCCGCGGGCTTCGATTGGAAGCGCTTCAGCGGCACCCAACTGCATTTCATGGTGTCGATCCATCCGTGGACCGATTGGGCGCAGAAGCAACTCGCCGGCCTCGAGGCGGCGACCGGCATCAAGGTGACGTGGGAGATCCTCTACGAGGATCAGCTGCGCCAGAAGCTGCCGCTCTCGCTGCGCGCCGATCCGGGCGCGGTCGACGGCTTCTTCACACTGCCGTCGTGGGATGCCGCGGCGTTCTCGCGGGCCAAGTGGTACGCGCCGCTCGATCCGTTCATCCACTCCGACCTGACGGCGCCCGACTGGGATTTCGCCGATTTCTTCCCCAACATCCTGAAGATCCACAGCGCGGGCGGCGCGCAGATCGGCGTGCCGATCACCATCGAGCTGCAGACGCTGTTCTACAACAAGGCCCTGCTGCAGGCGAAGAACGTCGCGGTGCCGCGCACCCTGGACGAGATGATGGCGGCGGCCAAGGCGCTCGACGACCGCAAGGGCGGCGTCTCCGGCTACGTGACGCGCGGCGACGGCGTCCAGGCGGTCTACACGGTCGCGCCCTTCCTGTTCGCCTTCGGCGGCCGCTGGCTCGACGACAAGGGCAATCCCGAGCTCGGCAGCGCCGCGTTCGTCAGCGCCCTCAAGTACTACGGCGACATCCTGCGCGCTGCGGGGCCGCCCAACATCGTCGGCATGCAGTGGAAGGCGAGCTATCCCCTGTTCGAGCAGGCGCGCGCCGCGATGTTCACCGACGCCACCAACTTCCTCGCCTACTTCAAGGACCCGAGCCAGTCGAAGGTGGTCGACCAGGTCGGCGTCGCGACCCTGCCGGCGGGGCCGGGCGGCAGCCACAGCACGGTGATCTCGTGGGGGCCGGCGATCGCCGCGTCGTCGAAGCACAAGGAGGCGACCTGGTACGCCATCCAGTACCTGACCTCGAAGGCGATGCAGGCGGCGTCGACCGAGGCGACGCACCTGCCGCCGTCGCGCAAGTCGATCTATGACGGCGACGTCTACACCAAGTCGGTGCCGGCCGACATGATCGCGGCGACCAAGGCGGAGATCGCCAACGCGGTGCCGAACGGCGCCAACCCGCTGGTCGTGCCGGTGCCCGAGGTGCGCGCCGCGATCGGCACCGCGATCGTCTCGGTGCTGCAGGGCGGCGACGCCGCCAAGGCGGCCAATGCGGCGCAGAAGCAGGTCGTCCAGATCCTCAAGGGGTAGGGACGTTCGTCGCGAGCGTCGTGAAGCGCGGTCGTCACCCCCCATCCCGACCTTCCCCCTCGAGGGGGGAAGGGGCGGATTTTTGAATGCTCAGCCGCTCACAAAAACGTCTCCCGCCCCCCTTGAGGGGCAGGGTTGGGGAGGGGGGTATCGTGCGGATGTCGGCGCGTCGCCGCTATCTGCGCCATCACGTGCCCGAGCTCCTGATGCTGCCGGCGCTGCTCGTCATGGCGGTCGTGATGGGCTTCCCGCTCGTCTATCTGCTGTTCATGAGCCTGCACAAGTGGTCGATGATCGGGTTCGCGCCGCCGTCCTTCGTGGGTCTCGGCAACTTCGTCGCGCTGCTCGACGACGAGCGCTTCACCGGTTCGCTGGTGCGCACCGCCGCCTTCACGGCGCTCGGGCTGGCGTCGAACCTGCCGGCCGGCTTCGCGATCGCGCTGCTGCTCAACCAACCGTTCCCGACGCGCAATCTGCTGCGCGCGCTGCTGATCTTCCCGATGGTGGCGACGCCGGTCGCCATGGGCCTGGTGTGGGTCGTGATGCTCGACCCGACATTGGGCGTGGTGCGCTATCTGTTCGCGCTGGTCGGCGTCGCCGATCCGCCGCTGTGGCTGTCGGACTCCGCGTGGGTCGTGCCGACCCTGGTCGCGGTCGATGCCTGGATGTGGACGCCGATGGTCGCGCTGATCTGCATTGCCGGGCTGGCCGCGCTGCCGCCCGAGCCGTTCGAGGCGGCGTTCGTCGACGGCGCGTCGGCGTGGCAGCGTTTCCGCTACCTGACCTTTCCCCTGATGCTGCCCACCCTCACGGTCGCCGCGATGCTGCGCGTGATGGATCTCCTCAAGGTCATCGACATCGTGTTCGTGATGACGGGCGGCGGGCCCGGCTACGCCTCGGAGACCATCAACCTCTACAACTATCTGGTCGCGCTGTCGTACGACAAGATCGGCTACGGCGCGGCGGTCGCGCTGGTGCTGTTCGCGCTCGTCCTCCTCTGTACGCTCGGCCTCGTGCGCTTGAGGCGCCCCGCATGGTGAGGTCCAGCACATGAGGCGCAGCCGCGCGCACGTCGCGACCGTGGCGATCGGCGGCTGGCTGGTCGTCGGCGGCTTCATGCTGCCGTTCCTCTGGATGGTGCTCGGCTCGTTCAAGACCACGGTCGATTTCCTGTCCTATCCGCCGACCTTCCTGTTCGCGCCGACGTTCGACAACTACCGCCAGGTGTTCGCCGACAACGCCTTCCCGCGCTACGTGGTGAACAGCCTGATCGTCGCCGCCGGCGCGACCGCGCTCGGGCTCGCGCTCGGCATCCCGGCGGCCTACGCGCTGGCGCGCTGGCGGCGCACCGCGATGGGCGTCGTGCTGCTGGCGGCGCGCATGGCGCCCGGCATCGCCTTCCTGATCCCGCTGTTCGTGCTGTTCCTCGAGCTGCATCTGGTCGGCAGCTACACGAGCCTGATCGCCAGCCACCTGATCTTCACCCTGCCGCTGACGGTCTGGATGATGGTCGGCTTCATCGAGGCGCTGCCGGTCGAGCTCGAGCAGGCGGCGCTGATCGACGGCTGCTCGATCCTGGGCCTGCTGGTGCGCATCGTCGTGCCGCTGACCGCGCAGGGCATCGCGGCGACCGCGATCCTCGGGTTCATCGCCTCGTGGAACAACTTCCTGTTCGCGCTCGTGCTCGCCAACGAGCAGACCAAGACGCTGCCGGTCGCGGTGCTCGGCTATATCGGCTACAATTCGGTGCAGTGGGGCACCCTGATGGCCGCTGCCTCGGTCATCACCTTGCCGGTGCTCGTGCTGGCGCTGTGCGCCCAGCGCTACATCGTGCGCGGCCTAGTCGCCGGCGCGGTCACGGGATGACTCAGCGCCGCTTGTAGATGTCGATGCCGTCGATCGTGGCCAGCCGCGTGTAGCGCGACCACTCCGCGGCGAACCCGGGGTCGCGCCCGAAATAGTCGAGATAGTCGAACGGCAGGCCGTGGAAGCCGCCCTCGTGGCTCGCCGGCACGACCAGCACCAGCGCCGGATGGTCGTGCGTGAAGCCGTCGATCACGCCGCGCCACACCATCCGTTCCGCGTGGCCCATCGCCGCCGGCGCGTGATAGGCGAGCGTGCGCCCCGCCGGCGTGGTCTGCA
>DATJNS010000256.1:0-36976 GCA_035507915.1 Candidatus Sulfotelmatobacter sp.
TGTTCGGCCGCTCGGGCGCCGGCAAGACCTCGGTCGTCAACCTGATCGCGGGCTCGCTCAGGCCCGAACGTGGCCGCATCGTCGTCGACGACGCGATCCTGGTCGACACGGCGCGCGGCGTGTTCGTGCCCAAGCACCGCCGGCGCATCGGCTACGTGTTCCAGGAAGACCGCCTGTTCCCGCATCTGACGGTGCGTCAGAACCTCGTGTTCGGCCGCTGGTTCAGCCCGTCCGCCGAACGCCGGGGCACCGTCGACGACGTCGTGGCGCTGCTCGGCATCGGCCACCTGCTGCAACGGCGGCCGGGCGCGCTGTCGGGCGGCGAGAAGCAGCGGGTCGCGATCGGCCGCGCGCTGCTCGCGAGCCCGCGCCTGCTCCTGATGGACGAGCCGCTGGCGTCGCTCGACGCCCAGCGCAAGGACGAGATCCTGCCCTACATCGAGCGGCTGCGCGACGACCTCAAGATCCCGATCGTCTATGTCAGTCATTCGATCGCGGAGGTGACGCGGCTCGCCACGACGCTCGTGCTGATGTCGGACGGCAAGGTCGACGCGGTCGGCCCGGTCACCGAGGTACTGGGGCGGCTCGATCTCTACCCCAAGACCGGGCGCTTCGAAGCCAGCGCGGTGATCGAAGCGCGGGTCGCCGCCCACGATCCGATCTACGGCCTGAGCGTGCTCGCGTGCCCGGCCGGCGAGATCCGCGTGCCGCACGTCGACATCGCGCCCGGCGGCGTCGTGCGGGTGCGTATCCGTGCGCGCGACGTCACCCTCGCGGTGCAGCCGCCGCAGGGCCTGAGCGCGCTCAACGTGCTGCCGGCGACGATCGCCGAGCTCGGCGCCGACGACGGTCCGGTGGTCGACCTGCGCCTCGCGCTGGCGGGCGGCCACCTGCTGGCGCGCGTGACCCGGCGCTCGATCGCCGAGCTCGGGCTGGTGCCCGGGCGCGCGGTGTTCGCGGTCATCAAGTCGGTGGCGCTCGATCGTCACAGCCTCAGCGAAGCCGTCGCCGAGCCGCTCGACACCTAGTCGTCGGCGTCGGTCGAGGTGCGCTTCGCCGCGCCGCGTCCTGTCGGGGCGCGCTGCGCCGCGGCGAGCGCCCGCAGGTGGCGAGCGCCCGCGCGGTGGGCGGCGTGCTCGAGCGCGCGGTAGTGCGCGACCAGATCGGCGCCGAAGCGCGTCAGCGCCGCGCCGCCGCCGCGTGCGCCGCCGGTCTGCGCGGCGACCACCGGCGTGCGGAAGCAGTGGTTGAGGTCGTCGACCAGCAGCCAGGCGCGTCGATAGGACATGCCGAGCGCACGGCCGGCCTGCGAGATCGAGCCGGTCTCCGCGATCGCCTCGAGCAGGCGGATCTTGCCCGGGCCGATCGCCTGATCGGGTCCGAGATCGACGCGCAAGGTCAGCCTGGCCGGCATCGTCAGAGCGTCGGCGGATCGTCGGCGACCGCCGCGGCCGCCAGCGTCGTGTCGACGCAATCGGCGTAATCGATGCCGCGGCGGATCAACCCGCCCGAGATCAGCGCGCCCTTCAGCCGCTCGAAACCGTCCGGCTGCAGCACGGGATCGCGGTTCCAGATGCCGAGCGCCTGGTAGTGCGCGATCGCGGTCGCGAGCGTGCGCCGGTCGATCGCCGGGAAGAACGGGGCGACGCGCTCTGCGACGTCGTCCGGTCCGTGCGCGTGCAGCCATTTCTGCATGCGATAGAGCGCGCGGGTCATGCGCCGGAAGTCGTCCCGATGCCGGTCGAGCTGCGCGCGCGTGGTGTAGAAGCACGTGTAGGCCGTGGGTCCGCGGTGCGCCGCCGCGTGCCAGACATGGCCGCCGGACGCGAGCGCCTGGGTAACGTAGGGCTCGAACAGCTGGACGACGTCGACCGTCCCGGCGGCGAGCGCGGCCAGGTTGTCGGCCATCGACCGGTCGGCGACGCGATCGAGCGCCGCGGGGTCGAGCCCGGCGCGGCGGATGTCGTCCTGCAGGCACAGCCACGGCGTCGGCACCTCGGACACGCTGGCGAGCGTGAGGCCGGCGAGGTCGGTCAGCGCGAAGCTCGGTCGCGGCGCGCGCCCGACCAGCGAGAACGGATCGCGGCCGACGACCTCGCCGAAGCAGACGAGATCGCAGCCGGGGTCGCCATCGTAGATGTGCAGCACGCGCATCGGCCCGCCCCAGGTGAGCTCGGCGTTGCCGGCCAGCACCTGGCGCGCGCCGAGGCCCGGCTCGGGCGACGCCTTGAGCTCGACCGCGACCCCCTCGGCATCGTAGGCGCCCAGCGCGTGGGCGGCGAAGAACGGCGCGTAGAGCAGGCCGCGAAAATTCTCGTAAAGCCGGATCGCCATGGTGCAAGCTTCTCGCCGACGTCGCGCCCGGAGGTAAGCCATGACCCGTCCGTTCGAGGGAATCAAGGTGATCGACATCACCCACGTCCTGGCCGGCCCGTTCGCGGCCTACCAGTTGGCGCTGCTCGGCGCCGACGTGATCAAGGTCGAGGCGCCCGACGATCCGGACCAGAGCCGCGGCACCGGCTCGGACCGCGCGCTCAATCGCGGCCTCATGGGCACCGGGTTCCTGACCCAGGCATCCAACAAGCGCTCGATCACGCTCGATCTGAAGAAGGAACGCGGCCGCGAGATCCTGAAGAAGCTGGTCGCGACCGCCGACATCATGGTCGAGAACTACCGGCCGGGCGCCTTCAAGGCGCTCGGCCTCGGCTACGAGGACATGATCAAGATCAATCCGCGGCTGATCTATTGCTCGATGAGCGCGTTCGGCCAGGACGGGCCGCGCGGCACCATGACGGCGTACGACCACGTCATCCAATCGACCTCGGGCGTCATGGCGTCGACCGGCACGCGCGAGGCGACGCCGCTCAAGGTCGGCGTGCCGGCGATCGACTACGCGACCGGCACGACCGGCGCTTTCGCGCTCGCCACCGCGCTGTTCCAGCGCGAGCGTACCGGCAAGGGCCAATATATCGACATGGCGATGCTCGACGTCGCCCTGATGCTGCAGGCTTCGCACGTCACCGGCTATCTGCGCACCGGCAAGGAGCCGAAGCCGCCGGGCAACGATCACCTGTTCGCGTCCAACAGCTGCTATCAGACCAAGGACGGGCTCCTGATGCTGGGCGCCAGCAACCGCCGGCAGCACAAGCGCATCTTCGCGGCGCTCGGGCGTCCCGAGCTCGGCGACAAGGACAACGAGCACCGCGAGGACCATCGCGCCGAGGAGGCCGCGATCCTGCGCGAGATCCTGATGACCAGGACGGCCGCCGAGTGGGAGGACTTCTTCCAGTCGCGCCACGTGCCCGCCTCGCGCGTGCGCCCGATGGCCGAGGCGCTCGCCGATCCGCAGGTCGCGCACCGCGGCGTCCTGCACCGCTTCGAGGGCGCGCCCGGCGTCGAGGGGCCGTTCGCCGTGCCGATGACCGCCTTCAAGCTCGCGCACGGCGGCGCGCGCGTCGACTCGCCGCCGCCCGAGCTCGGCGCGCATACCGCCGACGTGCTGCGCAGCCTCGGCTACGGCGACAAGGAGATCGCCGCCTTGCGCGAGGAGAAGATCGTCTGACCCCCGCGCGTCAGTAGGAGCGCGGCAGGCCGAGCACGTGCTCGGCGATGTAGGCGAGGATCAGGTTGGTCGAGATCGGCGCGGTGCGGTAGAGCCGCGCCTCGCGCCACTTGCGCTCGACGTCGTACTCCTTGGCATAGCCGAAGCCGCCATGGGTCTGCAGGCAGGCCTCGCCGGCGTTCCATGCCGCCTCGGCGGTCAGGAGCTTCGCCATGTTGGCCTCGGCGCCGCACGGCAGGCCGGCCTGGAACATCGTGGCGGCCTTGCGCAGCATCAGGTCGGCCGCCTCGAGCTCGGCATAGGCCTTCGCGATCGGGAACTGGATGCCCTGGTTCTGGCCGATCGGCCGGTCGAACACGATGCGCTCGTTGGCGTACTTGGTCGCCGTCTTGATGAACCAATGACCGTCGCCCATCGATTCGTGCGACACCAGGATGCGCTCGGCGTTCATGCCGTCCAGGATGTAGCGGAAGCCGCGGCCCTCCTCGCCGATCAGGTTCTCGGCCGGTACCTTGAGGTTGTCGAAGAACACCTCGGTGGTGTTGTGGTTGATCATGGCGCGCAGCGGCCGGATCTCGAGGCCCTTGCCGCGCGCCTCGCGCATGTCGACCAGGAACACCGACAGACCCTCGGTCTTGCGCTTGACCTGGTCGAGCGGCGTGGTGCGCGCGAGCAGCAGCATCAGATCGGAGTGCAGCGCGCGCGAGGTCCAGACCTTCTGGCCGTTCACGACGTAGTGGTCGTTGCCCTCGCGCACCGCGCGCGTCTTGAGCTTGGTCGTGTCGGTGCCGGTGGTCGGCTCGGTGACGCCGAACGCCTGCAGGCGCAGCGCGCCCGAGGCGATGCCCGGCAGGTAGCGTTGCTTCTGCTCGGCGCTGCCGTGCCGCAGCAGGGTGCCCATGATGTACATCTGGGCATGGCAGGCGGCGGCGTTGCAGCCCGAGGCGTGGATCTCCTCGAGCACGACGCCGGCGGCGCGCAGCGGCAGGCCGGCGCCGCCATATTCCTCGGGAATCAGCGCGCCCAGGAAGCCGGCGTCGGTGAGCGCCTTGACGAACTCGGTCGGGTAGGCCTCGCGGGTCTCGAGGTCGCGCCAGTAGGCGCCCGGGTAGTTCGCGCAGATGCGCCGCACGCTGTCGCGAATCTCGGGATGATCCTCGCCGAGCGGCAGCGCCAGGGTCGCGTCGGTGCCGGCGGCGTCGGGGCTCACGTCGTTCACGAGCGATCTCCCTCCATGAGTTACTTGCAGCCGCGCAGGAACTTGGCGCGCTGCGACGCGGCGGCCATCAGCATGCCGAGATCGGCGCCGGCGAGCACGAAGCGTGCGCCGATGCCGATGTATTTCGGCATCAGGTCCTCGGTGTAGACGCCGCCCATGCCGAGCCACTTGTCGTGCTTGCGGCACGCGGCGGCCACGGTCTCGTAGGCCGCGACCACCTTGGCGTGGCCGAGCTGGCCGGGAATGCCGAGCTCCATCGTCAGGTCGTTGGTGCCGATCAGGAGAACGTCGACG
The DNA here is from genome assembly GCA_035507915.1 of Candidatus Sulfotelmatobacter sp. Classification (GTDB taxonomy): domain Bacteria; phylum Pseudomonadota; class Alphaproteobacteria; order Elsterales; family Elsteraceae; genus JACQAI01. The sequence continues at coordinate 5,076 of DATJNS010000256.1, forward strand.
CCCGGCACCGCCGCGATCGCATCGGCCGCCGCGATCGCCTGCGGCGTTTCGAGCATGACGGAGACCAGGGTGGCGGCGTTGAGCGCCGTCGTCGCCTCGCCGGTCGGCACCGACCGGAAGCCGAGCTGCGGCGGGCCGCCGGCGACCGAACGGTGGCCGATCGGCGGATATTTGAGATGGTCGACGACCTCGGCGGCCTCCGCGGCGCTGTCGACGTGCGGCATGACGATGCCGAGCGCGCCGCCGTCGAGCACGCGCGTCGCCATCCAGTACTGCTTGCTCGGCACGCGCACGATCGGCGCGATGCCGGCGCCCAGCGCGGCGACCGAGATCTGGCAGGCGGTCTCGAGATCGATCGGGCTGTGCTCGAGATCGATGAACAGCCAGTCGTAGTCCGAGCTGCGCATCGCCTGGGCGATGTCGACGCTGCGCGACATGCGGATGCCCATGCCGAGCGACACCTCGCCCTTCACCAGCCGCGCGCGCGCCGCATTCACCACCTCGACCATCGCGTCCTCCCTGATGCCCGCAAAAGGAGCCACGGGACCAGCCAATCAGGTCCGGCCGATCGGGTCAATTCGTGCCGAATTTCCGGCCGGGCGTGTGAAACCTTGGCCGGGTTCCGGCTGTTAAGACGGGATCACAGGAACGTGTCGGCAAGGAGTGCAGCCATGCGAAAAGCCGTCCTGGCGGCGGCTCTGGCCGTGGGTTTCGGCGCCTTCGTGGTGTCCAGCCAGACCCCCGCCCTGAGCCAACAGGCCTCGGCCAGCGAGCAGCAGCAGCTGATCGACAAGGCCAAGGTCTCGATCGAGGCGTTGCGCGGCGACGCCAACATGGGGCGTACGGTCGACAACTATCTCGCCCGTGCCCGCGCGGTGCTGATCTTCCCCAATCTCGTGAAGGCCGGCTTCTTCGTCGGCGCGGGCGGCGGTCAGGGCGTGCTGCTGGTCCGCCGCGGCCCGGGCTGGAGCGATCCGGTGTTCTTCTACGCCGCCGACGCCTCGTTCGGCCTGCAGATCGGCGTCTCGGGCGGCCAGGTGATCTTCACCGTGATGAATGACGGCGCGCTGCAGAAGCTGCTGCACGGCAATGCCACCCTGGGCGGCGACCTGTCGGTCGCGGTCGGCCCGTTCGGCGGCGGCGTGCAGGGCGACACGACGCCCAATGCCGGCGCCGACCTGGTCGCCTTCTCGCTGCAGCAGGGCGCCTTCGCCGGTGTCGCGCTCAAGGGCGGCATCGTCGAGCCGCGCCATGAGTGGAACGAGGCTTATTACGGCCGCGGCGCCGGGCCCGACCGCATCATCAACGGCGCGTTCAACGCGCCGGGCAGCCGCGAGCTGCGCGTCGCGCTGTCGAACCCGCCGATGCGCCACACCAGCGAACGCTGAGCTGGGCGCGCCGGTCGCCCGACCGCCGTGTCATTTGAGCGACGAGCGCGCGCCTCGGCTCTGCCGGGGCGCGCGCTTCTTCACAGAAAATTAAGCACAAACGCCATACCAGGGCCTGCGGCCTCGCGGGCTGATCAGGGACGTTTGTCAGCCGGTCCACCACGTGGCCCGCTCGTGGTGTCGGTTTGACTGATCCGGTAGCGTCGGAACATGCGGGACAAGCTCAGCGACGGGACGGCGAAGCGCCGGCGAGGCGGCCGTGGATAGGCTTGACGCGCTCGAGGCCAAGAGCATCGCGATCTTTCGCGAGGCCTACAGCGAGATCGACCGGCTCGCCATGCTGTGGTCGCTCGGCAAGGACTCGAACGCCATGGTCTGGCTGGCCAAGAAGGCGTTCTTCGGCTACGTGCCGTTTCCGGTCGCCCATGTCGACACCGGGCTCGAGTTTCCCGAGGTCTACGCCTTCCGTACCCGCTACGCCAAGGAGTGGGGCCTCGAGCTGATCGTGGCGCCCTGCCCGCCGATTGAGGCGATGGACCCGACGCTGCCGCCGGCGGCGCGCTCGGCCTCGCGCAAGACCGCGGGCCTCAAGCAGCTCATCGAGGCGCACGGCTTCACCGGCATCATCGCGGGTATCCGGCGTGACGAGGAGGGCACGCGCGCCAAGGAGCGCGTGTTCAGCCCGCGCGGCGCCGACGCGCGCTGGAACTTCCGCGACCAGCCGCCCGAGTTCTGGGATCAGTACCTGATCCTCAAGGCGCCGGGGACGCACACGCGCGTGCATCCCTTGCTGCACTGGACCGAGCTCGACGTCTGGCGCTACATCCAGCGCGAAGGCATCCCGTTCAACGAGCTCTATCTCGCGCGCGAGGGCAAGCGCTTCCGCTCGCTCGGCGAGAGCGACATCACGTTCCCAGTGCCCAGCGAGGCCGCCAGCCTCGAGGCGATCATCGCGGAGCTCGAAATCACGCGCGTTCCCGAGCGCGCCGGCCGCGCGATGGACCACGAGTCCGAGGACGCATTCGAGCGCCTCCGGGTCGACGGCTACATGTGATGGAGGCGCGTCGGCCACTGCTGCGCGTCGTGCTCGCCGGTCACGTCGACCACGGCAAGTCGACCCTGGTCGGCCGGCTGCTGCACGCCACCGGTTCGCTGCCCGACGGCAAGGTCGAGGCGGTTGCGCAGGTATCGAGCCGGCGCGGCCGCGCCTTCGAATGGGCATTCGTGACCGACGCGCTGCAGGCCGAGCGCGACCAGGGTATCACGATCGACGCCAGCCATATCAAGCTGCGCGCGCCGGGCGGCGACATCGTGCTGGTCGATGCGCCCGGGCACCGCGAGTTCATCCGCAACATGATCACGGGGGCGGCCACCAGCGACGCCGCGGTGCTGGTGATCGACGCGCTCGAGGGCATCCAGGAGCAGTCCTACCGGCACGGCTTCCTGCTCGACTTCGTCGGCATCCGCCAGCTCGTCGTCGTGGTCAACAAGATGGATCTGGTCGCGTTCGAGCAGGCGCGCTTCGAGACGATCCGCGCGGCGCTGCTCGATTATCTCGGTGCGCTCGACATCCGCGCGAGCGCGGTCGTGCCGGTATCGGCGCGCGACGGCGACAACATCGCCGCGGCGTCCGCGAACATGGGGTGGTATCGCGGCCCGACCGTGCTCGAGGCGCTGCGCGCGTTGAGCGCGCCCGCCCAGCCGATCGATCTGCCGCTGCGCCTGCCGATCCAGGCGGTCTACAAGTTCGACGACCGCCGGATCCTCGCCGGCACGGTGCTGAGCGGGCGGCTTGCGATCGGCGACAAGCTCCTGTTCTCGCCGTCGAACAAGACCGCGACGGTCAAGTCGATCGAGGCGTGGAACGCGGACCCGCCGCCGCGCGAGGCGGTGGCCGGCCAGCCGGTCGGCATCACGCTCGATCTGCCGATCTTCATCGAGCGCGGCGAGCTGGCGAGCCACGTCGCGCGCGCGCCGGCCGAGACCACCGCGTTCCGCGCGCGGCTGTTCTGGTTGAGCGCCGAGCCGTTGCGCGCCGGCCAGGACCTCACGCTCTACCACCTGACGACGCGGGTTCCCGTGACCGTGCAGACGATCGAGCGCGTGCGCGATCCCGGCGCGCCCGACGGGCTCGGCGCGAGCGCCGGCGTGCACGGCTCGGTCGGCCAGGATTCGATCGTCGACGTCGTGATCCGCGCGCGCGATCTGATCGCGCTCGACGCGTACGCTGATCACCGCTTCGCCGGACGCTTCGTGCTGGTCGACCGCGAGCGCGTGGTCGCCGGCGGCCTGATGTCGATGAAGGGATTTACGGACCAGCGCCCGACTGCGACGCCCAAGTCCGCACACATCTATCAGAGCAAGGCGCACATCTCGCCGGCGATGCGCGCGGCGCGCAACGGTCACGGCGGCGCGGTGATCTGGCTGACCGGGCTCTCGGGTGCCGGCAAATCGACGATCGCCCACGAGGTCGAGCAGCGCCTGTTCGAGCGCGGCTACCAGGTCTACGTGCTCGACGGCGACAACGTGCGTACCACGCTCAACGCCGATCTCGGCTTCTCGCCCGAGGATCGTACGGAGAACGTGCGCCGGCTCGGCGCGGCCGCCTCGCTGTTCGCCGAGGCCGGCTTCATCGCCATGGTGGCGGCGATCTCGCCCTACGCCGACGACCGCGCGCGGGCGCGCGCCGCGTCGCGCGCACCGTTCCACGAGATCTGGGTCAAGGCCGACATCGCGGTGTGCGAGCAGCGCGATCCCAAGGGCCTCTACAAGCTGGCGCGCGCCGGCGAGATCAAGAACTTCACCGGTGTCGCCGCACCCTACGAGGCGCCGGCAGCGCCCGATCTCGTGATCGACACGACCGACCAGGAGATCGAGCGCTCGGTCGCGAGCCTGCTCGACTACGTGTCGACCGCAGTCGGGACCACGACGCTCTCGAAGCCCTGAGGCCGCCCGGGGGTCGCCCATGCATTCACGAAACGCCAACCTGCCTGACAAGAGAAAGCAGCCGTGGAGCTCTACTCCGATGGTTTCTCGGAGCTTCGCACGATGAGCAACCCCGAGCAGCTTCTCGCCATCTTGCTGCAGCAGTTCGTCGCGCAGCGTAGCACCGGCGAGCGGGCGCTCGAGCTCGCTGGTTTCCGCGCGAGCTCGGAGATTCGGAAGCTGCAATCGCTCCGCTCCCTCGCGGATGCGGAGTTTCGGGTCTATTCCCAATTCGGCGAGGACGGCATCATCGATTGGCTGATCGAGCACATCAACGTCAGCGCGGAGCGGTTCATCGAATTTGGCGTCGAGAGCTATGTCGAGGCGAATACGCGCTTCCTGCTCAAGCGGCGCAACTGGAAGGGATTGGTGATCGACGGCTCGCCGGAGAACGTCCGAACGATCCAGGGCGACGCGGTATCGCGGCTCTACGATCTGACCTCGCTCGCCCATTTCATCACGCGCGACAACATCAACGCGTTGTTCTCGCAATCGGGCTTCATCGGCGCCATCGGCCTTCTCAGCATCGACATCGACGGCATGGACTATTGGGTCTGGGATCGAATCGCCGTGGTGCGGCCCGACATCGTGGTCTGCGAGTACAACGGCGCCTTCGGCGATCTCCACCCCATCACGGTGCCTTACGACCCGGACTTCCAGCGCTACAAGGCGCACTTCTCCGGCCACTACTACGGTGCGTCGATCGGCGCGCTGTGCCAGTTGGCGGCGCGCAAGGGCTATTCGCCGATCGGCAGCAACCTCAAGGGCTGCAACGCCTTCTTCGTGGCAGACGCGCATTTCCAAGCCATCGGCGAGCGCATCGCCGACCGGCGGCCGCGCGCGCCCCGCTTCCGGGTCTCGCGCGACCGCGCCCAGAACTTCGATCACAAATCGACGCTCGAGGCCTATGAGCAGATGAAGGATATGCCGGTACAGCGCGTCGATACCGGCGAGGTCGTCCCATTGGGCTCGCTCGGCGATGCCTTCAGCGCGGAGTGGCTGGATCAGGTTCAGGCGACGCGCTGAAACGCGTCCCGGGCTCGAGCCGCCGAGCGCGATCCCGAACGATCAAGTACTCCCCACTTGGGCTTCCAACTCGTCGAACACGAGATCCAGCTGGTGGGGCCCTTCGATGAAATGGGCGCGGTTGTGCTCGAGCTCCGGTCGGCACTCGAAGAATAGCTCTCGCGCCTCGCGCGGCGTCAAGGCCGCCAGACGGTCGACTGTCTGGAAGACCCGGGCGAGCCTGATCGCCGGATCGACGTCCTCGTCGTAGCTCTCGTCGATCACGCGCGAGAAGGTCTTGAATCCGATCGCGCGCCAATAGCGCAGTGTGTGTGCCACGCTGACGCAGATGAAGGGCTGCAAGCCGAGCGCGGGCTTCAGCAACTTTTCGGAGATGTGGGGCGGGTAACCTGGAAAGAACGTCGTCTCCGTGGTGATGTTGAAGTAGCTTTGGCGGTAAGGCCAGTTGTGCTCGACACGCGCAAACTTCATCGGTACGGACACGAGGTTGGGCGGTGGGCCCGCGTCGATGCTCAGCGGCAGGTTCGGCTGGAGGCGCAGCCACGACTCGCGGAGAAAATCCGCCATCACGGGCGAGGCACACGTGTCGTTCAGGTCGACTGGCGCGTCCGGGAAGCTGACCAGGCTCTGCTCGGCGTAGCCCCTGCCGTGCAGGTACGCCACGATCAGCTGCCGATGGTGATGCGGTTTGCCGTTCATGCACAGGAACCGCTTCGGCCGCGTGACGTCCTCGTCCCACTCCGAAGAGAGCTGCTCGGGCGCCACCCACCGCTGGCGGAACACCGAGGGTGGGCAGGGGCGGCGCGTGACGGTGGAGGCCCAGGTCGCGCTCTCATCCTCCGCATATTCCACGTCATATTCCACGTCCCAACCCTGCGCGGCGGCGCGATAGAGCGCCCGAAACCAACTCGGAAGCATTGCGACGGCGCGAAAGCGGAACACTTCCGCCTCGAAGTACCCGCGTGCGGCAAGCCACGCGGCGAATGACTCGACCCCAGTCACCCGACCCGAGATGAACCAGACCCGGCTGGCCGGGAGCTGCTTCTGATCGATCATCTCCTGGATGTGATCGAATACCCACCGGCTGCCCGGCACGAATTCCAGGGCTGTCGGCTCGATGATGAAAATAACGAGCGCGGCGCGCCCGCCTTGGATGCTCTTGATCACCTCGTCGGGCAGGCCCGGCGCGAAATCGGGTGAACCGGACGTGAGCTTGACGGCCATCCGCCCGGTCAGCTCCAAGGGGTAGATGAAGGGTCGACCGTCGGCGACCAGACGCGCCGATTGCTCGACCCGGAACCGATCGAAGTCCATCAAGCATTGTGGCAAGAAGGCCGAGGCGTGGAATCGCCACTGCGGACCACCGCCGTTCGGCATCGCACGGACGCGATCGTAGTCGGGCGTGTAGTCGATCTCGTCGTAGGCGACGTGGATCACGCTTCGAGCCCGCGGAGAAAGGCGGGGAGATACCAGAACCTCGGTGCGTGATGGCCGGCGGCGGCGTCACTCACGGGAATAGCCGAAGTACTCCAACACGTCACTCAACTGCTCTGTGAGCGCACGCTGCGTCTGTTGTGTCAGCTTGCGGCGGTAGTCGCCGGGTGTGACCTGGCGCATGTGATTGAGCGGGTTCTCGCGAACCGCGAAACTCGTCTGGTGCTTCAGGGCTTCCTTCACCGCGTCGAGCCGGTCACACCGGACGAACGAGCACAAGCGGTCGAGCCACCCGCCGAAGTCCGCGACCATATCCTCGTATCGCGAGACATAGAGTCCCCCGTGGCTGCGAGCGAGGTCGCGCAGGGCGGCGAATATCCGGTGGAAATCGCCACAGTCCGTCAGCGAGGATTGGTCGACGCCCTGGTTCAGATAAACTTGGCGCCGGTGCATCAGATCATCGCGGATCGGCCCCGTGGGCGGAATTTCGTGGCTGTACGCGACCGAATAATGATGGGACACCAGGCAGTCTCGTGGATCGCGGACATGCAGCACGACTCTGGCGTTTCGAAGGCTTGGCATGTCCTTGATGTAAGAGTCGCGAAACGGACCGAAATAGTAGCCCGGCGTGCCCACGAGATCCTGATTTTCGATACAGAACGTCGCCTCGTCGACACCTTGCTTGTAGGCTTCGCCGGCGAGATCGATCTGTGGTACGCCGCGCGCTCTGAGCAGTGTGCCGAGCAAAGCTCCGACATAGCTGCTCGCGGCCTTGTAGGCCGTGACGCACGCCCAGCTGTCGGGGTCTGCAGCAGACGACGGGAGCGACAAGCTCATCGGGCCGCTTTACCGTCGCGCCGGGTTGTGTCGTTGACAGGCCTGACGTTGACCTCCTGCACCACCGCCATCGGCCGGTGCAGACAACCCGGCGGCTGTAGTCCGCAAGACGCTCGGGCGATCATGAGCCGAAATAGGGCGCCAGCTCGGACCGGCGCAGCGCATAGAACAGGTCGGCATCCTGACCCGAGAACGCGCATAGATCGAAATAGTGCACGGCAATTCCGTTCACTTGGTTGGAGCAGAGGTAACCGTTCAAATCGACGAATTGGTCAAGGTCATCGTTGTTGAGATGCACGAGAAAGTTACCGAAATTGTCGTAAACGACGAAGTGCCGGTAACCGGCCTGCACCAGCGCTTGGAAGCTTCGAATGCCGTCTGCGATCCCATTGGGTTGCTCGAACGGCGCGTACTCGTAGAACACGACCGGTTTGATGTCGCTCAGCAGCGCGACCGAGCTGGCGATGATCTGGAAGTCGAAACCGTCGGTATCGATCTTGATGAGCCGCGGCCGCTCGAAGCCGGCCGAGTCAACGAGCAGCGCGTCGAGGCGCTTGACCTCGATTTGGGCTCCCCCGCCGGCAGCGGCGACCAATTTCGCGCTGCCCATCTGATTGTTCTGAAGCCCGAAGGTGGAGGCCGAGGCGTCGTCGCCTACGAACGCAACCTCGATCGCGACGTGCTTGTGGATCCGGCGAGCATTCTCTCGCAGGAAGGGCAGAAACGCTTCGGTACCTTCGATGCACAGTGTCGGCACATCGTGATAGGCGGAGATCAGCGCGGCGCTGTCGCCGACATTGGCGCCGATGTCGATTGCGGTGAAGTCCGGATATTTTTCATGCACGATGCGCGCGATTTCGCCGAGGGCGCGGTCGTAGCGTTTCCAGCGGGCTTGATAGCGGTCGATCGCATGATCAGCGGGAAGCAGGAGCGTGGTCCGACCAACGGCGTATTCTTTGACCTGCATGACGCCTCGTTGATCAGAAACGGCGGCCACGGGGGGCGCTCGTGCTGTGCTGTCGTCGGTCCGCCGATAGGGCGCCGCAGCCCCTGCCAGCGCTTCTCCAGGCTCCGCAACGCTCCATTCTCGGGTTGCTTCCTTACCGTTTCACTACGTCGCTGACAACAAATTATCGACCGGCGCGAGATCGTCGAGGATGCGTGTGAGCCGCACGACGGTTGCGACCCCACCGAGATCGAACTTGTCGGCGATGTAGCGCTGCCAGATGTCCTGGAACGATGCCGCCAGATTGGGATCACAATTCAGGTAGAAGAGGATGATTAGGGCGACCACCGAGAACATCGGTTGGGTCCTCAGCTCATTGGGGTGTGCCGCGACGGCGGTCGCGACGGGCCGTAGCAGCGCATTGGCCTGGACGGCCCACGGTTCGTCACCGGGCAGCGGCAGTATCGTGACCAGCGCGCGCCAGAAACGCTCGAACGCATCGTAATGGGCGCGGAACCGCTCGTCGTCGTGAACCCAAACGTCGTGGTGCAGATGGGCGACCGACAGGTCACGCGATGGGCTCAGGCGATAGCCCTGCGCCGCCAGGGCCAGCGGAAACCAGTAGTCCCACCAGTTGTGGCCGAACAGCAGGCCGGCATCCGGCACGGTGTGTGCCGCGCCTTCCGGGAGAAAGAAGTAGTCGAAGCCCCAGGCGTAGCGCATGCCGTCGAGCGGCTTGGTGTAATCGGCGACGTCGCGGCGCGCGCCATAGAGGATGTGCCGGCCGTCGTGCGTGGCCAAGTGCCGGCGCAGCGCCGCCGGATCGGTCAGCAGGACGTCCGCGTTGACGATCCCGACGAGGGCCTCCGATGCCGGGTCGCATTGGGCCAGAATGTCCTTCATGTAGATCAGAGGCCGGCCGTATTCCTCGAGCGCCGTCCGCTCGACGGCGCGAATCTCGACGTCCGGATAGGTGGGCGCGATCGCCGCGGCCTCCTCCTCGCCGTTGATGGTGACGACGCGGAAGCCGGCGTCACGCCAGGACGAGATGCACGTGCGGACATAGGCCGCGCCGATGTCGCGCCGCTGCATGTCCAAGCGCTCGATCTTCGCCGGGATTGATGTGAGGAGCGTGATCGGTCCCGGCAACGCGCCGGTCTCGTTCATGGCGGTGAACCTAGGGTGACCCTGTGGGGAGGCCCGGATCGGCCAACACGCAGTGTTTGTAGGGCTTTCCGTCTTAGCAATTCGTAAACACCGAACTATCGCTGTGAAATAAGGCGGCGCGCGCCCGTGGAAATTTACCGTTAAGCGTTCCCTAATACTTTAACGACGACCCTCCCGCCTGCCGGCTTGGGAGCGTCGCCGAGGGGTCGCGGTCGTGACGATTGGGGTCATCAGCTTGACGACGCGGTGGAACGGCGGCGCCTTCCAATATGAGAACTTGCTGCTGAGCGCGCTCGGCCAGGTACACCAGAGCGGCCGCCACCAGCTCGAGTTTCTATTCCATCTCGGTCCGGCTGGTCTCAGTTGGCTCATGAGCGGCGAGATGCGTCTGCACGGCCTGCCGGTGCGCGCGTTGTGGCAGCCCGCGGAAGCCGAGCTGCGCGAGTATGCGGGCGCGCTCGCCCCGATTGTGTTGCAGCAGCTCGACGGCTCGCGGGCGCTGAACTCGGTCGACTGGCTGTTTCTCACGTGCCCGACCGAGATCGGCGTCCTGGCGCGGCGGCCCTTCGTTATGCCGATCCACGATTTGCAGCACCGTTTCCAGCCGGAATTCCCCGAAGTCGGGCGACCTGCCGAGTTCACACGCCGGGAAGCGCTGTTCACGCATGCGTGCCGACATGCCGCGATGATCCTGGTCGACTCCGAGGCTGGCAAAGAGGACGTGCTCACTTGCTACGGCGGTCTGATCGAGCCGGATCGCATCTACGTGATGCCACTGTATCCGGTCGTCGCAGCCCAGCGCGTCGACGACCCGGCGCGACTGGCGGCCGTCCGCGCGCGGTATCGACTGCCCGAGCGTTTCTTCTTCTATCCAGCCCAGTTCTGGTTCCACAAGAATCACGCGCGCATCATTGACGCGATCGCGCAGATCGCCGCGCGCACCGGCGAGCGGATGCCGATCGCCTTGTGCGGGTTGCACGGCGACAAGGACTGGGCCCCCTCGTTCGACACCGTCATGCGGCGTGTCACCGAGCACGGTCTCAACGATTCCGTGCATCTTCTCGGATTCGTCGATGCCGACGACATGCCAGCCTTGTACAGCCAAGCCGTCGGCCTCGTCATGCCGACGTTCTTCGGTCCGAGCAACATACCGATCCTCGAGGCATGGTCGTGCGGCTGCCCGACCATCACGTCCGACATTCGCGGCGTGCGTGAGCAGGCCGCTGACGCCGCGCTCCTGGTCGACCCGCGCTCGGTCGACGCGATCGCCGACGCCATGTGGCGATTGTGGACCGATCCGGAATGCCGCGCGGAGCTGGCGCGCCGGGGCAGCGAGCAAGCACGGCGGATCGCCCAAACCGACTACGCCTCGTTGGTCGGGAAGTTCGTGGACGAGGTGAGTGAGCGCGTCGCGGCGGGCCGGGTCCCGCCCCCGATCCAAATGCCGCGCTGAGCGTCGCCACCCCTCCTGCCCGGCTCGTCGCTGGGAGTTCTGCCCTGTGATTTAAGGGTTTGATAACATTTTAACCATAATTTTCCGTGCCAACGCGACCATTACAGATCCTTCTCCATGGCGATGCCCCCCCCATTTGGTGCGCCGGCGTCCTGCCGGTCACCGGCAGGAGGCCGCGCATGCTCGTGAAGGAGTGCCGGATCTGCCGCAGCCGCTCCCTCGTGCGCTTCCTCGACCTCGGCAATCATCCCCCGGCCGACGAGTTTCTCTTCAAGCATCAACTGGGTCCGGCCGAGCAGAGTTATCCGCTTCGCGTCTTGCTGTGCACCGATTGCGGCTTGAGCCAACTCGACTGGGTCGTGCCGCCCGAGACGCTCTACTGCAACGACTATCCCTACGAGTCGTCGACCACGGCGGCTGGACGCGAGCACTGGGACGAGTTCGCCGGCACCGTCGTCCGCATGATGGCTCTGACCGATGGTAATCTCGTCGTCGATATCGGCAGCAACGTCGGTGTCCTGCTCCAGATGTTCGCGAGGCGCGGCGTGCGCGTCCTCGGCGTCGATCCCGCCGCCAACATCGCCGAGATAGCGAAAGCTCATGGCGTCTCGACGCTGGTCGCCTTCTTCAATAGCGATACGGCGCTGCGGATCCGCGACGAACAGGGCCGAGCGTCGGTCATCACCGGAACCAACGTCATCGCCCACATCAACGACCTGCACGACATGATGCGCGGCGTCGATGCGCTGCTCACTGCGACAGGCGTCTTCATCATGGAGGCGCCCTACATGGTCGATCTGGTCCGCGCGCTCGAATACGACACGATCTACCATGAGCATCTGTCCTACTTCTCGCTCAAGCCGCTGATCCGCTTCTTCAGCCAATTCGGCATGGAGATTTTCGAGGTTCAGCGGCGCGACATCCACGGCGGATCCTTCCGGGTCTTCGTGCGCCGCATCGGCTCGTCCGATCGCCCGGTCTCCAGCGTCATCGCCGAACTGCTCGGCGCCGAGCAGCGCGAGGGCATCACGGACCTCGAGCGATTGCAGCGATTTGCCAGCGACGTGGCGCAGAACCGCGAGGATCTGCGCCAGATGCTCGCCGGCCTGAAGCGCAGCGGCAAACGCATCGCGGGAGTGAGCGCACCGGCCAAAGGCATGACTCTGTTAAACTATTGCGCGATTGGGCTCGACCTCCTCGACTTCGTCACCGAGAAATCGCGGCTCAAGATCGGGCGATTTACGCCCGGAATGCACATTCCGGTCGTGGCCGACGAAGCGCTTTTCAGTGACCCGCCCGACTACGCCCTGCTGCTCGCCTGGAATTTCGCGGATGAGATCATGAGAAATCTTCGCGAGTTCTCGAACCGCGGCGGCAAGTTCATCATCCCGATTCCGCGTCCCACGATCGTAGGCTAGTGTTGCCCGGCCCGCCGTGCCCCCGCATTGCGGTCCTACTGTGGTCCCCAGCGAAGGAAGCCGAGAGGACATCTCGATGGACGTGGTCAAGGTACCCGTATCGTTCCGCGACGAGCGCGGCGAGATCATCGACGTCCTCAAGAAGGGTGTGATCGAATACGTGACGATTATCCGGTCGCGTAAGGGCGCCGTGCGCGCCAACCATTTTCACAAGGACACCTATCAGTACGTCTACGTGCTCGAAGGGTCGCTCCGGGTCGTCTCGCAGATGCCCGACGAGCCGGTATCCGAGGTGCGGCTCGAGGCCGGCGATCTCATCCTGAACGTGCCCGACGAGCGACATGCGTTCGAGGCGCTCTCGGACACGACCTTCCTCGTCCTGACGCGCGGCCCGCGCGGCGGTGACGATTACGAGCGCGACACCTTCCGGCTCGACGAACCCCTGATCGCGCCGCGTCGGATCGGGCCTGCGTGATCGCCGTCTCGCAGCCTCTGCTCGGCGACGATGCGCTCGTTCGGTTGCGTGAGTGCATCGAAACCGGCTGGATCTCGTCCGAAGGCGCGTTCTTGCGAGACTTCGAGGATCGTTGGGCGACGTACTGCGGCGCCAGCTTCGGCGTCGCCGTCGCGAATGGGACGACTGCGCTGCAGATCGCGGTTCGCGCGCTCGGGCTGGAGCCTGGTGCGGAGATCATACTGCCTTCCTTCACGATCATCTCCTGCGTGATCGCGATTATCGAAGCCGGCTGCGTTCCCGTGCTGGTCGACGCCGACCCCGATACCTGGTGCCTGGATCTCGATCAGGCCGAGGCGAAAATCACGACGCGGACACGCGCCATCATGCCGGTCCACATGTTCGGCCATCCGGCCGACATGCGACGGGTCCGCGCGCTCGCGGCGAAGCACGATCTGCGCGTCATCGAGGACGCCGCCGAGGCGCACGGCGCCGAGGTTGAGGGCCGCAAGGTCGGTGGTCTCGGCGACATGGGTTGCTTCAGCTTCTACGCCAACAAAATCATCACCACCGGCGAAGGCGGGATGGTCGTGACCTCCGATGCCGGCTTCGCGGAGCGGCTGCGTTCCTATCGCAACCTGTGCTTCCGATCGGATCGCCGCTTTCTGCATACCGAGATCGGCCACAACTATCGCATGACCAACATGCAAGCCGCGGTGGGCTTGTCTCAGGTCGAGAAGATCGAGGATCACGTCGCGCGCAAGCGTCGGATGGCTGCGTGGTATCGTGAGCGTCTGGCCGATATCGATTTGCTTCAATTGCCCGTGGAGCGCGCGTGGGCGAGAAATGTCTATTGGATGTTCTGCGTCGTGCTCGATGACAGTCTGCCGCTGGATGCTGCAGAACTCGCGCGGCGGCTGCGCGAGCGCGGAGTAGATACGCGGCCGCTCTTCCTCGGCATGCACGAGCAACCGGTGTTGCGCGACCGCGGCCTGTTCGCCAACGAGGCCTACCCGGTGACCGAGCGTCTGGCGCGCCGCGGGTTGTATGTTCCCTCGGGTCTGACGCTCACCGAGGATCAAGCGGATCAGGTGTGCGCGGCGCTGCGTGACGCGATTCCGGAGCTGGGGTCATGACGACGACGTTGTCGGCCGATGCGGTGAATCCGGCGTCCTTCGGCCCCGCCTACGCGGACGCATACGACCGACTCTATGCCGCCAAGGATTACGATGGCGAATGCGGTTTCGTTCGCGCCGCCGCCAAGAACCATGGATGCGGCACGGAGCTGCTCGACCTCGGATGTGGCACCGGGCGTCATGCGGTGACCTTCGCGGACCTTGGCTACGCCGTGACGGGCGTCGACCGGTCGGAGGCCATGCTGGCGCGCGCGCGCGAACGTGCCGTGGCAAGCCGAGTGGCGACGAAATTGCGGTTCGATCAGGCCGATATCGCCGACTATCGGGCCGGACGGACTTTCGACGTCGTGACGATGATGTTTGCGGTGATCGATCTCCAGATCGGCGATGCCGCGGTGCGCGCAGCCCTCGACACGGCTCGGCACCATCTCGAACCCGGCGGGCTGCTGATCTTCGACTGCTGGTACGGGCCTGCCGTCCTGGCGCAGCGGCCGAGCGCGCGCGTCAAGCGGATCACGCATCCCGAAGGCACGTTACTGCGCACCGGTCGCGGCGATCTCGATGCCGTCCGGCAAATCTGCACTGTTCATTACGATATCTGGTGGATGCCGAAGGGCGCGGCGGCGCGGCACACCGAGGAGCATCAAGAGGTCCGTTTCTTCTTTCCCGTCGAGCTCGAGTTGCTGATGGCACGCGCCGGCATGGTGCTGCGGCGCATGTGCGATTTCGAGCACCCGGAGCAGCCTCCTTCCGAGGCGAGTTGGAACGTTTGGTGCGTCGCAGAAGCGGTGTGATGCGGGATGGCGCAGCATGCGGCTGGTGATCCTGGACGCCGGCCTGACCGGTCGCACGGGGCGTCGCGCGAATGCCGATCGTTTGATGGTCGCGGAGGCGCGCGCGCGCGGCATCGAATGCATGGTGTATGGGAACCAGGGCATCGGCGCCGACCCGCATGGGGATCTGCCGGCGGAGCCTCATTTCAGGTGCGAGCCGGCTTACCGCTTCAGCCAGGACCCGTTGTCGGGTCCGATCGAGAACTATGTCTTGGGCAACCAGGTCTACCTCGAGGACCTCAAGCGGCTCGACCCCGGCCGCTTCGCGCCGAACGATGTTCTCGTGTTCCAGCCGGTGAACCAGAACCAGCTGCAGGCGATCGGAGCCTGGGCCCAAGGCCTCCCGGCGGCCAATCTCCCTCGGATCGTGATCGGGCTGTGGTTCGAGCCGAACCACGAGGCGGCGACGATGACCGACGACATGGCCCACGCGCTGTACCGCTTGGCGTTCAAGGCCTTTTCCGACCCCTCGGCGAAGCGCGTGCGCTTCTCGTGCATGACCAAGGCCCAGGCGGACGTCTATAATTTCGTCGCGGGTCGGCCTTTGTGCCATCCGACCGCGACGCCTCACACCGACTCCGGTGCTCCCTTGGTTGAACGTCCGAGTACCGGTGAGGCGCCGTGCTTGGCGTTTCTCGGGCGGGCCGAGAAGATCAGGGGCTTCGAGTTGATTCCTGGGATCATCGAGAACCTGGTGGGCAGCCATCCCGACCTTCGCGCCGTGGTTCAGATCACCGGAGCCGGCGCCGAGCCGGCCCAGCTCAACCGCACGGTGACCGCCCTGGCGGGTCTGTCGGCCGCCAGGCCTCAGATACGGTTGTTGCAAGGGGATCTCGCCGAGGCCGATTATGCGGCGGCCCTGCAGGCCAGCGACATCGTCGTGCTGCCCTACCGAAGCAAGTTCTATCCGTGTCGCGCGACCGGCATCTTCATGGACGCGATGAACCTCGGAAAACCGTTGGTGTTGCCGACCGGCACATGGATGGGCCGCAAAGCGAGCGCTTGGGACGTCGGCACGGTGTTCGACAGCTTCTCCAGCGCGTCGGTGGCGGCCGCGATCCGCGCCGTGCTCGATGACCTGCCGGCCTACCAGGCGCGCGCGGTCGCTGGCGCGAAACGCTGGCGCGAGACGCAGGGCGCCGGGCCGTTCTTCGATTTCATCTTGCACGATCGCGACGAGGCGTCGTCTGCCGATCGGCAAGTGCGTCATTAGCGGCGTCGTCACGATGTCGACCGCGTCAGCCGCGATCTTCACGTCGATACCGGCCAAGGTGCAGCGACACGACCGTCGTGGCGTGGATATCGGACAGGCCTATACGGAGCGCTGCGTCCGGTCCTGGCTCGAGGGCGGGCATCGCGTGATATCGGTCAACACGCCCGCCGAGATCGACCAGATCGCGTCCCGCTTCGCGGACGTCGAGTTTCGCGCGGTCGAGCGCAGCGCGGTTGCAGCGGTCGGCCGGCCGCTCGTCTACATGTCGGATCTGCTGAATGAGTGCGCGGTTGCCGAGGCGGACGTCGTCGGCATCGTGAATGCCGATCTTTTCCTGCACGCGCCGAAATCGTTCGATCGTTTGCTCGCGCGCATGGATGGCCGAACCTTGGTCTATGCCGAGCGACTCGACGTCGATGATGTCGACGACCCGAGCGAGGCCGAACCGTATTCCGCGGGCATGGATTGCTTTCTCTTCTCGCCGTCCATGGTGAAAGAGATCGGCGACGAAAACTTCATCTTCGGCGAGTGCTGGTGGGACTACTGGCTGCCCATCGTCCTGGCGAAGCGCGGCCATCGGTTGCAGTTGGCCGGGCCGCCGCCGTTCATCAAGCATTTGCAGCATGGCGACGGCGGTCTTGGGGCGCATGCCGGCCACTATTTCGACGGGTTCGACTCGTTCGTCCGCGCCCTGACCGTTCGGTTGCCCCTGCCGGGAAGCGACCCCTGGACGATCCAGGCCAACGCGTGCTTCGTCGGTTTCCTGAGGCTTTTCAATCCGGCGTCGGAGCCCTCGGAGCGAATCATATACGTCCAGTTCCTCGGACATGTCGTACGGCTCTATCTGCATCAAGAGCCTGATCTGATTGCGGCGATTCGTCAGATGTTCGCCGACTGGCGCTTCAATCCCGCCTACCCGGTCGAGCCTCGGCCGATCCTGGATCGTTTGTATGCGGCGGCCGAGCAGGCCGCCGGCGCTCTCGCGGCGGCGGCTCGTTCAGCCGCCGCCGGCGCGCCGCTCTGACGCGATGACCGCCGCCGCCTCGCCGACGATCACCGTCGTCACCCCGTGCTTCAACCGCGTCCACACCTTGCCGACGACCATGGAGTCGGTGCTCGGTCAGAGCGGTCCGTTCACGCTGGAGTACGCCGTGATCGACGGCGGCTCGACGGACGGCACGGTCGAGCTGATCCGTGCGCGCGCCGATCGTCTCGCCTATTGGTCGTCGGAGCCCGATCGCGGCATGTACCACGCGATCGCCAAGGGATTTGCCCATACCCGTGGCGAGATCATGGCGTGGCTGAACAGCGACGACACCTACTTTCCATGGACCCTGTCCACGGTCGCGCGCATCTTCAGCGACGTGCCCGAAGTCGAGTGGATCAGCTCGCTGACCCCGATCACCGGGGACATGGGCGGCGACATCACCCAGGTGCATCGGCACGCCGGGTTCTCGCGCGATGCCTTCGTGGACGGGCAATATCTCGGTTTCGGCGGCGGCGGCAATCCCTACGCCACGGAATTCATCCAGCAGGAATCCTGCTTTTGGCGCCGCGGGCTGTTCGACAAGATCGATCGGGCCTCCTGGACCGACTTCCGGGCCGCCGGTGATTTCGCGCTGTGGTGTCAGCTCTACCGCCATGCCGATCTGCGGGGCGTCGACGCGCCTCTAGCCTGCTTCCGTCGTCATGATCAGCAGATCTCGTCCGACGCGACGAGTTATGCGCAGGAGGCGATGACGGCGCTGCAGCGACTGCGGGCCGAAACGGGGTGGCAGCCGCACGACATCAGCCAGCCGCACCGCATTTATGTCGGACAGGTCGTCGTGAAGGACAATCCGCGCGATCCGGCCAGCCGCTGGAAGGCGGGCGAGCGCCAGTTCGTGGCGCTGCGTCGCTCCGACATCAAGCAGCTGATCTACAACGCCCAGGTCTTCTGATGGCGGGCGCGCCACCTCGCCTCGGGCTGTACACGTCGATCCCCGCGCTTATCGAGCGCGTTGATGCGCACGGCGCCGAGATCGGCCCCGCGTACCTCCGACGCTGCGTCGATTCGTGGCTCGCGGCGGGGCATCGTGTGGTCTCGGTCAACGACGAGGCCGAGATCGCCGCGATCGCGCCGCGCTTCGACGGGGTGGAGTTCCATGCCGCGGGCCGCACCGCGGCCGCCCGCTACGGCCGTCCGCTCGTCTTCCTGTCGGACATGCTCGATGCCGCGGCGGCCGCGCCCGAGGCCGCGATCGGCGTGATCAATGCCGACCTCTTCCTGCGCTCCGCCGACCTGCTCGGTGAGACGATCGCCACTGCGGGCGACGACACCCTGATCTATGGGCAGCGCCTCGACGTCGACGATCTCGACCAGCCGCGTGACCAGCAGCGCTATTTCTGGGGGATCGATTATTTCTTTTGCGCGCCCTCGATGGTCCGCGATCTGGCCGACGAGGGTTTCGTGTTCGGCGAGACTTGGTGGGACTATTGGTTGCCGCTGGTGCTCGCCAAGCGTGGCTGCCGCCTCCGCCCGACCGCCGAGCCCCTGGTGGTCCATCTGCGCCACGGCGAAGGCCCGATCGGCCACCATGCGCCGTTCTATCTCGAGCAGTTCCGCAATTTCGCGCGCTCGTTGACGGTGCGGCTGCCGCTGCCGATCGACCGCCCGGCCACGGCGGAGATCAACCGCGGTCTGGGTGCTTTCGTCAGGCATTTCAGGCCGTCGGCCGACGCGGCGCAGCAGGTCTATTTCGCGCAGTATCTATCGCTGCTCATGAAGCTTTATCTCGAACAGCATCCGGCGCCGATCGAGGCGCTGCGTCAGGCTTGGCGCGCCCAGCTTGCGCGCGATTCCAATCCAGCAGCTCAAGACGTGATCGGCCGTCTCCTGGCGTCGCTCGATCCGGCATGACGAGCGAACCCCGGCGCGAGGCGCGACTAGCGGTAACCCTGCGCAATGGCCTCCGGGCGATCGGCCCGGACGAAAAACAGGTCGATCTGCCAAAACGCCTGATCCTTCTCCCGGAACAGCGGCTCACCGATATCGATGCAATGGAATCCGGCGTCCTCGACGCTCCGGGTCAGGTCGGGGAAGCGTCGGCCGGGTGCCTGGAAATTATAGGCCTCGACGACCACGAGGTTTGCCTGGTCGAGCGCCCGCCGCGCGCCTGCGAGAATCTCGGGCTCGTAGCCGTGCGTGTCGAGTTTGATGAGGAACGGCGGCTCGAGACGATGGCGCGCGATTTCGCTGTCGAGGGCGACTTGCGGGACCATCGGCACCCCCGACGCGGGGTCCACATAGGCGGTGCCGCTGAACGGATCCTCGGGGTTGTTGTAAAACGCGATGGTGCCGTCCGTAGGACCCGCGGCGGCGATCGTGAATGACCAGGTCGGCTGTGTCGATGCCGCGTGAGCGAGAGCGGGCCGCCAATATTCCTTGGCCTCGATCAGATGGCAACGCGCATCCGGCCAGAACGCCAAGGCGCGACGCGACCAGCGGCCGTCGGACGCGCCGACGTCGATCACCGTGCGAACGTCGACCCCGCGGCTCGAGATCCGACGCAACGCCGCTTCATGCGACAGAACCAGGGACGTGAAAGCATCCTCATTGCCGCGCACCAGGTCTTGCGCCGCAGAGAGGAGCTTGTCGACGGCGCTTTGTGGGACCATTACCCGGTGCGGCATGGAAGCTCCGGAAGCGGCATGAGTGTTGCTGAGGCTAGGCCTCTGATTATATGAACCGGGGCGCGGGTCAAGGAGTCGTAGAGTCGGACGGATTGGCCATGGCCTCGAAACGCGCAGTCGTGACGTCGATTTCCCCGGGGCTCGTCCGCACCATTCGGGGCAACGACGGGGCAGGCCCGGAGTATCAGGCGCTCTGTATTCGGTCCTGGCTCACTGCCGGATTCGATGTCTTGTCGCTGAACTGCGACAGTGAGCTCGACGTGCTCCGGCCGCTCCATCCCGAGGTGGAGTTCGTGCGCGCGCGCCGCACCGGCCTCGATCAATGGGGCGCGCCGCTGGTCTATGTCGTCGACCTGGTGGATTGTCTGCACGAGCGCGGCTACGAGGTCGGGGGCATCGTGAATGCCGATGTCTTCACGACCCGCGATCGCGAGTATTTCGACCGGCTGATCGGCCTGTGCGCCAGCGGCGGCGCCGCGTACGGTCAGCGCGTCGACGTCTCGGATCTGGCCGACGGCGCCGAGGCGGCGTTCTACGCTCACGGCTACGATTACTTCTTTTTCGAGGTCGCCGCCGCGCGGTCGATCGTCCCGACCGAACACCTGCTCGGCATGGTATGGTGGGATCTGTGGTTTCCGATGGCCTTGAGGTGGAGCGGCCTGGCGCTCAACCGCATGTTCAGTCCCACCGTGTTCCATCTGAAACATCCGGAGCGTACGGGCGGGCGTTTCGACACGCTGTGGCGCCATTTCTATCGCCACACGGTCGATTGCGTCGGTCGCCAGCTCGCGCTCGGCGGTGACCCGCTGCTCGAGGAGCTGTTCGCGCCCAGCCGCGGCTTCCGGCATGCGGAGAACTGGCAGGAAGAAGCCGTGGCGTTCGGCGAGATGGCGAATCAGTATCTCGAACGCACCGCGCAACCGCAGGCGTTTCGTTGACTGGCGGCCGGGATCGGTCGGGGCATGGCGATGGCTGACATCATCTATTCGGCCGCTTATCCGAAATCCGGCATCACCTATCTGAACTACATGCTGTTCCACGCGTTGTTCGACGCGCCCGACGACGCGCCACGCATCGACACCGATTACATCATCGACATCCACGAGAACCTCGCGCGCGTGCCCCCGCCAGGGCCGCGTCGATGCTACGTCAAGACTCACTTCGGCTACAGCCTGGCGCTGCCGCTGCGCGATCGCGCCGAGCGCGCCATCTGTCTGGTGCGCGACCCGATCGACGTCATGATGTCGATCTGGGACTTCATGCACCTGTTGGGCGATCCCAACCTCCTCGACGGTCCTCAGGAGGCGAAAGAGCAGATCTTCCGCGGGTTCGTCGGCGGGTGGGTTACGTCGGGCGGCAACCTTGTGCTCGGCCAAAGCTGGGTCGGGCATGCGAGTTCGTGGATGGACCAGCGCGACCTGCCGGTCCTGTTCGTGGGCTACGAGAAGCTCAAGGCCGACCCCGTCGCCCAGCTCGCGCGGATCTGCGGATTCCTCGGCGAGGCCGTGGCGCCGGAGCGTCTGGCCCTCGCCGTGAGCCGGAGCTCGGTCGGCGAGATGCGCAAGCAGGAGCAGCGCGAGATCGACAGCCGGCAGTCCGGCGCGTTCTACCGGCCGCAGCTCGAGAAGGGCTACGACCGGGGCTACCGGTTCGTCGGGCGGCTCAACGCGAACTCGTACGCCTCGGTGCTGACCGACGTCGAGCGCGCGATGGCGGACCGCGTCTTCGGGCCGGTGCTCGCGCGGCTGGAGTCGCTGACGCGCTGATCAGGGGTTGTTGATCTTGATGAACTTGGTGAACACGTCGCAGATCACCGAGTAACGCCCGAGCTCGGGCACCTTCAGGAGATCGAGAACCTTGTCGACGCTCTGGAAGGCGTCGTAGTCCGGCACCAGGTACTGGCCGTCGCGCTCGGGATGGCGCGTGTGCCGACCGGCGCCGCGCTCGGCGATATGGGTCGCCGTCATGGTGCGCGCGGTTTTTTCGCGCACCCGGTCGTAGTGGAAGATCTTGAAGTGGTTGGGGGCATTGATCGGCACGTAGCCCGCGCGCATCAGGCGGTCGGCGATCGCGTTGTCGCAACCGAGCGTGCCCAGCTCGAACCCGCAATTGGCGACCGTGACCGGGGTCTTGAACACCCAGGCGTCCTGCGTCGTCGCGAGGGCCAGCGCGGCGAACGCCGGATCCTTGTAGGTCGAGCCGTCGGGGCTGTACTCGGTGCGCCCTTGGCAGAACACGGTGTTGCTGCCGCGCAGCATGGCCTCGGCGCGCGCCCAGTCGCTCGTGGGATCGAGGAAGATGTCGAGATTGGTCAGCGCGACGATCTCGTCGGGTAATGCCGCGTTGGCATAGGCGAACGCCGCCTCGTAGGTCAGCCAGCTGGTGACGCGATGCTCGACGTAGCGCGGGTGCTCGGTGAACTCGCGCGGCACCGCGACCCCGTGCTCGACCAGATTGTGCACCGCCTTGACGTGCGGGTTGGCGAGGTTGCGGCGCACGCACTCGTCGTACTCGGCCATGCGCTCCGGCCGCGGGTCGTTGCAATATTGGATCAGGACCGAGAGCACCGCCGGACATCCTCGACCGCCAAGCGATCAGCCTAGAAGTGGCGCTGTGCAAAAGCAATTTTGCCGGCGGCACGCGCGCCCGGCCGCACGCCGGCATGGCCCCGCCGGACGGTTCGATGATATGACGAACGCGTTGCTTCTGACGACGGGCGCCCCGACGCCGATGCCAGCCGACGACAAACAGGTCAAGGGAATCTCGCCGTTCGACATGTCGGCGGTCAGCCATGTCGAGGAGCTCGGACCGGTCGGCGCGGGCGAGCCCATGGAACCCTACGATGCCAGTCCGGCGCTGCGCATACGACATTGGAACGAACTGGTCGGCGTGATTCGGGCGTTCCTGGTCGAGGCCCAGCTTCCGGACAGGATCGGCCTGCCCGATCTGGTCGACTACCTCACGGTCAAGAGCCGCAATCCGGCGGTCGGCCAGCACATCACCACGCCGGTGAATTTGACGGCCTGGTTGTTCATGATCGTGCGCGCGCTGCAGCCGCGCATCGTGGTCGAGAGCGGCGTGTTCAAGGGCTCCTCGCTGTTCACCATGCGGTGCGCGTCGCCCCGCCACAAGATGTTCGCGTTCGACGTCGATTTTTCGTGGCTCACGCACCGGTTCGATGCGGTCGACTATCGCGAACGCGATTGGGGGCTCGACGACGTTCGCGCCGAAGGCCCGACCGATCTCTGCTATTTCAACGACCACGTGAACAACTGCCTACGCATCCGCCAAGCCTACGAGCGCGGGTTCAAGCACCTCGTGCTCGACGATACGCCCGATCTCGGCGAGATCCGGGCTTACCGCTACCCGGCGGTTCCCACGGTCTCGATGATCGTGAGCGGCAAATTCCAGGACGGTGACGCGGTCGACTGGGTCTGGCAGGGGCAACGGCTGCGCTACACCTTCCGCACCGAGCATACGTTCGGGGCGCGTGAGCTCATCGACCATTGCCACCCGATCCCCGCGCTGCACCGATGGACCGGCCTGCAGGACAGCAATGCCTACTACGTCAAGCTGAAGTGATCTCCAGCGTCCGGGCGTGCAGCCGTCGCCGCCTCGCGTTCCGTCTCACCCAGTCCGGCGGCGGCGCCTCCTCGACCTCCGCGCTGCGAGATTCGAAACCAAAAGGCTCGCTTCAGGTGGTCGCGCTAGATGGCCTGCAACGAGAGGACGGGTACGATGGACAGACCGGACGAGCACCAGCAACGCTGGATCGCACAGAAGCGACCGGCGCCAGTCCATCGGGAGGCCATGAAGCAGGTGGCGGCCACCCTGGTCGCCTCGATCCAGGCAGCCTTGAAGACGTTCGGTGAGCTCGTCCCCAAACTGACCGCGAGCGACGACTTCGCCGGCTTCTATACCGCCGTCGATCGGCTCGCCGAGCTCAGCCGCTCGCTCGCCGGCGTTTCCCACTATGCCAAGACGATCTGCGAATGGACCGTTCCCCCGATGCCCGAGTTCGCCGATCATTTCATCAACCAGTTCTACCTCTGGCCGGAGCTCAAGCGGACGTTCTGGCTCGAAGGCGCCGTCATGTGCTCGCTGGCCATGAAGCAGGGCGGCCGTTACCTGGAACTCTGCTGCGGCAGCGGCTTCTATACCGACATGTTTTATGCATCGATCGCACGCGAGGTGGTCGCGGTCGACTTCGACCCGCGCGCCATTGAGCTCGCGCGGCGCCATCACGGGCGCGAGAATGTCCGCTATCAGATCGCCGACATCCGCGACGGCCTCCCGGACGGCCCGTTCGACGGCGTGCTCTGGGACGCCGCGATCGAGCATTTCTCGAGCCTCGAGATCGCCGCCATCATGACGGACATCAAACGCAAGCTCGTCCCCGATGGGATGTTGTCGGGTTATACGATCGCAGAGAGCGGCGAAGGCCTGCAGCATCCCGACCACGAGCAGGAGTTCAACGACATGGGCGACCTTGCGGCGCGGCTCCGGCCTCACTTCAAGAACGTCCTGATTTTCGAAAGCCTGCACCAGACGATCCAGCCGCCTCGTCACAACCTGTTCTTCTACGCGAGCGATGGCACATTGCCGTTCGATGCCGATTGGCCGCACGCAAGGCGCTTCTGACCGTCAACCGCCGCGCTCGACTGCCCGCACCAGGAAGTCCTCGATCGCCCGCACCGTCTCGGCGTTCTCGTAGAGCACGGCATTGGCCGCCAGGATGCGCCGGCTCACCTCGGCGCGCCGCGCCGGATCGGTGCCGAGGCGCACCGCGATCGCGGCGTAGTCGGCGACGTCGTGCGCGACGCAGTCGTCGAGCCCCATCAGCCGATAGAAGCCGTGCGTGTGGCGGCCGCGCATGAATGCGCCCGGCCAGGTCACCACCGGCGTGCCGACCGCGAACGCCTCGAGACTCGTGTTGCCGCCGCTGTAGTGCAGCGGATCGAGCATCACGTCCGAGCAGGCGAGCAACGCGACGAAGTCGGCGCGGCTCAAGGTCGGCAGCAGCACGATGCGCTCGGCGATGCGTGCCAGCCGCTTCAAGAGAAGGTCGTCGATGTGCGCGTGCGCGCCGCGGATCAGCACCAGCCGGCCGGCAGGATCGCGATCCAGGATGTCGATCAGCACCGCGTCGAAATCCGGGTGGAACTTGAACAGGCTCTGCGGGCAGACGTAGAGATGCGCCGCCGGATCGAGGCCGAGCTCGGCGCGGCTCTTGAGCCGGCCCTCGAAGACCGGCCGCGGGTAGTAGACCGTCGGTCCCGGCAGCCGCACCAGGGTCTCGGTGTAGTGCGTCGCGCCGTCGGGCGGCTCCATCGCGTCGCACGACAGGAAGTAGTCGAGGTTGGCGATGCCGGTGGTGTCGGGGTGGCCCCACGACACGCACTGCACGGGCGCCAACCGCGCGAAGGCCAGGAAATAGGTCAGCGGCGACATGCCGATGTCGGGATAGACGAGCACGTCGAGCGCGCGTTCGGCGATGCGCCGGCGTGCCGCCGTGAGATCGAGCGGCAGCTCGACGAAGTCGTCGGCCGCGGCGATCAGCGCGGCACGCGTCGCGTCGGGCCCGCCCGGCGTGGCGAACACGGTGACGTGGAAGCGCGCGCGCGACAGCTCGACGATCAGTCCCTGGAACAGCCGGGCGATCGTGTGGGCGCGGAAGAAGTGCGACGCGAAGCCGATGCGGATGCGGCCATCCGGGCGCCGGCCGGGCGCCGGCGCTCGGCAATGCGGCGCCACCGTCAGGAGCGCGGGGCACGCAGCCGCGTAGAGTTCGGCGATGGCGCGCTGAAGCGGCAGGTCGTCGAGCCCGTGATAGGCGAGATGGAAGCACGTATGGCCGACCTGCTGCTCGGGATCGACGAGCGTCATGCCGCGGGCGCGCAGCGCGCCGATCTGGTCGGCCAGGCCTTGGCGGATCTGCGCGATCTCCGCGGTCGATCCGGGGATGATGGGCAGCGCGAGCGCGCAGCGGAGCAGCAGGGCATCGTCCGGCCGCAGCGCATAGGCCTGCCGGAAGCTCGCGACCGCTTCGGCGACCTGGCTCTGGGCGAGCAGGGCCGCGCCGCGGTTGGTGGCGGTCGCCGGGTCGCGCGGATCGAGCGCCACCGCGCGGTCGTAATGGACCAGCGCGGCGTCGAGCTGGCCGCGCTCGGCCAGGATGTTGGCCAGGTTGTTGTGGGCCTGGGCGAAGTCGGGCTTGAGCTCGAGCGCGCGCCGGAGCAGCGCCATGGCGTCGTCGAGCTTGCCTTGGTGGCGCAGCGCGATCGCCAGGTTGCCGTAGGCCTCCGCCAAGGTCGGCTGCAGCGACAGCGCCTTGCGGAAGCTTGCGATCGCCTCGTCGAGGCGGCCGAGCCCGGCCAGCGCCTGGCCGTAATTGCAGTGATAGAGCGCGCTGGCGTCCTGGATGCGCAGCGCCCGGCCGATATAGTCGAGCGCGAGGTCGGGTCGGCCGCTCTGGTTGGCGATCACGCCGAGCAGATGCAGGCTGTCGGCGTGCGCGGGCTCGTCGGCGAGAATCCGTTGATAGAGCTGGGCCGCCTCGCCCAGCCGGCCGGCCTGGTGGTGCGCGAGCGCCTCGCGCAGCCACGCGTCGATCACGGTCATGCCGGCTTATAGTCCAGGCGCAAATTGCGGCGCAAACGGCTTTTCCCGGCGGGCGCCTGGCGCGTGCCTCGAACCGGGTGGCATGGTAGAACTGAGTCGTCCGCGAGCGCTGGGCGAAAGGATCGCATGTTGCCGTACGCCGAACCGCGAATCGTGACCGATCCGGGCCGGTGCATCTTCTATCACACGATGGATCTGCCTGGGTTCGGCCACATCCGCGGCAACTGGGATCTGCGCGAGTCCTTCGGACGCTATACGGGCGGCGTCGACTTCTCGGGACGGTCGACCCTCGACGTCGGAACCGCCAGCGGGTTTCTCAGCTTCGAGGCCGAGCGCCGCGGCGCCGACGTCGTCTCGTTCGATTCGGAATCGCTCGAGACGCATCATGGCGTGCCCTATCTGGATGTCCGTCGGCAGCACGGCGTACCGCCGGCCGAGAATCTCGATTTCGAGGGGCTCCGCAACGCCTATTGGCTCGCCCACCGCGCCCTCGGTTCGAAGGTGCGCTGCTTCTACGGCGACGTCTACCAATTGCCGGACGAACTCGGCGAGTTCGACATCGTGCTCGCCTGTTCGATCTTCATCCATCTGCGCGATCCGGTCGCGGCATTGACCTCGATCACCGCGCGGTGCCGGAACACGCTGGTGATCACCGACGGCATGACCGTGTCCGATCTGCCGGTCGCCGTGTTTCTCGGCTATCACGACAATCCTGCGCACCATCCCAACAACACCTGGTGGCAGTACACGACGATGCTCTATTCCCAGATCCTGCGCATCCTCGGGTTCGAGATCATGCGGTTCGAGGAGAACAGCTATCCCTGGCGGAATCCGGCCGGCCTCAGCCACGTCTACAAGCTGGGGACGCTCGTGGCGCAGCGCGTCGAGCCGGTGCGCTGAGCCGGTGCGTTTGGCCCGATGAGCGAAACTCCGTCTCGGCCCGAATGGGAATATGTCGGGCCGGCGTGGCCGACGAGCGGCGCCGGAATCACCGGCTGGGATCATCCCTCGGTCGTCGAAGCGATGAACGCGGCGTTTCCCGAGTTCGCCCGGGTGGTCCATGGCACCGGACCCTTGGGAGTGTTCCCGCTGGTGCCCCAAATGACATTGAGCGTTGGCGGTCACAACGTGTCGATGACATTCGCCTATGTGCTGGCGCGCGCGGCCTACGGTCGGCAGCATCTCTCCATGCTCGACTGGGGCGGCGCGCTCGGCCAATACGCAGTCATGGCCGGCGGCTGATGCCGGATCTGACCCTCCGCGTCACCGTCAAGGAACGTCTCGAGATCTGTCGCGTCGGTCGCGTGCATCTACCCTGGGTGACGTTCGAGTCGAGCGACGAGGCTTGTTTGCGCGTGGGTACGACTTGGTCATGTCCAGCTCGAGCCTCCAGTACGCCGAGGACTGGCGGCTCATCCTGAGCGGATTGGCGACGTCGGCGCTGAGCTGGCTGTTCGTGACGCGGCTTCAGATGGTGCGCACGGTGCCGAGCTTCGTGGTCGTGCAGCGACCGCACGTCTACGGCTACCAATCCGAGTACTTGTCGTGGGTGATCAATCGCGACGAACTACGCCAGCACGCGGATTCGCTCGGGCTTACGCTCGAGCGCGAGTTCGTCGCGGGTTACACGACCACCTACGAAGGCGCGCCCGAGGTCTCCGAAACCGCCGGCTTTCTGTTCAAGAAATAGCCGGCGTCGAACCACGGCGGACTGCGACAGGCGGCGGCCTTGCCGACCTCCGCGCCGCCCGTCAGGATCGTGGCGCTCGGAAGAGGGGGCCTCACATGTACAGGAAGTTGGGATTGGCGGCGTTCGCCGCCGCGCTGCTGTTCGCCGCCGCGCCGGCCGACGCGCAGACGCCGACCAAGATGGTGATCGCGACGGGGGTCGATCCGTCGTTCTCGCAGTTCTATGTCGGCAAGGTCGCCGGGTTGTTCGAGAAGCACGGGCTCGACGTCGAGATCAAGACCGGCGCCTCGGGCTCGGCGATGGTGCCGCTGCTGATCAGCAACCAGGTCAACGCGGCCTACGGCAGCGACCTCGCCGGCGTGGTCAACCACAACGTCGACGCCAACGTCGTCGCGGTCGCCGACGGCACCTACCTGTTGAAGTGGCTCTCGGTGGTCGGCCGGAACATCCCCGATATCGCCCACCTCAAGGGCAAGAAGGTCGGCGTCGCCAAGGGCACCGGCGGCGAGATCTTCTGGGCCGGCGTGATCAAGAAGTTCAACCTCAACCCCGCCGACTACACCGTGGTGAACATCGAGGCGCCCGAGATGCTGGCCGCCATCGAGCGCGGCGACATCGATGCCTTCGCGACCTGGGAGCCGTGGCCGACCCGCACGCTGCAGGCGGTCAAGGGCACCAAGATCCTGGTCGACGCCGAGGGCATCTACAACAACCGCAACTTCATCTACATGAACCGCGGCTGGATCGAGCAGAACCAGGATGCCGCCCGGCGCTTCGTCGCGGCGCTCTGCGAGGCCAACGACCTGATCGACCACGACCGCCCGAAGGCGGCGCAGATGGTCGCGAAGTTCCTCAATATGCCGCTGCCGCTGGCGACTGAGCTGATGCCCAAGGTGGTCTACGACATGAACTGGACCGACGGCTCGATCGACACGATCAAGGACGTCGTCAGCCTGTTGACCTCCCAGGGCAAGATGAAGGCGCCGCTCGACTACGCGAAATACGTCGACGCCGATCTCCTGAAGGCGGTGCGCCCGGCCGCGGTCAAGCTTACCAAGCTGCCGCGGGCCTAAGCCCGGCATGGACGCCCTGGTCGTCGTCGACATGCAGGTGGGCCTGCTCGACGGGCCGCCCAAGCACGACCTCGAGGGCGTCCTCGCTCGGATCAACCGGCTGGCCGGGGCGGTACGCGGCCGCGGCGGCAAGGTCGTTTGGATTCAGCATTGCGGCGACCCGGGCGACGCTTTCGAGCCACACAAGCCCGGATGGGCCTTGCTGCCGGCGCTCGACCGTGATCGCGCCGACGTCGTCGTGCGGAAGACCCTGAACGACCCGTTCGCCGGGACCGATCTGCAGACCCGCGTTGCCGAGATCGCCCCGCGCCGGATCATGATCGCCGGATGGGCGACCGATTTCTGCGTCGACGCGACCGTCCGGGCGGCGGTGTCGCACGGTCATGCGGTCGTCGCCGTGGCTGACGCTCATACCGTGAGCGACCGGCCGCATCTCGATGCGCCCAGCGTGATCCGCCACCACAACTGGGTGTGGAGCAACCTGATCCCGGCGCGTTCGATCCGCGTCGCCGGCGCGGCCGAGCTGCTCGACGACGTCGCGCGCTAACGCACGCCGGGCACCAGAAGGTAGTTCTCGCCCTGGCCGCGGGCGGTCCAGCGGCCGCGCTCGACGGTGTGGAGGAAATCCTCGAGCGCGTCGTTGAAGGCGGCCGGCTCCTCCAGGTTGATGGTGTGGCCGGTGCGCGGCAGCATCAGGGCGCCGCAGCGCGGGATCGCCCGCTTGAGGAACAGCGCGAGCTCGAGCGTGCCGTCGTCCTCGTCGCCGACGATCACGAGCACCGGCATCGGCAGCGCCGCGAGCTCGGCCCGGCGCTCGAAGAACGGCGCGCGCGCGCCCTGGACGCCCAGCATGGTCAGCGCCCGGCCGCGTGCCGACCCCGCGGCGAACTGCTGCTTGAACTCGGCCCAGCCGCGCGGGTCCTTGTCGCGGTAGGGCGTCCGCGACGGCGTCGCGCAGTAGAACTCGGCGAACGCCGCCAGACCCTCGCGCTCGATGCGCTCGGCGGCAACCCGGCATTCCTCGCGGAACTTGCGCAGCGTCGCCGGATCGGTGGTGCCGCCGCCGCCGCCCGCGGCGACCGTCAGCGACAGCGCCAAGGCGGGGTGACGGATGCCGAGCTCGAGCGCGGCGGTGGCGCCCATCGACAGCCCGACGACGTGCGCGCGCGGCACGCCGAGCGCGCGCAGCACCGCGGCCGCGTCGTCGGCGGCGCGCGCCTGGGAGTAGGCCGCCGGCTGGTCGGGGACGTCCGAGGGGGGCCAGCCACGCGCCGCGTAGGTGATGCAGCGGTAGCGCCGCGTGAAGTGGCGGAGCTGCGGCTCCCAGCTCAGGTGATGGCCGCCGAACTCGTGCACGAACAGGATCGGGTCGCCCGCGCCGGCTTCCTCGACGTGGAGCCGCACGCCGTCGTCGGTCGTGATCATGGTCATTGCCGCTTCTCCGCTTGCCGCCGCCGATTTGACGGCGTGCCGCCGCGGCTTTTCAAGTCGTTCGTCAGCGCCTAGCGTGACCGGATGACCGATTTGGCGTTCCAGTCGATCGCGCAGCTGTCGGCGGCGCTCGAGGCGCGCGCGCTCGATGCGCGGGAGCTGACGCGCTACGCGCTGGCGCGCATCGAGGGGCCCGGCCGCGCGCTCAACGCCTTCGTCGTCGTGTGCGGCGGCGATGCCATGCGTGCCGCCGAGGCGGCCGCGGCGCGCGCCGCCGCCGGACGGCGCCTGGGGCCGCTCGACGGCATTCCGGTCGCCCTCAAGGACAACATCGACGTCGCCGGCATGCCGACCGGCAACGGCTTTGGCGGCGCCGCGCCGTGGCGCGTGCCGACCGAGGACGCCGAGGTGACGCGCCGCCTGCGCGCCGCCGGCGCGGTGATCCTCGGCAAGCTCGCGATGCACGAGGGCGCGCTCGGCGCGACCAACGACAACCCGCATACCGGCCGCACCTTCAATCCGCACGGCCCCGACCGCGCGCCGGGCCTGACGCCGGGCGGCTCGAGCGGGGGCTCGGCTGCGGCGGTCGGCGCCGGGCTGTGCGCGGCGGCGCTCGGCACCGATACGGGGGGCTCGGTGCGCCTGCCAGCCGCCTATTGCGGCGTCGTCGGCCTCAAGCCGAGCTACGGCCTGGTCAGCCCGCGCGGCGTCGTGCCGCTCAGCTACCGGCTCGATCACGTCGGCCCGCTGACCCGAACCGTGGCGGATGCTGCCCTGATGCTGCAGGTGCTCGCCGGCTTCGATCCCGAGTGCCCGGAAGCGCGCAGGTTCCCGCCGCTCGCGCTGTCCGGTACGCCCGCATCGCTGGCCGGGCTCAAGCTCGGCGTGCCGCGCAATCTCGGTGACGAGCCGGCCGAGCCTGCGGTCCTGGCGGCGTTCAGGTCGGCGTGCGCCGTGCTGGAGCGGCTCGGCGCCGCAATCGAGACGGTCGGGCTGCCGACCTACGACATGGCGCGCGGCCGGCGCGCGCTGCTGGTGCGCGTCGAGGTCGAGGGCGCGTTCATCCATGGACCGCTGCTCGCGCGCGAGCCCGAGCGCTTCTCGCCGGAGATGCGCGGTTTCCT
>DATJNS010000257.1:0-20846 GCA_035507915.1 Candidatus Sulfotelmatobacter sp.
AACAAACTGGCGCCGTTTCATTCGATCCTCTCGTCCGTCAGAAAGCCGCGTCGGTCAACATTCCACCGAAACCATGGCCTAGTCGAAGTGCTTCGCCTTGGCCCACAGCCGCGATACCGGTTGATTCAGCGTGCAGAGCCACAGCGTCTTCTGCCGCTCGAACGGCATCGCATAGGCGTCGTCGAACCAGCCGACCGGATCGAGGCCGTCGCAGTACGGCGCGATCACCGCGCGCTCGCGCTCGAACACCAGCACGAGGGTCCGATCGCCGTCGCCCGGCCCCCACAGGAAATAGCTGTTGTGGCCGCTGATCACGGGCGGCACCGCGCCGGCGCGCCCGAGCACCTCGACGGCCGCCGCCTCGCCGTAGTTGGGGCCATAGAACACCGTGCGCGCGCGCTCGCCCGCCGGCAGCGCCGCGTAGGCGCGCTCGACCGCGTCGACCATGGCGCGCCAGCCGAACATGTCGGCATAGTATTCCGACAGCGCACCGACCGGATTGTTCTCCTCGGTCTTTCGCGGCTTTTCGCCGAGCCAGCGCTGATAGGCGATGAAATCGTCGACCGGCAGCACCGGCAGGCTGAACGGCGCGAAGGCGACGCCGCCCAGCACCACGAGGCCCGCGAGCGCCGGGCGCAACGCGCGGGCGCGCCACCCGGCCGACACCCAGGCCTCGAGCGCGACCGCGCCGGCGGCCAACAACACCGGGTAGCTGCCGCCGGGATAATAGGTCTTGCCGTGCAGCGCGATCATCGCGCCGATCACCAACGCCCAGGCGAATGCGATCCAGCGCAAATCGGCAAAGCGCCGCCACGCCGCCAGCGCGACGAGCCCGGCGCCCCACACCGGGAACGTCACGGGATCGAGCATGCGGATCTGGCCGAGCAGGTATTGGTGCGGCGCCAGCGCGACGTTCTTGCGCGCCGCGACATGCGCGGCGAACTCGAGGAACGGCCAGCCGTGGACGTGCTGCCAGATCAGATTGGGCGCCGCCAGCGCCAGCGCGATCAGCGCACCGAGCCACGGCGCGGCGGTCGCCAGCACGCGGCGCTGCGGCGTCACGAGCAGCGCGAGCGCCACGGCGGCGAGATAGAAGGCGACCGTGTACTTGTTCAGGAGCGCGATGCCGGCGAGCGTGCCCGCGGCGAGCCACCAGCCCGGCGCCGCGTCGCGCTGGGCGCGGATCACCGCGTACGCGATGGCGAGCCAGAGCAGCGGGCTCAGCGTATCGGTGCACAGGAGCAGGCCCAACGCCTGGAACAGGCCCGCCGCCATCACGGCGAGGCCGGCGAGCCAGGCCGCGTAGCGCCCACCGCCGAGGTACCGCGTGGTCGTCACGGTCAAGGCCACGGTGGCGGCGGCGGCCAGCGCGGGCACGACGCGCAGGCCGAGCAACGACTCGCCCAGAACGGCGCGCGACAGCCGGGCGAGCCACGGCACCAGCGGCGGGTGATCGACATAGCCCCACGCCAGGTGCTCGCCGCAGGCGATGTAGTAGAGCTCGTCGCGGAAAATGCCGTAGCCGCGATTGGCCCAGACGTGCAGCGCGAGCGTCGCCAGCGCCAAGACCCACGCCGGGTCGGCCACGAACCCGGCGCGCGCCGGGCGCGCCACGCCGGCGGACAACGCGCTCACGCCGCGACGACGTCCGCGATCGCGGCGCGGCCGATCGGGTAGCGGCGGCCGTTGAGCGCCGCGCCGATGAAGGTCGGCCGGACGGTGTAGTGGTAGAGCACGAGCAGCGCCGCAGTGCCGGCGACGAGCACGATCGCCACCTTGACGAGCGGCGCCAGCGCGACCGGCGCCAGCAGCAGCTGGAGCGCCATGATGACGGGCATGTGCGCGATATAGAGGAAGTAGGACGAGTCGCACAGATAGCGCCACGCCGGGTGGTGCCCGCGCAGGTAGCGGAGGAACAGGCCGGTGACGCCGAAGATCATCAGCCACATGGCGAGCGCGTGCGCCGCGCGCTTGACGACGAACGCCGCGCCGCGGTCCGGCAGGGTGTAGAGCAGCGCGAGATACAGCGCGGCCGCCGCGGCCGCGAGGATCGCGTGGCCCCAGGCGCGCCGGCGCAGCACGTCGAGCAGGTCGGCGTTCAGGTAGAGGAGCCAGCCGACCGCGAACGGGATCGCGTAGGCGATCACGATGTGGGGCTGCGGGACGAACGAGGACGGATCGTCGAGCCCGGCCCAGCCCATCGGCATCAGGGCGAGCGCCGACGGCACGGCGAGCAGCAGCAGGCCGCCGGGCGCCTCGATCGCGCCCCGGAACATGACCGTGAACCGGGCGCGCCAGCCCGCCGGCAACGCGCGCACCGCCGGCACGGCGACCGCCGCCAGCACGTAGAGGACCAGCAGATACTCGAGGAACCACAGGTGCATCGGGTGGAAACGCGTCCACCATGGCGCCGGCGGCAGCCCGACGACCAGCGGCCTGAGGCCGCCCTTGCTGACCGCGATCAGGCCGACGACCAGGGGAAACAGGATCAGCCAGCCGACCACGAACGGCAGGCCGATGCGCCGCAGCCGGTTGGCGGCGGCGTGGGCGAAGCCGCGGCGGGCGTAGAGCAGCGCCGTGAAGAAGCCCGCCATCATGTAGAAGGCCGGCATGCGGAAGACGTGGATCAGCGTGATGGTGGCGTTCAGGCTGGGGGTCAGGTCCGGCTGCTTGTAGGGCCAGTTGCCGATCGTCGCGTAGGCGCAGGCGACGTGCAGATAGATGCCGAGCAGCATCATGGCGCCCCGCATGCCGTCGAGCGCGTGGTAGCGCGTTGCCGCGCTCGTCGATAGGATCGCGGACGGGTTCATGGCTCTCCCTCGTGTCTGCATGCCCGGCGTCAAGGCCTTGATTCAATTGGCAACGCGCGGTTCCGTCCAGGCCGGATGGGACGGATGGCGGCGTCCGCGGGACGAATCGTCGGGCGACCGGACGAGCGGCGCGCCGGCGCGGACGAGCGGTGGCGCGCACTGCCTCTCGGTGGCGACCATCTACCTGATCGTCGCCGGCCTGGTGGTCGCCTCGAGCGTCGTCGGCACCTTCTCGACCGCGCGCGACGTCGGCTGGCGCCTCGCCTCCCCCGGCAATTTGTGGGAGCCGGCGATGTGGTACGCCACCGGCAATGCCGTGACCTTGGCGCTGCTGCCCGTGATGCGGCGCGCCGCGCTCGTGATCCGGACCGCCGCCGGACGCTGGCGGGTGGCGGCGCCCGCGGTGCTCGGCCTGACGGTCGCCTACATCGCGGTCCACATCGTCGGCATGTTCGTGCTGCGCAAGCTCGCCTACGCGGCGGCCGGCTGGCACTGGACGATCAACTGGGGGCTCGACCAGATCGTCTACGAGGCGCGCAAGGACCTGTTCAGCTTCGTGGCGTTGACCGCCATCTTCTGGTTTGCCGAGCGCTCGCGGATGCAACCCTTCGTCGAGCTCGCGCCGACCACCACGCCGCCCGGCACCACGGCCCACCCGACGGCGCCGTCGACCGACCTCAACGGACTCTGGCTGCGCGACGGCCGCACCAGCCTGCTGGTCGACCCGCGCGACATCCTGACCGTCGCGTCGGCCGGCAACTACGTCGAGTATGTGCTGGCCGACGGGAGGCGGCACCTGATCCGCGCCACCCTGCAGGCCGAGGAGAGCCGGCTGGCGGCGTTCGGCATCGCGCGCGTGCATCGCACGCGGCTCATCAACCTGAAGCGCGTGGTGGCGCTGGAATCGCGGCCGTCCGGCGACTTCGACATCCGCCTCGACTCGGGCGAGGTGGTGGTCGGCAGCCGGCGCTTCAGGAACGCGGTCGCCAACATCGGCGGCTGAGACAAAAACGCCACAACGAGCCGTCGAACCGGGGGACCAAGAAAATGCGTAGATTGTTGTTCGGGCTGGCGGCGTGCTGGGGCGCGGCGCTCGCCGTCGCCGCGACCTCGGCGGCGGCCGACGATTATCCCAACCGGCCGGTGCACGTGATCGTCGGCTTCGCGCCGGGCGGCACCACCGACATCACGGCGCGGTTGATCGCCCAGAGCCTGACCGAGCTGTGGGGCCAGCAGATCGTGGTCGAGAACCGGCCGGGCGCCGCCACCGTGATCGCCTCGGAGGTGGTCGCGCAATCCCCGCCCGACGGCTACACGCTGTTCCAGAACTCCAACAGCCACGTCGCCGCAGGGCTGATCCACCTGCACCTCAACTACGACCCGATCAAGAGCTTCACGCCGATCTCGAAGGTGCTGTTCACGCCGAACATCATCCTGGTGAACAACAACGTGAAGGCCCACACGCTGCCCGAGCTGATCGCGCTCGCGCGCGCCAACCCGGGCAAGCTGAGCTACGGCAATCCGGGCATCGGCACGATCACGCATCTGGGCGGCGAGCTGTTCAAGCAGATGGCCCACATCGACATCGTGCCGGTCGCCTATCGCGGCGGCGCGCTGTCGATCCAGGCGCTGATCAGCGGCGAGCTGCCGATGACGTTCAACACCGTTCCCGAGATCATGGCGCAGGTCCAGGCCGGTACCGTGCGGCCGATCGCGGTCACCACCGCCAAGCGCGCGATGGCGCTGCCCGACGTGCCGACCATCGGCGAGACCCTGCCGGGCTACGACGTCGAGATCTGGCAGGCCTGGCTCGGTCCCGCCGGCATGCCGGCGCCGATCGTCGCCAAGATCAATGCCGGGCTCGCCAAGGTGCTGACGTCGCCGCAGATCCAGCAGCGCTTCGCCGACCTGGGCGCGCAGGCGATCGGCAGCACGCCCGACGAGCTCGGCGCCACGATGCGGAGCGAGCTCGCGCGCTGGACCCAGGTCGTCCAGGTCGCCGGCATCAAGCCGCAATAGCGGACGCGCCGATGCATACCCCGCGGCGGTGAGCTCGGCTCGGGCTCACCGCGCCGCGTGCGCATCGCCGGTGTAGGCGACGCGCCAGATCGTGCCGTTGCCGTCTCCGCTGACCAGCAGCGCGCCGTCGCGCGCCACCGCGACGCCGACCGGACGGCCCCACACGTGATCGGCGTCGAGCACGAAGCCGGTCACGAAATCCTCGTACACGCCGGTCGGCGCGCCGTCCTTCAGGCGGACGCGCACGACCTTGTAGCCGGTGCGCTCGTGGCGGTTCCACGAGCCGTGCAGCGCCACGAAGGCGTCACCGCGATAGTCCGCCGGAAATGCCGCCGCGCCGTTCGGCGCGGTCGGATAGAACACCATCGCGAGCGGCGCCGAGTGCGAGGCGAGCAGGACGTCGGGCACCATGATGCGGCCGCGCAGATCGGGACGCTCGCCGGCGTGACGCGGGTCCTCGTGATCGCCGATGTACCACCACGGCCAGCCGTAGAACGCGCCCTCGCGCACCCGCGTCACGTAGTCGGGCACCAGATTGTCGCCCAGCCCGTCGCGCTCGTTGGTCGAGCACCACAGCGCGCCCGCCGTCGGCTGCACCGCCAGGCCAACGCAGTTGCGGATGCCGGTGGCGAACGCGCGGCCGCCGCGCCCGTTCGGGTCGAAGGCGAGCACGTCGGCGCGCCCGGTCTCGCCGCCCCACGCCGCGCCCAGCCCGTGCGCGGCCTCCCAGCCGCGGATCTCGTCGGGGCCCTTGCGCGCCATGCCCTCGGAGTCGTTCGAGCCCGAGCCGACCGAGACGAACATGCGCTTGCCGTCGAGCGAGAAGGCCAGGTCGCGCGTGCTGTGGCCGCCGGTGGTGTCGGCCAATCGCGGCACCACGGTCTCGGGTGCGCCCGCCGGCTTCAGGGCGCCGTTGCGATACGGAAAGCGCACGACCGCGTTGTGCTCGGCCACATAGACCCACTGCGGGTCGCCGCCCGGCGGATAGAACGCGATGCCGAACGGACCCTCGAGATCGTCGGCGAAGGTCTCGCTGCGGGCCACCGAGCGTCCGTCGCTGCTCGGGCGCAGCACGCGGATCCGGCCGGCGCCGGTCTCGGCGACGAACACGTCGCCGTTGGGCGCGACGCGGATCATGCGCGGCCGGCTGAACCCGTCGGCGAAGCGCGCGATCGAGAAACCGCGCGGCACTTGGAGCGCGACACCCGGTCGCGGCGCGACCACGCGCACCGGGTTGCTCGCCGACCGCGTCGCATAGGGCGGCGGCAGATCGGCCGGCGTGATGCGGCGCGCGATGCCGGGCGCGTCGCTGCGCCAATCGCCCATCGCCGCCGCGCCGGTCAGCGGGGCCGCCGGGGCCGCGGGCGGGCTCTGGCCGTACGCCGCCCCAATGCCGAGCCCGACGCCGATCGCACCGGCCATGATTCCCGACAGGACACCCTTGCGCATCGGCCTCTCCCTGGTCGCCTCGGTTCGATATAGTCATGCGATCGGGCCAAACACGTGTCCCGTGATGCGTGAGTGGGTGACCGCATGAAGGTCCTGATCCTCAACCCGAACACGACCGCCGCGGTGACCGAGCGCATCGTCGCGGCGGCGCGCCCGGCGGCCGCGCCCGGCACCGAGCTCGTCCCCATGACCGCGCCGCGCGGCCTGCCCTACATCGCCAACCGCGCCGAGGCGGTGATCGGCGGCGCGATCGCGCTCGAGATGCTGGCCGAGCGCCACCACGAGGTCGACGCCGCCGTGATCGCGGCGTTCGGCGACCCGGCGCTCGGCGGCGCGCGCGAGCTCTACGACATCCCGATCGTCGGCATGACCGAGGCCGGCATCCTGACCGCCTGCATGCTCGGCCGCCGCTTCGCCATCGTGACATTCTCGACCGGGCTGACCTCGTGGTACCGCGAATGCATCGAGTGGCACGGGCTCGAGCAGCGCTGCGCGGCGATCCGCGCGCTCGACGGCGGCTTCGCCTCGCTCGCCGACGTGCAGACCGAGCATCGCGCGCGCCTGGTCGCGCTCGCCAACCGCACGGTCGCGGAGGACGGCGCCGACGTGATCGTGTTCGCGGGCGCGCCGTTGGCGGGGCTGGCGGCGTCGGTGCGCGACGAGATCGCCGTGCCGGTGGTCGACTGCGCGGTCGCCGCACTCAAGCAGGCCGAGGCGCTGGTCGCGCTGAAGCCGCGCAAGCCGACCGCGGGCGCGTTCCGCCGGCCGGCCGCCAAGCCCTCGACCGGCCTCGCGCCGTCGCTCGCCAAGCGCATCGCGCACGAGTAGGCCCTCACCCCCCAACCCACCTCCCCCTCAAGGGGGGAGGGAGTAAGGTGGCGATATGGCAGCGCCGCCGACTATTCACTCTGCCTCCCTCCCCCCTTGAGGGGGGAGGGTTGGGGTGGGGGGACTGGCGCGTCGCTTGCGAGCGCAAGGTGAGTGCGTAAAAGGAGACCGTTCTTGAAGCTGATCGGGGTCGATGTCGGCGGCACGTTCACGGACCTCGTGCTGTGCGACACCGAAGCGGGCCGCACCGAGATCCACAAGGTGCCGACGACGCCCGACGACCCGTCGCGCGGCGTGATCGCCGGCGTGCGCGAGCTGTGCCGGCGCGCCGATCTCGACACGCGCGCGGTCGATCACCTGTTCCACGGCACGACGATCGCGACCAACGCCGTGCTCGAGCACGACGGCGCCGAGACCGGCATGGTGACGACCCGCGGCTATCGCGACATCCTGCATATCGGCCGGCACCAGCGCCCGCAGCACTACTCGATCATGCAGGAGATCCCCTGGCAGGACCGGCCGCTGGTCAAGCGCCGCCACCGCCTGACCGTGCGCGAGCGCCTGGCGCCGCCCAAGGGCGCCGAATTGGTGCCGCTCGACGAGGACGACGTGCGCGCCGCCGCGCGCCAGTTGAAGGCCGCCGGCGTCCAGGCGATCGCCGTGTGCTTCCTGTTCGCCTATCTCGATCCGCGCCACGAGGCGCGCGCCAAGGCGATCATCGAGGAGGAATATCCCGGCTGCTTCGTCACCACCTCGTCGTCGGTGTCGCCGCAGTTCCGCGAGTTCGAGCGCTTCACGACGACGGCGATGAACGCCTTCATCGGGCCCAAGGTGCGCGACTACGTGCAGCGCCTGTCGCGCGAGATGGGCGGCGCCGGCCTCGCGGCCGAGCTGCACGTGATGAGCTCGAACGGCGGCGTCGCGACCGCCGCGATGGTCGCCGAGAAGCCGGTGATGACCTTGTTGTCGGGGCCGGCGGCCGGCGTCCTCGGCGGCGCGTGGACCGGCGGGCTGTCGGGTCGCCAGCGCCTGATCACCTTCGACGTCGGCGGCACCTCGGCTGACATCGGCATCGTGGTCGACGGCCGCTTCGCCGAGGCGACCGCGCGCGACACCTGGCTCGGCGGCTACCCGCTGCTGGTGCCGATGATCGACATCCACACGATCGGCGCGGGCGGCGGCTCGATCGCCTATGTCGATCCGGGCGGCGCGTTCCGGGTCGGCCCGCGCAGCGCCGGCGCGGTGCCGGGCCCGGCCGCCTATGGCCGCGGCGGCACGCTTCCGACCGTGACGGACGCCAACCTGGTGCTCGGCCGGCTCGACAAGGATCACTTCCTCGGCGGCGCCATGACGCTCGACGAGCGCGCGGCGCGCGGCGTGATCGACGGCCTCGCGACGGCGCTCGGGCTCGAGGCGCGCGAGGCGGCCGAGGGCGTGCTCACCATCCTGAACGCCAACATGGCGAACGCGATCCGCTCGCGCACCGTGCAGAAGGGCCTCGACCCGCGCGACTTCTCGCTGGTCGCGTTCGGCGGCGCCGGGCCGTTGCACGGCGCCGAGGTCGCGGCGCTGCTCGGCATCCCGGAGGTACTCGTGCCGCCCTACCCCGGCATCACCTCGGCGATCGGGCTGTTGACCACCGATCTCAAATACGACGCGGTGCGCACCGCCTTCCAGGTCAGCGAGGCGCTCGACATCGCGCGCCTCAACGCCGACCTCGACGCGATGGCGGCGGAGCTGGTCGCGCAGTTCGTCGCCGACGGGCTCGGGCGCGACCAGCTCGCCTTCGAGCGCGCCGCCGACCTGCGCTATGTCGGTCAGGGCTACGAGCTGCGCGTGACCCTGCCCGAGGCTGCGCTGACCCAAGCCACGCTCGATGCGGCGTTCGAGCGCTTCCATCGCCAGCACGAGACCGAGTACGGCCACGCCTTCCGGAAGAGCGCGATCGAGATCGTGAACCTGCGCGTGGTCGGCGTCGGCCGCATGCCCAAGATCACGCCGACCGCGCCGGCCGCGGGCGGCTCGCTCGATACGGCGCGCGTCAAGACCGGGCGCTGCCTGTTCCGCGTCGACGGCGCGCTGCGCGAGCACGAGGCGAGTTTCTATCGGCGCGACCGCCTGCCGATCGATCTGCCGTTCGTGGGCCCGGCGCTGGTGGTGCAGCGCGACTCCACGACCGTGATCCCGCCCGGCTGGCGCGCCCTCGCCGATGCGGCCGGCAACCTGATCCTGTCGGTGGGAGCGTCCGCGTGACACCCATACCCCCCTCCCCAACCCTCCCCCTCAAGGTGGGCGCTCCATGACCATGCGGAACGCGACGATCGACCCGGTGACGGCGAGCGTGATCCAGGGCGCGCTCGAGAACATCGCGGTCGAGATGGGCCACAAGCTGATGCGCATGTCCTACTCGTCGATCATCCGCGAGTCGGAGGATTTCGGCGCGGCGCTGATCGACCCGCAGGGCCAGGGTCTCGCCGAGTCGGCGCAGTCGACGCCGCTGCAGTCGGGCCCGATCCCCGGCTACGTGCGCGGCGTGCTGCGCGCGCTCGAGAAACGCGGCGACATCGTGCGGCCGGGCGACGTCATCATGCACAACGACCCCTACGGCGGCTCGAGCCACGGGCCGGACGTCGCGTTCCTGATCCCGGTGTTTCACAAGGACCGCCTGATCGGCTTCGCGGCGACCACCGCGCATCATCTCGACATCGGCGCGCTGAGCCCGGGCAGCTGCGGCATCGTCGACGCCATGGACGCCTACGCCGAGGGCCTGCAGTTCAAGGCCATCAAGGTCTACGACCAGGGCAAGCGCAACGATCCGGTGTGGCAGATCCTGGCCGACAACATCCGCGCGTCGGATCTGGTGGTCGGCGACATGGAGGCGCAGATTGCCGCCGGGCGCATCGGCGCCGAGCGCTTCCTCGAGCTGGTCGAGCGCTACGGCATCGAGACCGTCGAGGCGGCGTGCGCGCACGCCATGGACTACGCCGAGCGGTTGATGCGCCAGGCGATCGCCCGCGTGCCCGACGGCGTCTATCGCGCGCAGACCTTCATCGACGGCTATCTCGACAGCGCCGATCCCGCGTCGAAGGAGCTGCCGCTGGTCGTCACCCTGACGGTCGCGGGCGACGCGATCACGGTCGACCTGACCGGCACGGCGCCGCAGGTGCCCGACAAGCCGATCAACATGCCGCTCGAAGGCACGGTCGACGTCGCCGTGTGGCTGACCATCCGCTCCGTGCTGCTCGACACCGCGGTGCACGGCCACATCCCGGTCAATGCCGGGCTGGTGCGGCCGATCACGATCGTCGCGCCGCGCGGCACGCTCGCCAATCCGACCTTCCCGGCGCCGACCATCGCGCGCTTCTGCCCGGGCAACCAGCTCGCCGACACGGTCATGAAGGCGCTGGCGCAGGCGGTGCCCGAGCAGGTCTCGGCCGGCATCGGCAACCTCAAGGTGATCGCGTTCTCCGGCCTCAAGGGCGAGACCCACTGGGTCCACATGGAGATCTTCGAGGGCAGCTACGGCGGCCGCCCCGCGCGCGACGGCATGGACGCGGTCGACACGCTCTACGCCAACACGCGCAACAACCCGATCGAGGACATCGAGACCCACCTGCCCTTGCGCGTGACGCGCTACGAGCTGCGCGAGGACGTGTGCGGCGCCGGCGCCTCGCGCGGCGGCCTCGGCTCGGTGCGCGAGTTCGAGTTCCTGTCCGACGGCGGCGCGTCGGTCGAGGGCGAAGGCCACCGCTTCCGGCCCTGGGGCTTCCGCGGCGGCGCCGACGGCCAGCCGGCCCGGCTCGCCCTGGTGCGCGCCGACGGCGCCACGAGCGAGCTGCCGTCGAAGGTGCCGCACACCGCGGTGCGCGCGGGCGACCGCTTCGTGTGCGCGGGCCCGGCCGGCGGCGGCTACGGCGATCCCAAGACGCGCGAGCCGGCGCGCGTGCTGGCCGACGTGCTCGACGGGCTGATCACGCCCGAGAGCGCCCGGCGCGACTTCGGCGTCGCGGTCGCCGACGGCCGGCTCGACCAAGCGGCCACCGAGGCGCTGCGCGCCAAGTAACGCCGCGCCCTGAGCGCGGGACGCGATTTCTGCCGCTTTTTTCGGCAAGTCGCACGCTTTGGCGGCGATCGTCCCTGCGCGCCCGCGTCACAGGGCATCGTGCGGGCATGGCATCCGCTTTGCGTTTCGCCTCGGCATGGATCGGACCCCAGGACCGCCGCGCTGATGGACGGGTCGGTGCGGGCCGCCGCAGGCACCGTGGAGCTCGCCGCGGTGGCCAAGCGCTTCGGCGCGACCGTCGCGGTCGACGGCATCTCGCTGCGCATCCCGGGCGGCGCCTATTGCTGCCTCCTGGGCCCGTCGGGCTGCGGCAAGACCACGACCTTGCGCATGATCGCGGGCCACGAGCAGCCGAGCGACGGCGACATCCTGATCGGGCCCGAGATCGTCACCGACCTGCCGCCGGGCCGGCGCAAGACCGCGATGATGTTCCAGAGCTACGCGCTGTTCCCGCATTTGACCGCGGTCGACAACGTCGCGTTCAGCCTGAAGCTGCGCGGCGTGCCGAAGGCCGCGCGCCGCGCCAAGGCGCGCGAGCAGCTCGGCGCCGTCCACATGGCCGACTACGCCGACCGCCTGCCCGCCCAGCTGTCGGGCGGCCAGCAGCAGCGCGTCGCGCTGGCGCGCGCGCTCATCACCAACCCGAGCGTGCTGCTGCTCGACGAGCCCCTGTCGGCGCTCGACCCGTATTTGCGCGTGCGCATGCGCGAGGAGCTGAAGCGCCTGCAGATCGAGCTCGGCATGACGTTCGTCCACGTGACCCATTCCCAGGAGGAGGCGCTGGCGCTCGCCGACCTCGTGGTGGTGATGGACCGCGGCCGGATCGCCCAGATGGGCACGCCGCACGAGATCTACAGCCGGCCGCGCACCACCTTCGTCGCGCGCTTCATCGGCGGCCACAACGTGATCGACGGCGTCGCGGTGCGCGCCGACAAGGTCGCGCTGACGCGCGGCGGCGCCGAGAAGACGCGCCAGCGCACCAGCGGCCGCGTCCAGGCGGTCGAGTATCAGGGCGCGTTCGTGCGCGTGACGCTCGACGTCGGCGCGAGCGAGGCGTTCGTCGCGCAGGTGCCCGACGACGCGTTCTTCCGCGCGCCGCTCGCGCCCGGCGACCTCGCCGCGGCGAGCTGGTCCGACGCCGACGCCCATCCGGTGAGCGAATGATCCAGACCCGCAACAGGAGGTGATCGCATGTCCCGTCGCATCGTCGATATGAAGCCGAGCCGTCGCAGCGTGCTGAAGGGCGCCGCCGCGCTCGCCGGAACCGCGGTCGGCACCGGCGCCGTCACCGGCTTCCCGACCATCTGGGCGCAGAACATCAAGGACGTGACGTTGCGCCAGTTCGGCACCGGCGTGTCGGCCTACAACGACATCGCCGTGCAGGTGAAGAAGGATCTCGGCTTCACGCTCGAGCTGGCGGCGCTCGACAGCGACGCCGTGGTGCAGCGCGCGGTCACCCAGCCGAAATCCTACGAGATCGTCGACGCCGAGTACTGGATGCTGCCCAAGATCGTGCC
This sequence comes from Candidatus Sulfotelmatobacter sp., assembly GCA_035507915.1. Classification (GTDB taxonomy): domain Bacteria; phylum Pseudomonadota; class Alphaproteobacteria; order Elsterales; family Elsteraceae; genus JACQAI01. The sequence goes on from DATJNS010000257.1 coordinate 12,687, forward strand.
GTCGGGAAACCTGCAGCCGATGGACACCAAGAAAATCAAGCTGTTCGACAAGATCGTGCCGATCTTCACCAAGGGCGAGATGCCGAACGGCAAGAAGGTGGCCCTGCAGGGCACGGCGCCGATCAAGGTCAGCTACCTGAACGGCAAGGACGCCAAGACCTTCTCGAAGACGCCGACCCAGTGGTTCACCCTGGTGCCGACGATCTACAACGCCGACACGCTCGGCATCCGGCCCGACCTGATCCACGAGCCGATCACGCAGTGGAAGCAGCTGCTCGACCCGAAATACAAGGGCAAGGCGTCGATCCTCAACATCTCCTCGATCGGCATCATGGACGCCGCCATGGTCTGCGAGTCGCTGGGCGAGGTCAAATACGGCGACAAGGGCAACATGACCAAGGCCGAGCTCGACAAGACCTTGAAGATCATGACCGAGGCCAAGAAGGCAGGGCAGTTCCGCGCGTTCTGGAAGACCTTCGACGAGTCGGTCAACCTGATGGCGTCGGGCGAGGTGGTGATCCAGTCGATGTGGTCGCCCGCGGTCGCGGTGGTGCGCTCGAAGGGCATCCCGTGCTCCTACGTGCCGCTCAAGGAAGGCTATCGCGCCTGGGCCGGCGGGCTCGGCCTGTCGCGCGCGCTCTCCGGCCTGCAGCTCGAGGCGGCCTACGAGTACCTCAACTGGTACCTGTCGGGCTGGACCGGCGCCTTCCTCAACCGCCAGGGCTACTACTCGGCGGTGCTCGAGACCGCCAAGCAGAACATGACCGCCGACGAGTGGGGCTTCTGGATGGAGGGCAAGCCCGCCCAGGGCGACATCAAGGACCCGTTCGGCAAGGTCATGGAGAAGGCCGGCGCGACGCGCGACGGCGGCTCGTTCGAGACGCGCATGGGCGCGGTCGCGTGCTGGAACGCCGTGATGGACCAGAACAAGTACATGGTCCAGAAGTGGAACGAGTTCGTCGCGGCTTGATCAGGAGTCAGGAGTCGGGAGTCGGGGACCAGGAGTCGACGCGCCGACGTCCTGACTCCCGCCTCCCGATTTCCGTTCCCTGGCTGCAGGCCCTGCCGCTGGCGGCGGTGGTCGCGATCTTCCTCGTGATCCCGATCCTCACGCTCGCCGTCGTCAGCTTCTGGGACTACACCGATTACGACCTGATCCCGACCTTCGAGCTGACCAACTACACCGACCTGTTCGGCTCGTGGGTGACCTATGCGACCTATGCCAGCACCTTGCGCTTCGCGGCGCTGACCTGGCTCTTCACGGTCGTCATCGGCTTCTGGATCGCGTATTTCCTCGCCTTCCACGTGCGCAGCAAGACCGGCCAGATGGCCTGCTTCCTGGTGTGCACCATCCCGTTCCTGACCTCGAACGTGATCCGCTCGATCTCGTGGATCCCGGTGCTCGGCCGCAACGGCCTGGTTAACTCGGCCCTGCTCGGCCTCGGCGCGATCGACAAGCCGCTCGAGTTCCTCTTGTTCTCGGACTTCTCGACCGTGCTGTCCTACGTGCATCTCTACGTGCTCTTCATGGTCGTGCCGATCTTCAACACCATGATGCGGATCGACCGCTCGATCATCGAGGCCGCGGTCGACGCCGGCGCGACCGGCTGGCAGATCGTGCGCGACGTCGTGATCCCCCTGTCGAAGCCCGGCATCGCGATCGGCTCGATCTTCGTCGTCACGCTGGTGATGGGCGACTTCTCGACCATCCGGCTGATGAGCGGCGGCCAGAGCGCCTCGGTCGGCCTACTGATCTCCAACCAGCTCGCCTACCTGCAATATCCGGCGGCCGCCGCCAACGCGATGGTGCTGCTCGCCGTGGTGCTGTGCGTCGTCGCCGCGATGATGCGCGTCGTCGACATCCGCAAGGAGCTCTAGCGCCATGCGCGGCCGGCGCAGCGCGGGGTTCTACGTCGGCGCGGCGTTCTTCGCGCTGTTCGTGCTGTTCCTCTACGGGCCGCTGTCGGCGATCTTCGTGCTGTCGTTCCAGGGCCCGGACGGCGGCCTGACCTTCCCGATGCGCGGCTGGTCGGTGCACTGGTTCGGCGCGCTGCTGGGGCCCCAGATGGTCGGCGACTTCCAGGGCTCGTTCGTGCGCTCCATCGAGCTCGGCCTGATCGTGATGGTCGCGACGGTGGCGATCTCGCTCGCCGCCGGCCTGGCCTTCCGCCGGCGCTTCCGCGGCGCGACCGTGCTGTTCTATCTCGTGGTGGCGAGCCTGATCATTCCCTCGATCCTGGTCAGCCTCGGCATCGGGCTGCTGTTCCGCATCCTCGGGCTCGACACCGCGTGGTGGAGCTCGGGCCTCGGCGCGCACCTGACCTGGACCCTGCCGTTCGGCCTCCTGATCATGTTCGCGGTGTTCAACCGCTTCGACAAATCCTTCGAGGAGGCGGCGCGCGACCAGGGCGCCACCGGCTGGCAGACCTTGCGCCACGTCGTCGTGCCGATCATCGCGCCCAGCCTGGTCGGCGTCGGGCTGCTCGGCTTCACGCTCTCCTACGACGAGTTCGCGCGCAGCATGCTCGCGGTCGGCGCCGATCTCACCCTGCCGCTCAGCATCTACGGCATGACGACCAACATCACGACGCCGGTGCTCTTCGCTCTCGGCACCACGACCACCGCGTTCTCGTTCATCGTCATCGGCCTGTTCCTCGCCACGACGCGCATCCTCCAGCGCCGCACCCAGGCCGCGCAGGCGCGGCGGGCGGGCTAGAGCACGATCAGTTACCGATCAAGTCGCCAGAGTCGCGCGATCGTCCTCTGGGTTGCTTGGTTCGTCCGCGTTTTGCCGCGACCCGGCGCGCCGCGTCGAGCGCGAGGCGCGCCCACGCGACCAGATCGTCGGGCTCGTCGAACAGCCGCTCCGGCGCGCGCCAGAAGGCGAGATCGATCATGCTGCCTCGTTTCTTGTAGTTGAGCGGCGGCGCGGACGCGGCTTCGGCGAAGGCCGCCTGGTTGTGGTCGTCGACCCGGAAATAGAGCGTGTTGTCCGTCACCATGCCGAGCATCACGCCGTCGCAGAACACGCCGGTCTTGCCGAACATGCGCCGCATGGTGACGCGGCCGAGCGGCGCCAGCTGCTCGCGCAGGAATTCGGCGAAGCTGTCGCTGGCGACCATCCGTCCGGCGCTCAGTAATGCGGGCCCCGTCCCAGGCGCGACGCGGCCGGCTTGGGCAGGTCGCAGGGCAGGAAGCGGCCGCGCCCGGGCGTCGCCGCGACCGTGCCGTCGTTCCACACCATCTCGCCGCGCGACAGCGTGTATTTGGGCCAGCCGGTCAGCGCCATGCCCTCGTAGGGCGTGTAGTCGACATTGTGGTGCAGCAGCGCGTTGGTCAGCGTCAGCTTGCGCGCCGGATCCCACAGCACGAGGTCGGCGTCGGATCCCACCGCGATCGTGCCCTTGCGCGGATGGAGCCCGTAGATCTTGGCCGGGTTGGTCGCGGTCAGCGCGACGAACTGGCCGAGCTCGAGTCGGCCCGCCATCACGCCCTCGGAGAACAACAGCGGCAGGCGCGTCTCGATGCCCGGGATGCCGTTGGGCACCGCCTTGAAGGGCGCGTCGACGCCGGCGTTGCGCTTGCCCCTGGGATCGTCGAAGCGGAACGGCGCATGGTCCGACGAGAACACCTGGAACACGCCGCCGGTCAGGCCCTGCCACACGAACGGCTGGTTGTCCTTGCCGCGCGGCGGCGGGCTGCAGATGCAGCGCGCGCCCTCGAAGCCCGGATGATCGAGATCCTCCTCGGACAGGAACAGATATTGCGGGCAGGTCTCGGCGTAGATCTTGAGCCCGCGGCCCTGCGCCCAGCGGATCTGCTCGATCGCCTCGCGGCTCGACACGTGGACGATCAGCACCGGCACGTCGATCAGCTCGGCGAGCGTGATGGCGCGGTGGGTCGCCTCGCGCTCGACCGGCGCCGGCCGCGACGTCGCGTGGTATTTCGGCGCGGTGCGGCCGGCCGCCTCGAGCTTCTCGGTCAGCCAGGCGATGCAGTCGGTGTTCTCGGCGTGGATCATCGCCATGGCGCCCTCGCGGCGCGCGAACTCGAGCACGTCGAGGATCTGGCGGTCGTCGAGCTTCAGGTCGTCGTAGGTCATGTAGATCTTGAACGACGTGTAGCCGTCGCGCAGCAGCGCCGGCAGCTCCTGCCCCAGCACCTGCTCGTTGGGGTCGGAGATGATCAGGTGGAAAGCGTAGTCGATCACCGCCTTGCCGGCGGCGCGCGCGTGATAGTCGGTCACCGCGGCGCGCAAGGACTGGCCCTTGGCCTGCGCGGCGAACGGGATCACGGTCGTGGTGCCGCCGCACGCCGCCGCGATCGTGCCAGTGCGGAAGTCGTCGGCCATGCGCGAGCCGTCGCCGGTCGGCTGGTCGAGATGGCAGTGGCCGTCGACCCCGCCGGGCAGGATCAGGAGCCCGCCGGCGTCGAGCTCGCGCGCGCCCGCGCCGCCCGGCAGGTGCTCGGCGAGGGCCGCGACCTTGCCGTCGCGCACGCCGACGTCGCAGCGGCTGACGTCGGACGCCGTCGCGACCGTGCCGTTGCGGATCACCAGGTCGAACGCGCTCATGCCTGCTCCTTGCCCCCCACCTGCTTGTCGCCGAACAGCGCCCGGACGGCGTCGGCGACGCCGCCGAGCTCGCGCGCCGGCACCCGAGCGTAGCTGCCGGCGCGCGGCTTGGGGAGGCCGAGCCGCGCCAGCATCTCGGCGAACGCGACGCCGCACGCGATGCCGTCGAGCACCGGCACCGGCGCGCGCGGCTGCAAGGTCCCGGCGCTGCCGGCGAACGCCGCGCCGGCGATCACGACCGCGTCGGCGCCGCGCGCGACCAGCCGCTCGATCCCGGCAAGCAGCGGCGCGGCGAAGCCGTCGGGATCGGCGAACGCGGCGGGCGGCGCATCGAGCGCCTCGATGCCGGCCAGCCGGCTCGCCAGCCCGTAGGCGGCGACCAGCTCGCGCGACCACGCGCCGGCGCGCGCGCCGAAGGTCAGCACGCCGAACGCGCCGCCGACCGTGCACGCGGTCAGCAGCGCCGCCTCCGTGATGCCGACCACCGGGATCGGCAGCAGCTCGCGCGTCGCGCCGAGGCCGGCGTCGCTCGAGATCGCCACCACCACCGCGTCGCAGCCGGCGTGATGGCGCGCCGCCGCCTCGAGCACCGCATGCGCCGCGATCGCGTCCTCGGCGCGCGTGCCGACGACGCGCGCGCCGAACGGCGCGCTCACCGCGACGATCTCGGTGCCCGGGCTCGCGGCGGCGCGCGCGGTCGCGGCGATCCGCGCCGTGATCGCGTCCGTCGTGTTGCCGTTGACCACCAGCAGCTTCATGCTCGCCCCCGCGCGGCCGCCGCGTTCGCTATACAGACGACCGCCGATCCCGGCATTATAGCGGCGCCCCGCGCCCGGTGGCGCAGCTTCGACGGACGACGCAGCTCATGACCAGCACGCGCGATCTTCGCGGCTATGGCGGCCAGCCGCCCGACCCGGCCTGGCCGGGCGGCGCGCGCGTCGCGGTGTCGTTCGTCGTCAATGTCGAGGAGGGCGCCGAGCTCAGCGTGACGGACGGCGACGAGGCCAACGAGGTCGCCCACGAGATCCCGCACGAGGTGATCGGCAAGCCCGACGTCGGCATGGACAGCCACTTCGAGTACGGCACGCGCGCCGGCTACTGGCGCACCATGGCGGCGCTCGACGCCGCCGGCGCGCCGTCGACCGTGAGCAGCTGCGGCCGCGCGATCGAACGCTCGCCGTGGCTCGGCACCGACGCCGTCGCGCGCGGCCACGAGCTCGCCTGCCACGGCTGGCGCTGGGAAGGCCACGACGCGATGGACGAGGCGACCGAGCGCGCGACCATCGCGCGCACGGTGCGCGCGATCCGCGCAGCCGCCGGCGTGACGCCGGTCGGCTGGCACACCAAGTCGTCGGCGTCGGCCAACACGCGCCGGCTGCTGATCGAGCACGGCGGCTTCCTCTACGACAGCGACGCCTACAACGACGACCTGCCCTACTTCGTCGCGGTCGCGGGCGCGCGCCACCTCGTGATGCCCTACAGCTTCGACACCAACGACATGCATTTCCACCAGGGCCGGCAGAAGTTCGTCACCGCGAGCCATTTCGCCGACTACGTGATCGACGCCTTCGACTGCCTGTGGCGCGAGGGCGCGCACGCGCCCAAGCTGATGTCGGTCGGGCTGCACCTGCGCATCATCGGCCGGCCCGGCCGCATCGGCGGGCTCGAGCGCGTGCTCGCGCACATGCGCCAGAAGGGCCACGCCTGGATCGCGCGGCGCGACGCGATCGCGCGCCACTGGATCGAGCGCTTCGGCCGCTGATGCCGATACCCGAGCCGTTGAACCCGCCGCCGGCACGCTGCGACACGCTGATCACCGCCGACACGGTGCTGACCGCCGATCCGGCGCGACCCGAGATCGCCGCCGCCGCCATCGCGATCGCGGGCGAGCGCATCGCCTGGCTCGGCCCGGCACGCGACCTGCCGCCTGGTTTCGGCGCAACGCAACGCATCGACCTCGCGGGCCACGCCGTCATCCCCGGCCTCGTCAACGTGCACACGCACGCGCTCCTCGTCGTGGTGCGCGGCGTCGCCGAGGATCTCGGTTTCGCGCCGGCCTACACGCCGGGCATTCCGCAGGGCCACATGATGCGGCCCGACGAGGCGGTCGCGCTGGCGCGGCTCGGCGCGTGCGAGGCCATGCTGTTCGGCTCGACCCTGATCAACGACAGCCACGTGCACGCCGACGCGACCCTGCCCGCGATGGCCGCGCTCGGGCTGCGCGTCTATGCCTGCAACCGCATCCACGACGTCGACTTCTCCGGCGTCGCGAGCGGGCGCTGGGACCACGACGACGCGATCGGCGCGGCGACGCTCGATGCGGCGCTGGCGTTGGCGCAGCGCTTCCACGACAAAGGCCGCACCGGCGTGCAGCTCGCCGCGCACGCGCCCGACACCTGCTCCGACCGCTTTCTCGGCAGGATCGCCGAGGCGGCGCGCCGGCACGATCTGCGCGTCACCACGCACCTGTCGCAGAGCACGCTCGAGAACCGCCGCGTCGCCGCGCGCAGCGGCAAGACCCCCGCCGAGCTGCTCGACGCGGTCGGGCTGCTCGACGACCGGCTGGTCGCCGCGCATTGCATCCACGTCACCGACGCGGACATCGCGCGCATCGGCGGCGCGCGCGTCACCGTCGCGCACATCCCGAAGGGCAATGCGACCGGCGGCACGATGGCGCCGACCCTGAAGCTGCGCCAGGCCGGCGCGCGCATCGCGCTCGGCACCGACAACATGCACGCCGACATGGTCGAGGTGCTGCGCTGGGCGGTCGCGATCTCGCGCCTGCAGGCGGGCCAGGTGACCGGCGGCTGGCAACCCGAGGACGTGCTCGCCATGGCGACCATCGAGGGCGCGCGCGCCATGGGGCTCGAGCACGACATCGGCAGCCTTGCCGTCGGCAAGAAGGCCGACCTGGTCGCGCTCGATTTCCGCCGCGCCCACCTGACGCCGGCGCGCGACCCGCTGGGCACGCTCGTGCATGTCGGCCAGGGCCGCGACGTCAGCCTCGTGATGGTCGACGGCGAGGTAATCGTGCGCGACGGCCGCCCGACCCACGCCGACCTCGAGGGCATCCGCCGCGACGCCGCCGCCGCCGCCAAGGCGCTGTGGGAACGGGCGCGGGGCTAGATCACATCTCTCCGCGTCATTGCGAGCGCCGCGAAGCAGTCCAGAGGGCGCTCGACGGCGCCCTGGATTGCTTCGTCGCGGAGCCTGTCCTCGGGCCGCGCATGCGCGGACCCGTGGGCTCCTCCGCAATGACGATGATGAGCGCTATCCTGACGGTCGTGAATGCGCGAGGATCCGCACATGCCCGACACACGCACGATCGCCACCGCGTCCGGTCTGCGCTTCGACGCCTGGGTCGACGGGCCGGAGAGCGGCGCGCTGGTGCTGCTGCTGCACGGCTTCCCGCAGGCGCGCCATTCCTGGCGCGACGTGCTGCCGGCGCTGGCGCGCGCCGGCTACCGCGCGGCGGCGCCCGACCAGCGCGGCTACTCGCCGGGCGCGCGGCCGGATCCCGCCGACCTCGCGAACTACGCCTACGATCGCCTGGTCGACGACGTGATCGAGCTCGCCGCCGCGCTCGG
>DATJNS010000258.1:0-2826 GCA_035507915.1 Candidatus Sulfotelmatobacter sp.
CTCGGCCTGAACGCACCCGACGAGCTGCGGCTCAGGGCCGGCAAGGTCGAGCGGCGGTTGGCGGATGCCTGGACCGACACCGGCGTCGCGCTGGTCGACGTCGCGCGGCGCGCCTATCTCGACCCGACCAACCTGCCGGCCGGCATGGCACCCGGGCTCGACTGCCACAAGACCTACGATCCGCCGCAGATGACCTATTCGAACGCGACGCACGTCTGCGAGGTCGAGCTCGACGTTGCGACCGGCGAGCTGAAACTGCTGCGCTACGTCATCGCCGAGGATTGCGGCACCGTGCTCAATCCGGTGCTGGTCGAGGGCCAGCAGCACGGCGCGACCGCGATGGGCCTCGGCGGCGCGCTCTACGAGCAGGTGCTGTACGACGCCGACGGCCAGAACCTGAGCGCGAGCTTCGTCGACTACCTGTTGCCGACCGCCGCCGAGCTGCCGCCGTTCGAGGTGATCGCCATGCACACGCCCAACCGGCGGACACCCGCCGGCCTCAAGGGCATGGCCGAGGGCGGCGTCATGGGCGCGATCGGCGCGGTCACCAACGCGGTCAACGACGCGCTGGCGCCGTTCGGCGTGGTTGCCGAGCGCCAGCCGTTGACGCCGATGTACCTGCGCGACCTGCTGCGCGGACGGAACTGACGTCCGACTAGGGTTGCACGAGCTTCATCAGGCTCGAGGTGTCGTAGCGGCCGCCGCCGCGGCGCTGGATCTCGGCGTAGAACTGGTCGACCAGCGCGGCGACCGGCAGCTTGGCGCCATTGCGTCGTGCCTCGTCGAGGCTGACGCGCAGGTCCTTGCGCATCCAGTTGACCGCAAAGCCGAACTCGAACTTGTCCTCGATCATGGTCTTGCCGCGGTTCTCCATCTGCCAGGATTGTGCGGCGCCCTTGGAGATCACGTCGATCACCTTGGCGACGTCGAGCCCGGCCTTCATGCCGAACGCGAGGCCTTCGGCGAGACCTTGGACACAACCGGCGATGCAGATCTGGTTGACCATCTTGGTGAGCTGGCCCGAGCCCGACGGTCCGAGCAGGGTGACGGCGCGGCCGTAGCTCTCCATGGCGCTCTTGGCCTCGTCGAAGGTCTTCGGGTCGCCGCCGCACATGACGGTCAGCACGCCGTTCTTGGCGCCCGCCTCGCCGCCCGACACCGGCGCGTCGAGGAAGCGCAGGCCCTTCGCGCGTGCCGCCTCGTCCATCTCGCGCGCGACCACGGCCGAGGCGGTCGTGTGGTCGACCAGGATCGTGCCCTTCTCCATGCCGGCAAAGGCGGCCGTGCCGACGGCGCGCACGTCGGGGTCGTCGCCGACGCACATGAACACGATCTGGGCGCCCTTGGCGGCCTCGGCCGGGCTGCCGGCGGCGCTGCCGCCATACTCCTTGGCCCAGGCGTCGGCCTTGGCGCGCGTGCGGTTGAACACCGTGACGCTGTGGCCGCCCTTCTTCACCAGGTGGCCGGCCATTGGATAGCCCATCACGCCGAGACCGAGAAATGCGACTTTCATGGCTGGTGCCGCTCCCTTGGAAGGTCAGGCGCCGAGGCTAGCCGCCGCCGCCGGTCGTGTCACGGCCGGTCGCGTCGGGCCGGCGATCCGAACGGGCGCGATCAGGGAATGCGGCGGGCGGATTCGATCTCGGCACCGGGGTAGGCCGCACGGAGCCGGTCGATTGTGGCCGCGGCGTCGAGATCGCCCGACTGGAGGTCGTTGGTGAGCGCCACGGTCAGCGTGGTGCGCACCTGTACGTAGGCGTTGGACGGCGGAATGTAGCTTTGCGGGCCGTAGATGAAGCCGCCGGGATAGCGCCACGTCGGTACCGGATCCATGCCCGGCCCGGCAAAGAACGAGCCAGGCGAGCTGTCGACGTGGACGTCGCGATCGACGATGCGGAAGCCCTTGAAGCCGCGCGACTGCGCGATCTCGGCGGCATGCCAGGTGGCGAGATCGAGCGCCTCGGTGCGCGCCGGCTGCGTCTCGGCGTCGCTGGGAGTGGGCGCGAACGACGCGACGCTGTGGCGCGGACCGAAATAAGTGACCTCGACGCGATCGGACGCGAGCGCGTGGTCGGTGTAGCCGTAGCGCTTCGACTGGTCGAGCGGCGACAGCATGGGGGGCTGCGAGGCGGATTGGCACCCGGCCAGCGCGCCCAGCAGGACGGCTGTCAGCGCCAACGCGCCGCGCCGAAGCACGTGGGAGAGCTCGTGCATGTCGCGATACCATATAGGTATGTTCGCGTTTCCAGACGACCCCGAATGGGACCCCGAGGGCGAGGCCGTCGTGTTCAAGGTCGAGCTGGGCGAGTATCGCGGCACCTGCCGCGTGCCGCGCCGGGTGTTCCACGACCTGATGGGGCACCGGCCGAGCCCCGAGGAGTGCCTGCAGCAGTTCCATCTCGGGCGCACCGAGTTCGAGCGCATCGCCCAGCGCAAGCTGGAGGCGCGCGAGCTCGACGCCGACGCAAACCTGTCGATCTCGATGCGCGACGTCCGACGCTTCCGGCGCCGAGCCTGACAAACCGGTGACCAAGCGCGCCGGCGCGCGGTCGCCGGCCGCCCAAGGGTGAATTGTAAGGCGTCATCCGCGGCATGCGGCAAATTTGAGCGGCTTTCGAGGGGGCGCCGAAAAGCCTCGAAAACTGCCGAAAAACCGCCGATCGCCATGGCAATACGTCACCGCGTCGTCAAAAAACTGTAACAGTGCGGGGATAGGGTCGCTCCGACAAACTGCGGAGGTCGCCCGTGACACCCACCGTCAAGACGGTTACCCGCGCGCCGGCCGCCGACATGCCGGCCGCCGGTCTCCGGACGGTCGCGGACGCG
>DATJNS010000259.1:0-6248 GCA_035507915.1 Candidatus Sulfotelmatobacter sp.
GCATCTGGTACGTCGGCGGTCGTTACGCCTACGTGTCGATCCACGAGCCGGCATTCACCGACCAGGTGCTCGCGATCGTCGATCTCGCCGATCCGACCAAGCCGACGGTGGTCGGCCGGTGGTGGCTGCCCGGCATGTGGGTCGACGGCGGCGAGACGCCGAGCTGGCCCCAGGGCAAACGCTTCGCCCTGCATCACGCGCTGGTTGCCGGCAATCTCGCCTATGCCGCCTGGCGCGACGGCGGGCTCACCGTCCTCGACGTCGCCGATCCGACGCGCCCGGTGCTGCTCGCGCACCGCAACACCGATCCGCCGTTCGGCGGCGGCACGCATTCGCCGCTGCCGCTGTCCGACCGCAATCTGCTGGTGCTCGCCGACGAGGTCACCTTCGCCGACTGCAGCCAGGGGCTGCGCCACATCTGGCTCTTCGACGTGCGCGAGCCGCGCAATCCCGTGAGCTTCGCCACCATGCCGGTGCCGTCGGACGCGGACTATTGCGCCAAAGGCGGCAATTTCGGGCCGCATAATCTGTGGGAGAACCGACCTGGCGCCTTCCAAAGCTCGCGGTTCGTCTTCGCGACCTATCACAATGCCGGCGTGCGCGTGTTCGACATCGATAACCCGTTCCAGCCGCGCGAAGCGGGCTATTTCGTGCCGCCCGATCCGGAGCGCATGTTCGATCCGCGCCCCAACCGGCCGCGCGTCATCCAATCGGCCGACTGCTTCGTCGACGCGCAAGGGTTGATCTACCTCACCGACAACAACGCGGGGCTCCACATCCTGCAGTTCGACGGGGCCTGACGGCGCCGGGCGTCGCCGGCTATCATCCGGGCGCGCGACTTGGCGCGTCGTCGGCACGGCAAGGGAGGCAGAGATGGCGCTTTACGAGATGCGAACCTACACGCTGCGCGTCGGCGCGATGGCCGAGGCCGTGAAGCTCTACCAGGAGCTGGGATATCCGGCGCTGCAGAAGGGCGGCCACGACAAGAAGCTGATCGGCTACTTCCAGGCCGACACCGGAACGATCAACCAGCTCGTCCATCTGTGGAAGTTCGCGGACGACGCCGACCGCCGCGCCCATTGGCAGGCGGTATTCGCCAACAAGGACTTCGTCGAGGGCTTCGCCTCGAAGTTCAGGCCGCTGGTCGTGACCCAGGAGGTCAAGCTGCTCCAGGCCGCGCCCTGGGGACCGCACCCCTAACGGGCACGTTCTCGGGACCATCGGGCCGAGCCGCGGAACGCTTCCGCACGGCATCGCGTTTTTATCGCAGCGTCGCGCGATCGACGCCGTGCGACGCACGCTTTTGCGATGCTTTCCAGGAGGCTCCCCATGAAGCGGTTGCTCACCACGGTGGCGCTCGCCGCGCTGGTGCTGGGCGCCGGCGCGTCCGCTCGGGCGCAGTCCGGCCAGCCCATGCCGCTCGGCTCATACCGCGGCTCGTCCGACGGCAGCGGTGCCTGGCCGACCGACCACGAGGCCAACTCTCTGAACCGCGGCATCGCCGAACGCAACGACGCGGCGACGGCGAGCAACCAAGCCGCGCGGCGGCAATACGATGCCGAGATGCGGCAATACGATGCCGCGGTGGCCGGCTACAACGCAGAGACCGCCAACTCTTACGGAGCCGGCGGCGTGACGAGCTCCGGCACGGTCACGGCCGCGCCGATCACCACCGCCCCGATCACCACCGCCCCGATCACCACCACGACCACGACGACGACGACGACGTACTCGCGCACGCCCCCTGGCGGCTCCCGCTAGCGTGTTGGGCGGCGCCGCGCATCACGGATTGCGCGGCAGCGCGTAGTCGGCGGGATAGGTCGCCGCGAACTCGGGCCGCGCCTCGCAGCGCGCGGCGAGCGCGTCGAGCGCCGGATAGCGGCCGGGTGCGCGCAGCTCGGCATCGGCGATCTCGACATAGCGCAGCATGCAGGCGGTCGTGATCTCGGCCTGCCCGAGGCGCGCGCCGGCGGGCCATGCCTCCAGGTCGAGGGCCGCCAGCGCGCCGGCGGCCTGCGTGCGGCAGCGCGCGATCCAGTCCGGCCACCGCGCCGCCGCCGGCCGCACCAGCCGCTCGTAGGCCGCGGCGCCGGCCTTGTCGATCGCGCCCGTCGCCAGCGCGATCCGGCGCAAGGCGATCCGGCGCTCGGGCCCGCCGGGCGCCAGCAGCGCGCGCTCGGGCCCGACCGACTGATCGAGCCAATCGAGGATCGCCGCCGAGTCGATCAGCGTCTCGCCGTCCGCGAGCACCAGGGACGGGATGCGGCCGAGCGGATTGACCGCGCGCATGGCGTCGAAGTCGGCGAACACCGAGCGCGTGTCGTGGGTGTAGTCGAAGCCGAGCAGGCGCAGCGAGACCGCGACGCGGCGGACGAACGGCGAGTCGTACTGTCCGACCAGGATCATCGACCCCTCCTGCGGCGCAATGCCCGCATATTGCCATGGCGGCGCGGCCATGCCGATGATGCCGACGATCGGGGCGCGAGACCTGAGAGGGAGTTCCGGGCGTGGCACATGCGACGATGCACTTGGGACAGTTCCTGGTGCACGGACCGACCTACCACAGCCTGGCGATGTGGCGACATCCGCGCACCGCGGCGGCCGGCTTCGACTGGACGCGCCCGGAGCTCTACCAGCACATCGCGCGCGTCTGCGAGCGCGGCAAGTTCGACCTGGTGTTCTTCGCCGACGTCAACTTCATCTCCGACACCTACAAGGGCTCGCTCGATCCGGCGATCCGCTACGCCACGCAGGTTCCCGAGCACGATCCGATCCCGCTGCTGTCGTTCATGGCCGCTTCCACCTCGACCATCGGGCTGGGCGCGACCTACTCGATCAGCCACCAGCATCCGTTCCACGCCGCGCGGCTGTGGGCGACCCTCGATCACCTGACGGCGGGGCGCGCCGCCTGGAACGTCGTGACGACCTTGAACCACAACCAGTCGGCCAATTACGGCGAGGAGCTGCGCCCGCCCGACGAGCGCTACGACCGCGCGCACGAGTTCATCCAGGTGTGCCGCAAGCTGTGGGACAGCTGGGCCGCCGATGCCGTCGTGATGGACCGCGCCGCCGGCGTCTTCGCCGACCCCAGCAAGGTGCATCGCATCGAGCATGTCGGCCGATTCTACAAGTCGCGCGGGCCGCTCAACGTCGTGCGCTCGCCGCAGAACGGTCCCGCCATCCTGCAGGCCGGCACGTCGGGCAAGGGCCGCGCGTTCGCCGCGCTCTACGCCGACGCCGTGTTCGCGATCCAGCCGAACCTCGCCGGCGCCAAGGCCTATTTCGACGATGTCAAGCGCGCGGTCGTCGAGGCCGGCCGCGAGCCGGACGCGTGCAAGATCCTGTTCGGCGTGCAGCCGATCGTCGGCGGTTCGCGGGCCGAGGCGCTCGACAAGCAGGCCGAGCACAACGCCCTGGTGCCGCTCGAGGGCGGGCTCGCCATCCTGTCGGGCCATCTCGATTTCGACCTGTCGACCTTGCCGCTCGACACCGTGATGGCGACCCGCACCGAGCCGCGGCTCCAGCGTTTCCAGACGCGCTACCGCAGCCTCGACGGCCGGCTCCTGACCTTGCGCGAGGTCGCGCAGAACCACGGCCAGAGCGTGGGGTTGCCCCAGATGGTCGGCACGCCCGCCGAGGTCGCCGACCAGCTCGTCGCGTTTTTCGATCACGTCGGCGGCGACGGCTTCATGCTCTCGCCGATCTATTGCCCGGGCGCCATCGAGGAGTTCGTCGATCTCGTCGTGCCGGAGCTCCAACGGCGCGGCCGCTTCCGGCGCGACTACGACGGCAAGACCCAGCGCGCCCATCTGCGCGCGTGAGACGGCCGCGCGCTATCGGCGTCGGTCGCGGCTTCGCGCCGCCGCGGTCATCGCCGTCGGCAGCCGCGGTGCGCGCTCAGCCGGCCTTCTGCAGCTCGGCCTCGGTGCGCGCCTGCAGCGCGTCGAAGGTCAGGCCCGGACACATCTCGACCACCGTGAAGCCGGTGGGCGTCACGTCGAGCACCGCCAGGTTGGTGTAGATGCGGCTGACGGCGCCGAGCGCGGTCAACGGATAGCCGCAGCGCCGCACCAGCTTGGGCCGGCCTTCCTTGGTCGTGTGGTCCATCATGACCCACAGGCGCTTGGCGCCGGCGGCGAGGTCCATCGCGCCGCCGACCGCCGGCGCGGTGTCGTTCTCCGAGGTCGCCCAGTTGGCGATGTCGCCGTTCTCCGCGACCTCGAACGCGCCGAGCACGCACAAATCGAGATGGCCGCCGCGGATCATCGCGAAGCTGTCGGCGTGATGCACGTAGGCGCCGCCCTTCACCAAGGTCACGTACTGCTTGCCGGCGTTGATCAGCCACGGCTCGACGGCGTCCTTGGCGGGCGCCGGGCCCATGCCGAGCACGCCGTTCTCCGAGTGGAAGATGACCTCGCGCCCGGCCGGCACATGGTCGGCGACCTGGGTCGGCATGCCGATGCCGAGATTGACGTACCAGCCCTCCGGGATGTCGTGCGCGACGCGCTGCGCCATCTGGGTGCGGCTGAGCGGCGTGATCTGAGCGACGGTATCGGTCATCGCATGCTCTCCGTGATCAGGATCCGTCCATCGGACTTAAACCAAGACCGTCATGCCCGCGCAAGCGGGCATCCAGGATCGCAAGCGCTGCCGTACGACCCTGGATCCCCGCGTTCGCGGGGATGACGACATGAAGCATGCCTCAATCGCATTCCATCACCCGCCTAGAATCCCGTCGGGTCGCCGTAGGGCACGTGCAGCACGCGGTCCACGAAGATGCCGGGGGTGACGACGCGTTCCGGGTCGAGCGTGCCGAGCTCGACGACGTGCTGGGTCTGCACGATCGTGGTCTTGGCGGCCATCGCCATCACGGGATTGAAGTTGCGGCCGCTCTGCCGGAACGTCAGGTTGCCCCAGCGGTCGGCCTCCCAGGCCTCGACCAGCGCGACGTCGCCCTTGAGCGCGGGCTCGAGCACGTAGGTGCGCCCGTCGATCTCGCGGGTCTCCTTGCCGTGCGCGAGCTTGGTGCCGACCGCGGTCGCGGTGAAGAAGGCCGGCACGCCGGCGCCCGCGGCGCGCATGCGCTCGGCCAAGGTGCCCTGCGGCACGATCTCGAGCTCGATCTTGCCGGCGCGGTAGAGGCTCTCGAACACCACCGGGTCGGAGCTGCGCGGGAAGCTGCACACGATCTTGCGCACCCGGCCGAGCTCCATCAGCCGGGCGAGCCCGACCCGGCCGACGCCGGCATTGTTGGCGACGATCGTGAGATCGGTCGCGCCCTGCTCGATCAACCCGTCGATCAGGGCGTTGGGCTGGCCGACCGCGCCGAAGCCGCCGACCAGCACGACCGCGCCGTCGGGGATCCCGGCCATCGCCTCGGCCATGGTCGCCACGCGCTTGTCGATCATCGCCTCTCCTCATGACGGCGAACCCGGCGGGCCCCCATCATGCCGGCGCCGCCCCCGATCGCCAATGCCGCCGCGCCTATCGGGCGGCGAGCGGCGCCAGGCCCTCCTCCCGGCGGATGTCGTTGATGATCTGCAACACGCGCTCGCGGTAGGGCCGGTACTGGATGCCGAACTCGGTGACCAGGCGCGTGTTGTCGATCAGGTGATTGCCGGAGATCGCCTTGCCGCCGGTCTCCTTCTCGAACGTGATCTGCGCGTCGGGCAGGAACTCGCGCACGATGTCGGCGATCTCGCCGAGGCTGATGGCGACGCCGCCGGTGTTGTAGACCCCGTGCTTCGGCTTGTCGGTCATGATCACGCGCGCGAAGATCTCGGCGATCTCGTCGACGTGCACCGGGCAGCGCATCGCGTCCTTGTAGGGGAACTTGACCGGCTTGCCGCGCGCCGGGTCGGTGATGCAGAAAACGTGATCGACCGAGCCGACGATCTTGTCCGGGCCGGTCACGTTGGCCGGACGGATCGCGGTGATCTCCATGCCGTGCTTCTCGCGATAGTCGTGCGCCTGCCACTCGTTGAAGATCTTGTGCATGGCGTACTGCACGTGACCGTGGCGGAAATCGTCCTCCGTGATCATGCGGTCGCCGTAGAATTTCTGCTCGCCGTTGACCGCCAGCGAGCTCGCGTAGGCGACCCGATTGCAGCCGACCAGCCGCGCCGCCTCGAACACGTTGTCCATGCCGAGGATGTTGAGCTTGAAGGCGACGTGCGGCGGATGCTCGCTGCCGAGGAAATAGGCGAGGTTGATGACGCGGTTCGGCTTGGCCGCGGTCATGCGCGCCA
>DATJNS010000260.1:0-2440 GCA_035507915.1 Candidatus Sulfotelmatobacter sp.
GCGCGCTCGTGCTGTGCGACAACACCGCCGAGCATCGCGCGGCCTACGCCGACTACCTGGCGTTCCTCGGCGATCCCGCCAACGGCTTCCGCACCATGACGCTGCCGTTCAGCGGCGGCCTCGAGCTGTCGGTGCGCTGCGCCTGACGGCGCTCATGGTGCGTCGCTAGACCAGCGGCACGGTCAGCGGGTTGTAGGAATAGAGCCAGGCGTTGCGCGCCTTGCCCTCGTCGCGGTTGGCGAACGCCCGCCGCAGCGCCTGCTGGTCGCGCATGTGGAACAGGTCGCGGTTGCCGGTCGAGCCGTGGACGATGCGCGCGGTGCGCTCGATGCGGTTGCGCTGGTAGAGCTGCAGCGCCTCGGGCACGTCTTGCGTCATGGCGAGCGCGCGCGTCAGCACCGCGCCGTCCTCGATCGCCATCGCGGCACCCTGCGCGAGATAGGGCAGCGTCGCGTGCACGGAATCGCCCAGGAGGGTGACGCGCCGCGTGCTCCAGTTGTCGATCGGCGGCCGCCAGAACAACGACCAGCGGTAGCACAGGTCCTTGTCGGCAGTGTCGATGATGCGCTGGATGTCGGGATGCCAGCCGGCGAAGTCGGCCTTGAGCTTCTGCCACGGGAACTTCGCGGTCCAGGACTCCTCGGACACCTCGTCGGTCTCGACGCAGCCGACGAAATTCAAGAGCGCGCCCGCGCGCAGGTAGTAGCAGACGGCGTGGACGCCCGGGCCCATCCACACCGACATGACCTGTCCCATGAACCCGGGCGGCAGCTTGGCGGCGGGAATCGTCAGGCGCCACACGGCGTCGCCCGTGTAGACGGCGGGCGCGGCGCCGGCGACCTGCGCGCGCACGGCGGACTTCACGCCGTCGGCGCCGATCAGCAGATCGCCCTCGACGGTCTCGCCGTTGGCGAGCCGCACCCGCACGGCGGACGCGGTCTCCTCGAAGCCGACGACGCGGCTGTCGAGCCGCACGACGTCGGGCTTGAAGGCGCGCGCCGCGGCGGCGAGCAGGTCGTGGAAATCGGCGCGATGCAGTTGGTTGTAGGGCTGCTTGTGCAAGCGCTCGTGCTCGTCGGCGAGCGCGAACTGGCTGATCACCTCGCCGGTGTCGTGCAGGCGGAAGACGTAGGCGCCCGGCCGCACCGCCGTCGCGGCGATCGCCGCGCCGAGGCCGAGGTCGTCGAGCACGTGCATGGCGTTGGCGCTGATCTGGATGCCGGCGCCGATCTCGCCCAGCGCCGGCGCCTGCTCGAAGACCGTGACGTCGTGCCCGGCTTTCATCAGGCACGAGGCGGCGGTGAGCCCCCCGAGCCCGGCCCCGGCGATCAGGATGCGATGCGTCATGCTCCCCCGGTGCAGCCGTCCTGCCGTGCGGCCCGCTGCTGCCGCGGGCTCAGATTAAGCCGCGCGAGCGCCGCTGTCGCGCCCCGGGGGGGGGCGGCGTTGGGCGCGCCGTCGCGGCGAGGCGGTTTTGCGTCGCGGCGCCTGTCCGCGGGCCGCGTGATGCGCGGACCCGTGGGCTCGCTACGGTCAGGCCGCGATCAGGGCCCAGGCGATGCCGGCGATCGCAGCCCAGGCGAGCGCCGCCAGCCCGAGCGCGTCGACGAGTTTCTGGTTCACCGCGATCGCCCAATAGCGGCCGAGCCGATGGACCCGACGGCGGGACCCGCGCGGTCGCGCCCGCGCCATGTCGCGCGGCGCCCGGGCGATCTCCATCGCTGCGATCCAAGCCATCTGCGTCTCCCCCCGAGAACCCTTTAGGCCGACAGCACAGCACGCCGGCCTTAAGCGGCGCTTATGGGGCGCCGGCGCCCGCGCCTCAGCCGATCTGCCTAGCTGCGCTGGCGCGCGGCGCGGCGCCGAACCGAGAAATCGACCTACGCGATTGGTCACTGTCGCGGGCCCTCGGCGTTAGACCGAACCAGCGGACCGGACTCTGCGGATCCGCACAGCAGGAGAACCGCATGACTACAGCCCGTTCCGACGCCGCCGTCGCGCGCCGCGCGCCCGCCGCGCGCCGCACCACGCCGATCCTCATCGTCGGAGCGTCGCTGCTCGCCGTCGCGCTGGCGGGGTGGACCCTCGGCAGGGCGACGTCGCTCGATCCGACGGCGCTCGCCACCACTTTTCCTCGTCATCCCCGCGAAAGCGGGGATCCAGGAGTCGCGTGGGCGATGTCGGTGCACGTGGCTCTGGATGCCCGCTTCCGCGGGCATGACGGTTTTTGTTCGGAACTCTTCAGTCTGACGTGATCACACTTTCGGCGGCGCGGCGGGGGGAGGGGATGCGCGTCACACCAGGACGCCGCCGCCGTCGACGACGATGACCTGGCCGGTGCTGAAGCCCTCGCGCATCAGATAGAGGTAGGCGTCGGCGAGCTCGTCGGGCTCGCCGGGGCGGCCGACCAGCAGGCGCTGGCTCGCCGCCGCGTACATCG
>DATJNS010000261.1:0-3307 GCA_035507915.1 Candidatus Sulfotelmatobacter sp.
GCGGCGTGCCGCGGTCGCCGCGGCGTCGACGGTCTCGTCACGGACGACCACCCCGTAATGCGCGGCGGCCGCCGCGATCGACACGAAGCCGTCGAGCACGTCCGCCAACACGCGCTCGGCCGGGCGGTCGAACGGATGGCCGTGGCCGCCGCCGCCGCCGGTCTCCATGCGCAGGACGTCGCCGCGGCGCAGCACGTTGCCGTCGGACAGCGGCGCCAGCACACGCTCGTGCGCGGTGCCCGGGTTGACGGTCGCGCGTCCCGTGCCGCCGGACAGTCCGCCCGCGATGCCCCAAGGCGGATGCTCGACCGAGTCGACGCGGACCGACAGCGTCGCGACATCGGTCAGCACCTCGTACTCGCGCACGACGCCGCAGCCGCCGCGCTGGCGCCCGGGGCCGCCGCTGTCGCGGTGGATGCCGTAGCCGATCAAGCGCACCGGATAGTGGCGCTCGAGGAACTCGACGGGGTAGTTCTCCTGCGCGACGAAATAGACCGCGTCGATGCCGTCCGCCTCGGGCCGCGCGCCGTAGCCGACGCCGATGCCGTCGGACATCAGGAACGGCACGCCTTTGTCGGTGCCGCGCAGCAGGATGATGACGTAGGCCGAGTGCGCCGCCGGCGCCGCGCCGCCTGCGACGTTGATCAGGCCGTTGAAGGCCGAGAGCAGCCGCATCATCGTCACGCCGCGCAGGCCGAGCGGGGCCGGGAAGCGCGGCGCCAGCAGCGAGCCTTCGCGCACCCGCACCTCGTCGATCGCGAAGGCGCAGCCGGCATTGCACACCTGCGAGGCGTCGCCGCCCAGGAAGAACAGGCCGAGCGCCGTGCCCGGCATGTGCGGATGCATCAGGAAGTTCACCGGCCCCGGCGCCTGATCGTCGGTCCGGGTCGTGTCGAGGACGAAGCGGTCGTCCGGCGTGCGGGTCATCGAGACGCGCAGGTGGAAGGGGCCGTTGCCGTGCGCGTCGGAATCGATGGCGTCGGCGAACGCGCAGGTGCCGACCGCGAACGTCTCGCGCAGGCGCCGCCGCACCAGCGCCTCGGTGCGCGCGAGCAGCTGGCGCAGCGCATCGGCGAACACCGCGGCGCCGAAGCGCTGCAGCATTTCGGCGGTGCGGCGCACGCCGACCTCGACGCTGGCCATGAGGGCGCGGGCGTCGCCGCGGCTCTGCTCGGGATAGCGCGAATTGCGGTGGAAGATCTCGAGCGCCGCGTCGTTGACGATCCCGGCGGCGACCAGGCGGATCACCGGGATGATGATCCCTTCGTGATAGATCTCGGTCGCGTCGGGGCTGATCGAGCCCGGACGCAAGCCGCCGATGTCGGAGAAATGCGCCCACCCCATCACGAACGCGCACGGCTTGGCGTCGTGGAACACCGGCGCGAGGAACACCTGGTCGTTGCTGTGCGACACCGCGCCTTGGGAGCCGTAGCAGTCATTGTACCAATAGACGTCGCCCGGCCGCATGCTCGCGGCCGGAAAGGCCTTCAGCACCGGGGCGGTGACGTCGCCGAAGATCGGCAGGTTGGTGCCGACCGCCATGCGGCCTTCCGCATCGAACAGCGCGGTGAAGAAGTCCTTTTTCTCGCGGATGAAGGCGCTGATCGCGGTGCGCTCGAGCAAGGCCTCCATCTCGGCCTGCGCCGCGCGAACCGCGCCGCGGATGATCTCCAAGGTGACGGGATCGCAGCTTGTCATCGGATCGAGACGGTGGCGCGGCGCGATCGGGTGGTCAAGCGGCGATACGGCTTTGCTTCGCGCCCGACCGCGCTAAGATCGTCCGCAGGCCATGATCACACACCACGTCAAGGTTCACCCATCGGCGGCGGCGCTGCCGCGCGAGGCGCAGCTCGCCTGGAAGATCGCCGACGTCGCGGCGGCCGCGCCGATGCCGGAGGAGCCTGCCGTCGAGTTCGTCCGCTGCCGGGTGCTCGACAATGCCGCGGTGGCGCTGGCCGCGATCAATCGGCCCCCGGTTTCGGCGGCGCGCGCGATGGCGCTCGCGCACCCGCGTCCGGCCGGCGCGACCCTGATCGGCCTGGCCCCGCGCGTGCGGGTCGACGCCGAATGGGCCGCCTGGGCGAACGCCGTCGCGGTGCGCGAGCTCGATTTTCACGACACGTTCCTCGCCGCCGACTATGCGCATCCCGGCGATTCCATCCAGCCCCTGATCGCGGTGGCGCAGCAGGTGGGGCGGGGTGGCCGCGAGCTGGTGCGCGCCATCGCGGTCGCCTACGAGGTCCATGTCGCGCTCGTGAAGGCGATCTCGCTGCACCGATACAAGAAGGACCACGTCGCGCATCTGTGCCCCGCGACCGTCGCGGGGCTCGGCACGCTGCTCGCGCTGCCGGCGCCCGTGATCTATCAGGCGGTCAATCAGGCGGTCCACCTGGCGTTCTCCACGCGCCAGTCGCGCAAGGGCGAGATCAGCTCGTGGAAAGCCTACGTGCCCGGGTTCTCCGGCAAGCTCGCGATCGAGGCGGTCGACCGCGCGATGCGCGGCGAGGGCGCGCCATCGCCGATCTACGAGGGCGAGGAGTCCGTGATCGCCTGGATGCTCGGCGGCCCGCAGGACGAATACGCCGTCGTCTTGCCGGCGCCGGGCGAGCCGCCGCGCGGCATTCTCGAGACCTACACCAAGGCGCACTCGGCCGAATACCAGGCGCAGGCGCTGATCGACCTGGCGATGGAGCTCGCCGGGCAGGTCGACGACCTCGCCGCGGTGGAGGAGATCGTCGTCGCGACCAGCCACCACACGCACGCGGTGATCGGCACGGGGGCCAACGACCCGCAGAAATTCGATCCGGAAGCCAGCCGCGAGACGCTCGACCATTCGATCATGTACATCCTGGCGGTCGCGCTCGAGGATCGGCGCTGGCATCACGAGACGAGCTATGCGCGCGAGCGGGCGCGCCGACCGTCGACCGTGGCGCTGTGGCGCAAGATCCGAACGGTCGACGATCCGGCATGGAGCGAGCGTTACCACGAGCCTGACCCGGCCAAACGCGCGTTCGGCGGACGCATCTCGATCCAGCTGCGCGACGGGCGCGTGATCGCCGGCGAGAAGGCGGTGGCGAACGCTCATCCGAACGGTGACCGCCCGTGGCGCTGGTCCGACTATCTCGCCAAGTTCGAGACGCTCGCGGGCGAGCGTCTGGCGCTCGCCGAGCGGGCGCGCTTTCCGGCGCTGGTGCGGCGCCTGCCCGATCTGGCGCCGGCCGAGCTGATCGGGCTGACTCCGGTCCTGCCGGATGGCGTGGTCGAGCCGGCGGCGCCGACCGGTCGCGGCATCTTCGACCACGGTTTG
>DATJNS010000262.1:0-2197 GCA_035507915.1 Candidatus Sulfotelmatobacter sp.
CCGCGTCGAAGCCTGCCATGATCGTCAGATCGATGCCTGCCGCTGCACAGAAGAGTGAGTGGGCGTTGGGCGCGGAATGGTACATCGGCGCTGCCACGAGGGTCCGCATCTCCGGAGTCAAACCGAACGCCTGGAACAGCAAATCTGAAAGTGCCTGGGCCTGTTCAGGGGTGGACGGCGCGCGAACGACGCCCTTTGGCCGGCCCGTTGTCCCGGAGGTGTACACCATCGACATCGGCGCCTGCCGCGCCGGTCCGGACCAATTGCTCTGCGCCGCCAACCAGTCCTCGTAGACCGGATGCCTTCCGGTCGGCCGTTCCGATTCCTGGGTGACTTCGATGAGTGCCCGATCGCCCGCTACCGCCTCAGCGGTCGAGATGAGGCTGGTGTGGGCGAAGATCACCCTGCTATCGCTGTCGTCGAGGAGGTAGGCGAGCTCGGCTCCTTTCCAGTGCCAATTCACTGGCACCGGCACAGCGCCCAGTATGCCGATACCGATGCTCGCTTCGATGAAGGCGATCTCGTTATGCAGGTAAATGGCGACCCGGTCACCGGCCGTGACACCAAGGGCGGCAAGCCCGTTCGCCACTGCGCCGGCACGGGCACGGACGTCTTCGTAGGTTCGGAGGACGGGTCCACATCGCACGCCCGCCATCAGTCGGCGATCCGGGTGGCCCGCCATGTTGCGAACATGTCGGCGAACTCGCTGCCGTGAATCGCTGCCGCTTGGGCGCACGCTTCGAGGTCGACCGCCTGCGCGAGGTCGCCGTCGGCAGCCTCACGCAGCAGTCGTTTGGTCGCCACAACCGCTTCGGCGGGCCGCGTGGCAAATGTTGTGGCGAGATCGAACGCCGTGGCTAGTGCATCGTCACTCAACTGGTGCACGAGCCCTATACAAAGCGCGCGCTCGGCGTCAATCGGTCGCCCCGCGAGCAGTAACTCCAACGCCGCTCCCTCGCCGATGAGCCGCGGCAGCAACCAGCTCGCACCCATATCCGGAAGGAGGCCCATTCTGATGAACGACGGGAACAAAGCCATCGTCGGAGACCCCACTCGAATGTCACAGGCCAGCGCCAACGACATACCGGCACCGACCGCAGGGCCCTCGATGGCGGCGATCGTCGGCTGCGGCAACGCCCAAAGCATGTCGACGACCCGCATTTGCCGGGCCAGCAATTCGGCCACTTCGGCCTCGGGCAGCTGCGAAAGATATTCCAGCGAAGCGAAGTCTGCGCCCGAACTGAACGCACGGTTCGCGCCGGTGAGAATTACCGCTCTTACGGCGGAATCGGTTCTTATCAAGGCCAATTCGTGGGCAAGGCGGGTGAAAACCTCGATATCGAGTGAGTTGCGGCGCTCCCGGCGATCGAGGGCCAGTACCCGTACGCCGTTTGCCGCGTGTTCCACGCGCAGCCCGCTGTCGGTGGGAGCCGTTTGTGTCGCTGTCTCGGTACTGGTCACAGCCATTCCCTCCAAAGACCGATATTACGGGTCAAGTGACCTGTCGCTAGGTTACAGGTCAGTTGACCTGTCGTCTATATAGTGTGCTGGTGGCATCGACTCCGGTTCGCGGCGGCGCTCCGCGAACGCAGCAGGTGCGGCGCGATCAGACCCGCGCACGTCTGATCGAGGCGACGATCAGATCCATTGCCGATCAAGGGTATCCTGCAACGACGACCAGGCAGATCGCGGAGTCCGCCGGAGCCTCGCTCGGGGCGATTGCGCATCATTTCCCGGCTCGGGTTGATCTCATCGCCACGGCGCTCGATGAGGTCGGGCGTCGAATGGAGGCCGACTTGCGCCCTCGGGCCGCGGACGCGCTCGCCCTTGGCGGGGCGCGCCGTACGCCTGCTTTGCTCGACGTGCTCTGGACGGCGTTCACCGACGAGCTGTACACGGTGTGGGTCAAGGTGTGGATCGCTGCTGTCGACGATCCCGAACTCTACGCCGCGCTTGCCCCGCTGGAGCGGCCGCAATCCGCCCTGTTCGCCGCGATCGCCGCCGACGCCGCACCGAAGACCGTCCCGCGCGCCGAGTGGACACGGCGATTCAGCGCCGCGCTCGATGCCATGCGCGGCCTCGCGCTCAAACTCACAATCCAGCCTCGGACGACTCCGATTCAACGAGATCCCTGGCCGGCCCTGAGACGCGAGCTCACCCACCTTCTCGACCGCTGATCGCGGTGAATCCCGAAACA
>DATJNS010000263.1:0-4857 GCA_035507915.1 Candidatus Sulfotelmatobacter sp.
CGGAGCAGCACCACGCCAGGGCGCTCCCACGCGGGCGCGGACTATGGCATCCCGGCCCCGAGGCGTCCAGACGGCCCTTGTCCGCGGCTAGTCGGGGCAGTGCGCGATCCCGGGCCGCGGCACCACGACGAAGTCGAGCACTCAGGCGGCCATAGCAAGATGCTCGCGCGCGTCGGCCGCGCCCCGCCGCCGGATCGGGATCGTACGGATCGCCATCGAACACGAACAACGCGATCGGCGTGTGCACGCCGTCGGTGCGGCGGATCAGCGTGCGGAAATCGTCGAGCCCCTGAAGCTCCACGCTCGAACTCTTCGACCAGGAATGCGCGCAGTCGGCGGCGACACCATCCTGCGCAACCCGGTGAGGTCCGTCACGTCGAGCATGTCCTGCGCGCGCACCGCAGCCGCGCGGCGCGAGCGCGCATCCGAGCGCCCCGACGGCGGCGCGCGCACGCCGGTCTCGGATTCGCGACCCGCGCGCAGACGATTTAATCAATGGCCCCCTGGACGGGTTAATTTGGTCTTGCACCCCCACATCCTGTGTCATAGCATCGTCATACCCTCCATATCTGGAGAGACAAGGCGGGCGTCGTTCGGATGAGACGAGGCGTGCTTGAAGCCTCGTCGGCCCAACAT
Source organism: Candidatus Sulfotelmatobacter sp. (assembly GCA_035507915.1). Taxonomy (GTDB): domain Bacteria; phylum Pseudomonadota; class Alphaproteobacteria; order Elsterales; family Elsteraceae; genus JACQAI01. The sequence goes on from DATJNS010000263.1 coordinate 637, forward strand.
CCGTCAGCGACGTCCGAGGTGTCGATAAGTATTGAGTGCAGATTCGACCCGTCCGAGAGGTCGAATTCGGCTCGATCATGGGGACTCTTGCTCCCTTGATTGGGCCGACGCGTCGGCTTGAGCGCTCTTCACTTGAATTGTTAACTCCAGTACATAAATAACTGTTGCGCCACCCCTAAATGTGGTGCACCATGCTCCTCCGCACGCAACAGGTAGATTGCGGTCGAATCCAGGAGGGGTAGATGCGTATCGTTCGACGCTTCACGACCGAAGGCAACTCGGCCTATGAGGGTCTGGCCTTCCGAAGCACATCGAGCGAGATCAAGAACCCCGACGGATCCGTGGTCTTCCGCGCCGAGAACATCTCGGTTCCGGCGGACTGGAGCCAGGTCGCGTGCGACGTGCTGGCGCAGAAATATTTCCGCAAGGCCGGCGTGCCGCGAATCGCCCGTCCGGTGCCCGAGGACGACGTGCCGGCCTGGCTGTGGCGCCACGAGCCCGACGCCGCGGCGCTCGAGTCGCTCGAGCCGGGGCAGCGCTCCACCGGCGAGGACGACGCGCGCCAGGTGTTCGACCGGCTCGCCGGCACCTGGACCTACTGGGGCTGGAAAGGCGGCTACTTCGATGCCGAGAAGGACGCGCGCGCCTTCTTCGACGAGATTCGCTACATGCTGGCCACCCAGATGGCGGCGCCCAACTCGCCACAGTGGTTCAACACGGGCCTCTACTGGGCCTACGGCATCGACGGCCCGGCGCAGGGCCACTATTACGTCGACTATCGCACCGGCGCGCTGACCGCGTCGGCGTCGGCCTACGAGCACCCGCAGCCCCACGCCTGCTTCATCCAGAGCGTCGAGGACGACCTGGTGAACGAGGGCGGCATCATGGACCTGTGGGTGCGCGAGGCGCGCCTGTTCAAGTACGGCTCGGGCACCGGCAGCAATTTCTCGCGTCTGCGCGGCGAGAACGAGAAGCTGTCGGGCGGCGGCCGCTCGTCGGGCCTGATGAGCTTCCTCAAGATCGGCGACCGCGCGGCGGGCGCGATCAAGTCGGGCGGCACGACGCGACGCGCCGCCAAGATGGTGGTGGTCGACGTCGACCATCCCGACATCGAGCAGTACGTCAACTGGAAGGTCGTCGAGGAGCAGAAGGTCGCGGCGCTGGTCGCCGGCTCGAAGCTCGCGCAGCGCCACATGAATGCCGTGATGGAAGCCTGCGTCGGCGCCGACTGCGCGCCCGCCGGCCGCTACGACCCGAAGGTCAACAAGCCGCTCAAGCGCGCGATCCGCGCCGCGCGCGACGTCATGATTCCCGAGAGCTACATCCAGCGCGTCATCCAGTTCGCCCAGCAGGGCTACACGCGCATCGACTTCCAGACCTACGACACCGACTGGGATTCCGAGGCCTATCTGACGGTCGCCGGCCAGAACTCCAACAACTCGGTGCGCGTCGACAACGGCTTCATCGACGCGGTCCAGCGCGGCGGCGACTGGCAGCTCAAGCGCCGCACCGACGGCAAGATCGCCAAGACCCTCAAGGCCGCCGATCTATGGGAGCAGATCGCGCATGCCGCGTGGGCGTGCGCCGATCCCGGAATCCAGTTCGACACCACGATCAACGAGTGGCACACCTGCCCCAACTCCGGTCGCATCAACGCCTCGAACCCGTGCTCGGAGTACATGTTCCTCGACGACACGGCGTGCAACCTGGCGTCGCTCAACCTGATCGCCTTCCGGCGCAAGGACGGCAGCTTCGACGTGCCGGCGTTCGAGCATGCGACCCGGCTGTGGACGATCGTGCTGGAGATCTCGGTCCTGATGGCGCAGTTCCCGTCGCGCCAGATCGCCGAGCTCAGCTACCGCTTCCGCACCCTCGGCCTCGGCTACGCCAACATCGGCGGGCTCCTGATGGCGTGCGGGCTCGCCTACGACAGCGCCGAGGGCCGCGCGCTGTGCGGCGCGATCACCGCGCTGATGACCGGCATCTGCTACGCGACGTCGGCCGAGATGGCGGCCGAGCTCGGCGCCTTCCCGGGCTATGCCGAGAACGCCGACGCGATGCTCCGGGTGATCCGCAACCACCGGCGCGCCGCGCACGGCCACGCCGACGGCTACGAGGGTCTGACCGTCAAACCGGTCGCGCTCGACCATGCCAACTGCCCCGACGCGCCGCTCGCCGAGGCGGCGAAGAAGGCGTGGGATGTCGCCCTCGGGCTCGGCCAGCAGCACGGTTACCGCAACGCCCAGACCACCGTGATCGCGCCGACCGGCACGATCGGCCTGGTGATGGATTGTGACACCACCGGCATCGAGCCCGACTTCGCGCTGGTCAAGTTCAAGAAGCTCGCCGGCGGCGGCTATTTCAAGATCATCAACCGCATGGTGCCCCAGGCGCTGATGACACTCGGCTACGGCCAGGACCAGATCGAGGACATCGCCAAGTACGCGGTCGGCCACGGCACGCTCGTCGGCGCCCCCGGCGTCAATCACGAGGCGCTGAGGGCGCGCGGCTTCACGGCGGCGGCGCTCGACGCGCTTGAGCAGGCGGTGGCGAGCGCGTTCGACATCAAGTTCGCCTTCAACAAGTGGACCCTGGGCGAGGAGTTCTGCACGCGCGTGCTCGGTCTGACCGCCGCGCAGCTCGACGACGTCTCCTTCGATTTTCTCGCGCATCTCGGCTTCACGAGGGCCGACGTCGAGGTCGCCAACACCTATTGCAGCGGCGCCATGACGCTCGAGGGCGCGCCGCACCTGAAGCCCGAGCATCAGGCGGTGTTCGACTGCGCCAATCCGTGCGGTCGGATCGGCAAGCGCTTCCTGTCGGTCGATAGCCACATCCGCATGATGGCGGCGGCGCAGTCGTTCATCACCGGTGCGATCTCGAAGACCATCAACATGCCGAACGACGCCACGGTCGAGGCGTGCAAGGACGCCTACCTCCTGTCGTGGCGCCTCGGCATCAAGGCCAATGCGCTCTATCGCGACGGCTCCAAGCTGAGCCAACCGCTCGCCTCGTCGATCCTGAGCGACGAGGTCGAGGAGGCCGACGAGATCGCTGAGACGCTGGTCGCGGCACCCGCGGCGGCCAAGGCAGGCATTGCGGCCGAACGCATCATCGAGCGCGTGATCGAGCGCATCACCGCGCGCGCGCGCCTGCCGCACCGCCGCAAGGGCTATACGCAGAAGGCGATCGTCGGCAACCACAAGGTCTACCTGCGCACCGGCGAGTACGAGGACGGGCGGCTGGGCGAGATCTTCATCGACATGCACAAGGAAGGGGCCGCCTTCCGCAGCCTGATGAACAACTTCGCGATCGCGATCTCGATCGCGCTGCAATACGGCGTGCCGCTCGAGGAGTACGTCGAGGCCTTCACCTTCACGCGCTTCGAGCCGTCGGGCATGGTCGAGGGCAACGACACCATCAAGATGGCGTCGTCGATCCTCGACTACATCTTCCGCGAGCTCGCGATCTCCTATCTCGGACGCAACGATCTCGCGCATGTCGAGCCCGCCGACCTGGCGCCCGACACGGTCGGCCGGGGCGTCGGCGACAATCTGCCCGAACCGCCGGCCGAGGCGATCGCCACCATCAAGCGGGTGACCTCGACCGGCTACGTGCGCAATCGCCTGGTCGTGGTCCAGGGCGGCAACGGCGCCAACGGCAAGAACGGCGGGATCCACAGCGCCAACGGATCGGGCAACGGCCACGACGAGCACGGCCGCGTCATGATCGCGAGCGCGCAGGCGATCGGCGACGGACTCGCGACCGAGGTCACGCACGAGCAGGCCGTGACGGTGTCGACCCAGGTGATCGAGGAGATCGATCTCCGCCTGGAGCGGCGACGCGAGGCCAAGCTCAAGGGCTACGAGGGCGACGCCTGCGGCGAGTGCGGCAACTTCACCCTGGTGCGCAACGGCACGTGCCTCAAGTGCACGACCTGCGGCGCGACCAGCGGCTGCTCGTAGAATTCAGTCGGAGTCATAACTCGAAAACATGGCGACGCGTGATGACGTCGACATCCAGCAGCTGCTGTTAAAGCCGCGAGAAGCCCTAGATTTTGAGATCAAGGGTTGGTTGGACCTCTCGCTTTCGCAGCACTGCTTTGTGCTTGCCAAGGCTATCATCGCTCTGGCGAATAGTGGAGGCGGGTACGTCCTCATCGGAATGCGCGAAAGCGATCTCGGCCACTTCGTTCCGGATGTCGTGAGACCGCTCGAATTG
>DATJNS010000264.1:0-3741 GCA_035507915.1 Candidatus Sulfotelmatobacter sp.
CGCGTCCGCCCGCCGGTTCTCGTCGCCCCGCGCCATCGCGGGCCTGTGTATCACGGACTGCGGCGGTCGGGCAGGCTCGAACGCCGCCTCATGCTGCACCGCAAGAACGACGCTCGCGGGTGCGCGCTTTGACACGGCGCCGACCGGCTGCCTAGCATGCGGCAAATCCGATCGATGGGCCGCCGGATCGCCGCGCGGCAGCATCACCCGGGGGGAAGGCACCACCTGCCATGGATCATTCCGCCGCGCGCGTGACCGACGAGGAAGCGCTGCTGTTCCACTCCTCGGGCAAGCCCGGGAAGCTGGAGATCACCGCCACCAAGCCGCTGACCACCCAGCGCGACCTTACATTGGCCTACTCGCCGGGGGTCGCCATCCCGTGCCTCGCCATCGAGCGCGACCCGGCGCTGGCCTACGACTACACGGCCAAGGGCAACATGGTGGCGGTGATCTCGAACGGCACCGCCGTGCTCGGTCTGGGCGACATCGGCGCGCTCGCCGCCAAGCCGGTGATGGAAGGCAAGGGCGTGCTGTTCAAGCGCTTCGCCGACATCGACGGCATCGACCTCGAGGTCGACACCAAGGACGTCGACCAGTTCGTCAACTGCGTGCGCTACCTGGCGCCGGCGTTCGGCGGCATCAACCTCGAGGACATCAAGGCGCCGGAATGCTTCATGATCGAGCAGCGCCTGCGCGAGCTGCTGCCGATCCCGGTGTTCCACGACGACCAGCACGGCACCGCGATCGTCGCGGTGGCGGGGCTGATCAACGCGCTCGATCTCACGGGGCGCGCGCTCACGGACGTCAAGATGGTGGTCAACGGCGCGGGCGCCGCCTCGATCGCGTGCGTCGAGCTCCTGAAGTCGATGGGCCTGCCGCACGACAGCGTGATCCTGTGCGACACCAAGGGCGTGGTCTACAGCGGCCGCACCGACGGCATGAACCAGTGGAAATCGGCGCACGCCGCCAACACCAAGGCGCGTACGCTCGCCCAGGCGGTCGAGGGCGCCGACGTGTTCTTCGGCCTGTCGGTCAAGGACGCGATGAGCCCCGCGATGGTCGCCGCGATGGCCGCCAAGCCGATCATCTTCGCGATGGCCAATCCCGACCCCGAGATCACCCCCGAGGAGGCGAAGAAGGTCCGCAAGGACGCCATCATCGCGACCGGGCGCTCGGACTATCCGAACCAAGTCAACAACGTGCTGGGCTTCCCCTACGTGTTCCGCGGCGCGCTCGACGTGCGGGCGTCGACCATCAACGACGCCATGAAGATCGCCGCCGCGCAGGCGCTGGCGCGGCTGGCGCGCGAGGACGTGCCCGACGAGCTCGACGCCGCCTACGGCGGCCAGCGGCTGCGCTACGGACCCGAGTACATCATTCCGGTGCCGTTCGACCCGCGGCTGATCTCCGAGGTGCCCCCCGCGGTCGCCAAGGCGGCGATGGACAGCGGCGTCGCGCGCAAGCCGATCGGCGACCTCAAGGCCTATTCGCGCGCGCTCGGCGCGCGCCTCGACCCGACGGCGTCCGTGCTGCAGGCGATGTTCGAGCAGGTGCGCAGCAACCCCCGGCGCGTGGTGTTCGCCGAGGGCGAGGAGGAGCGCATCCTGCGTGCCGCGCTGGCGTTCCGCAACGCCGGCTACGGCACGCCGGTGCTGATCGGCCGCGAGGAGGGCGTCGCCAATACGCTGGCGCAGCTCGGCCTGCCCAAGGACGTCGACCTCGAGGTGCACAACGCGCGCCTGTCGCGCCACAACAAGCGCTACACCGACTATCTGTACGACCGCCTGAAGCGCCAGGGCTTCCTCTACCGCGACTGCCAGCGCATGGTGAACCAGAACCGCAACGTGTTCGCCGCCTGCATGCTGGCGCTGGGCGACGCCGACGCGCTGGTCACCGGCACGACGCGCAGCTACTACGCCGCGCTCGACGAGATCCGCCGCGTGATCGACCCGGTCAAGGGCGCGCGCGTGTTCGGGCTCAACATCCTGCTGTCGCGCGGCCATACCGTGTTCATCAGCGACACCACGGTGCACGAGCTGCCGTCGCCCGAGGAGCTCGCCGACATCGCGATCCAGACCGCCGCCAAGGCGCGCCGGATGGGCCACGAGCCGCGGGTCGCGCTGTTGTCCTTCTCGAACTTCGGCAACCCGATGGCCGAGAAGGCCGACCGCATCCGCGCCGCAGTCGCCGAGCTCGACCGGCGCAAGGTCGATTTCGAGTATGACGGCGAGATGGCGGCCGACGTCGCGCTCGACGCCGAGCTGATGAAGCTCTACCCGTTCTGCCGCCTCTCGGGGCCCGCCAACATCCTCATCATGCCGGCGCTGCACACCGCCAACGTCGCCTCCAAGCTGATGCACAAGCTGGGTGGCGGCACGGTGATCGGGCCGCTGCTGATCGGGCTCGAGAAGCCGGCCCAGATCGTGCCGATCGGCGCCACGGTGTCCGACCTCGTGACCGCCGCCGCCTTCGCCGCCCACGACGTCGGACGTTAGCTCTCCGGACGCCCGCACCGCGACCTCGGCCTCTCTGCGCGCTCCGCGGTCGATCCTCTCGGACGATAGATGCTTGCGGGCGCGCCGCGCGCGCCGCACATTGACGGCATGCCCACGCGCGACGTCTCCGCGAGCCAGATCGTCAGCGGCACCGCCGCGGCCGTGGCGCCGGCCGCGCTCGTGTTCGGCGGCCTCATGCTGTGGGGCGACCTCGACCCGACGGCCGGTCTGATCGGTTTCGCCGCGTTGGTCGTCGCGCAGGCGCTGCTGGCGCGCCATCAGCTCGGCGTCCTGCAATCGGTGCGGAGCTATGCCGAGGGCCTGGTCGGCGGCCACGCCGAGCCGCCGCCCGCCGCCCGCCGCTACGGCGTCGCGGCCGATCTGGTCGCCGCGATCACCAAGCTGCACCGCTGGGGACGCGACGCGGTCGACGAGCTGCGCGGCCTCGTCGAGACCCGCGAGACCGTGCTCGACTCGGTGCCCGATCCGCTCCTGATGCTCGACCAGAACGGCCGCGTGGTGCGCGCGAACCTGTCGGCGCGCCTGCTGCTCGGCAAGGCGCTGAGGGGGCGCGACCTCGCCAGCGTGCTGCGCAACCCGGTGGTGCTCGACGCGGTGGCGTCCGTGCTCGCCGGCGGACCGGCGCAGCTGGTCGACCTCAGCCTGTCGGACCCGGTCGAGCGCGACTTCGCGGTCGGCGTGCAGCCGCTGCCGATGCGCGCGCCCGACGGCACGACGGCGCTGTTGTCGATGCACGACGTCACCAGCCTGCGGCGCGCCGAGCAGATGCGCGCCGACTTCGTCGCCAACGCGAGCCACGAGCTGCGCACGCCGCTTGCAACCCTCCTCGGCTTCATCGAGACCCTCCTCGGCCCCGCGAGCGAGGACGAGCGGGCGCGCGCGCGCTTCCTCGGCATCATGCAAAAGCAGGCGGGGCGCATGTCGCGCCTGGTGGACGACCTGCTCTCGCTCTCGCGCATCGAGCTCCGGGAGCACACCGCCCCCACCGACCAGGTCGACGCGCTCAAGGTGCTCTACGGCGTGGTCGATGCGCTCCAGCCCCAAAGCAAGAGCCAGGGCATCGCGGTCGCGGTCGAGTCCGAGGCGGGCCTGCCGCTCGTGGCGGGCGACGCCGACGAGCTCGCCCAGGTGTTCCAGAACCTGATCGACAACGCGCTCAAATACGGCCGGCGCGGCTCGACGGTGCGGGTCGGCGTGCGCCGGAGCGAGCGTTGCCCGGTCCCGA
>DATJNS010000265.1:0-5673 GCA_035507915.1 Candidatus Sulfotelmatobacter sp.
GGCGCTCGAGGACACCTCGTTGATCGTGGTCGAGCGCCAGCAGATCCAGTCCAAGGTCGACCGCGCCGATCCGGTTCTGCGCTACATGCTGAGCCTCTTGCTCGACCGGCTGCGCTCGACCCATCGCGCGCTGTCCGGCCAATCCGTCACCACGGACCCGGACGCCGAGGCGCTCGAGAAGGCCAAGCGGGTCGCCGTCGATGAGCTGCACCAGCACGCGATCCGGCGCCTCAAGCTCGAGCAGGAGATCCAGCAGGCGGTCGACCGCCAGGAGTTCTTCGTCGTCTACCAGCCGATCATGCGGCTGCAGCCGTTCAGCGTCGCCGGTTTCGAGGCGCTGATCCGCTGGAAACATCCCGAGCGCGGCCTGGTATCGCCGATGGAGTTCATCCCGGTCGCCGAGGAGACCGGCCTGATCGTGCCGATCGGCGCCATGGTGCTCGACACCGCGCTCAGCCAGGTCGGCAGCTGGCGCAAGAAACAGGTCGGCCCGGCCTCGGTCACGATGGCGATCAACCTGTCGGCGCGCCAGTTCTTCGAGCCGAGCGACTTCGAGGCGGTGCTGAAGCAGGTCACCGGGAGCGGCGTGCCGACCGACCAGGTCAAGCTCGAGGTGACCGAGAGCATCATCATGGACAACCCCGACCGGGTCGGCGACATCCTGAGCGAGATCAAGAAAACCGGATCGCGCCTCAGCCTCGACGATTTCGGCACCGGCTACTCGTCGTTCAGCTATCTGCACCAGTATCCGTTCGACGTGCTGAAGGTCGACCGGTCGTTCGTGTCGCGCATGGTCGGCAGCCGGCGCAATCACGACATCGTGCGCGCGATCGTCGGGCTCGCGCACGACCTCGGCATGGAGGTGGTGGCCGAGGGCATCGAGAAGGACGAGGAGGCCGACGCGCTGCGCAAGCTCGACTGCGAGTACGGCCAGGGCTACCGCTTCTCGAAGCCGCTCAGCGCCGAGGACGCCACCGCCTTCCTCGCGCAGCGCCCCAAGGCCGCGTAGCGACCGGCGCCGCTTCGCCACTTCGTCATGGCCGGCCTCCGTGCCGGCCATGACGGTTTGTGTTCGTGACGGACAGATCGCGCTCCGACGGCGCCGTCAGTCCAGCCGTTCGTCGGGCGGCGCGATCTCGGTGACGAGATCGCGCACCAGCGGTTTGTTGGGCAGCGGCTCGAGCCGCATCTCGCGCGGCTCCAGGCGCGCGGTGCAGGCGTAGACGACCTTGCCGTCGAGCAGCAGCATGCACTCCTTGCAGGCGTTGGCGTTGATGCACGAGAAGCGGATCGCCAAGCTCGGATCGACCTGCGCGCGCACGTAGCGCAACCCGTCGAGCACCGACTGGCCGGGCTCGAACGGCACCTCGAAGCGCACCTCGGTCGGCGGTTCGCCGGCGCCGCCGCGGCGGATCACGAGTTGGGCGCGCGCGCTCACGTGACCGCCGCCTGCGACGCCGCGGCCGCGAGACGCCTCACCGGCGCCGCCGTCAGGGTCAGGCGATCGCCGTCGAGCCGCACGACCTGATGGCGCTGCCACGCCGGATCGAGCGTCGGATGATCCTCGCGCTGGTGCGCGCCGCGGCTCTCGGTGCGCGCGGCGGCGGCGCGCGCCACGGCCTCGGCGACGCGCAGCATGTTGCGCAGGTCGAACCAGTCGAGACGCGCCAGGTCGAACGCGCGCGGCACGCCCGGCGGCGCCGCGCCCGCCGCTTGGCGCAGCGCGTCGAGCCGCGCGAGGGCGTGCGCGAGCTTGGCAGCGGTGCGGAACGGCCCGACCTCGTCGGCCATCAGGGCCTGCAGCTCGACCACCAGCGCCGCCGGGTTGGGCGCGTCGGCGGTCGGCCCGCGCGCGGCGATCAGGTCGAGCGCCGGCCGCGCCGCCGCGGCGTCCCAGCCAGCCGCCGCGCCGCTCGCACGCGTCGCCGCGCTGCGCCCGGCACGTCGGCCGAACGCGAACGCCTCGGTGATCGCGTTGCCCGACAGGCGGTTGGCGCCGTTGGCGCCGCCGACCGCCTCGCCGGCGGCAAACAGGTTGGCGACGCGCGTCTCGAGGTCGGTGCCGACGCGGATGCCGCCCATGTGGTAGTGCGCGATCGGCGCGACCTCGACCGGCATCTTGGTGAGGTCGATGCCGTTGGCCGCCAGCCGGTCGATCACCGGGCCGAAGGCGTCGCGCAGCGCCGCCGCGCCGACATGCTCGAAGCTGAGATAGGCGCCGCCGGCAGGCGAGCCACGGCCCGCCTCGACCTCCTTGGTGATCGCGTAGGTCGCGAGGTCGCGCGTCACCACGTAGGCGCCGTCCTCGCGCACGCCGTACGCATCGGTGAGCTCGCGCCCTTCGGCGTTGAGCAGCCGGCCGCCCAGCTTGTAGCGGAACGGATCCCACATGATCGGATCCATGCCGATCAGCCGCGGCGCCAGGTGGCCGATCGGGAAGAACTGGACGAACTCCATGTCGATCAGCTCGGCGCCCGCGCGCAACGCCAGGGCGTAGCCGTCGCCGCCCATGTTGGCCGACGCGCTGTTGCGCCGGTAGAGCCGCGTGAGCCCGCCGGTCGCGATCACGACCGCCTTGGCCGCCAGCGTGACGGCGCCGCCGTCGCGCACCGACAGCGCGACCGCGCCGACCGCCGCGCCGTCGCGCACGACGATGTCGACCACGGCGAGATCGCCGATGCGCCGGATCGCGCTCTGGCGCTGCACCTGCGCGCGCAGGGTCTTGGAGACCGCCGGACCGGTGTTGAGGAAGTCGACATAGACGCAGCGCGGCCGGTCGTGCCCGGGCGCCTGGACCTGGCGCAGGCGCGCGCTCTCGCCCACCCCGTCGCGCGCCCAGCCGACGCCCCAGCCGTCCATCTCGCGGATGCAGGCCACGCCATCCTCGCACAGCAGACGTGCGAGCGGCTCGTCGCACAGGCCGCGGCCGGCCGCCAGCGTGTCGGCGAGATGGTGGCTCCAGTGATCGGGCTGCTGCGCGCCGACCGCCGCCGCGACGGTCATCTGCGCCATCACGGTGGCGCCGCCGCGGCCGATCAGGCTGCGGTCGACCAGCAGCACGGCGGCCCCCGCGTGCGCCGCCGCGAGCGCCGCGTACATGCCGGCGGCGCCGGCGCCGATCACCAGCACGTCGGTCGACAGGTGGCGCGGCGCGACGCCGGCGATGGTCTCGTTGCGCGTCATGATCGGCAGCCTAGAGGCACGGGCGGCCCGCGCGCCAGCCGCGTCCGGGCGATTCCGCCGGTTGCCCCCTGGTAAAGCCGAAACACACTGTCTAGGATTCTTTACAACGATCGACTGCGGGGGAGCGTACGAGCGTGGTCAGCTTTCGGGGTGGCCGATCGGCCAATGCTGAGCAGGGTCCGGCGCGGACCGGCCGGTCGCTGTTCCGCGAGGCGGCAGTCAAGATCGACAGCAAGACCTACCCGATCACCGACATCAACGAGAACGGCTTCATCATCGAGCCCTTCGACGGCGACCTGGTGCCCAAGCAGCGCGTGTATTTCGACCTCCTGATCAAGGTCGGCGACCGCGAGGACACTTACCGCGCCGAAGCGACGGTGATCCGCACGACCAACAAGACCCTGGTGTGTCGCTTCAACGATCTGCGACGCGACGCCAGTCACGCGCTGCAGCGACTGGTCGCGAGCCGCCTCCAGCACCCGCCCAGCCGGCCCAATTAGAACTCAATCCTCGGACGTCGTCGCCGGCGCAAGCTGCGCGGCGATCAGCGCTTCGGCGGCGGCCTCGAGCACGTCGCCCGGACCGGCGGCGTGCAGCATCTGACCGGTCGCGTAGGCGCCGTCGAGCAGCAGCTGGAGCTGGCCGGCCAGGCGGTCGGGATCGCGCGCGCCGGCCGCCGCGGCGAGCCCGCGCAGCCGCGCGCGCAGCTCGCGCTTGTTGGCGAGCGCGATCACGCGGCCGGGATGGCCGGCGTCGGGAAACTCGGTCGCCGTGTTGACGAACGGGCAGCCGCGATAGTCGGGACTGCGCACCCGCTTGGCGACCGCGCGGAACAGCGCCAGGAGCTGCGCCCGCGGATCGCCGGGATGGCGCGCGACCACGCGGTCCCACCACGCCCAATAGCGGCGGTCGGCGGCCTCCAGGAAGGCGGCCACCAGATCGTCCTTCGACGGGAAGCTGCGATAGAGGCTCATCTTGGCGACGCCCGAGCGCGCCACGATGGTGTCGACGCCGACCGCGCGGATGCCCTCCCGGTAGAACAGCTCTTCGGCGACCGCGAGGATGCGCTCGCGCGCCGACTTGGCCGGCGCCTCGGGCGCGGCGGCCGCATCCTGGACATCGCGGGCGGTGCGCATGGCTGCCATGACCCCTCGGGATTGACATGATACAGACCGGTCCGTAACATCACCAGCGATTTCTTCCCGCATCGCTGAGGGATTGGGACCATGGCGCTGGTCGCGCGTTTGGCTCACGGTCGGCTGCACTACGCCTGGGTGGTCGCCGGCCTGACCTTCCTGACCTTGCTCGCGGCCGCCGGGGTGCGCTCGACGGTCGGCGTCCTGATCGTGCCGCTCGAGCAGGAGTTCGGCTGGACCCGCGCGACGATCTCGGCCGCGGTGTCGGTCAACCTGCTGCTGTACGGCTTCATCGGACCGTTCGCGGCCGCGCTGATCGACCGGGTGGGCGTGCGCCGGACCATGGCGAGCGCGCTCGCCTGCGTCGCGCTCGGCGTCGCCGCGACGACGCGGATGCACGCGGCCTGGCAGCTCGTCCTGCTGTGGGGCGTCGTGGTCGGCGGCGGCACCGGCATGACCGCGCTGGTGCTGGGCGCGATGGTCGCCAACCGCTGGTTCGCCGAGCGCCGCGGCCTCGTCATGGGCGTGCTGACCGCGAGCACGGCGACCGGCCAGCTCGTGTTCCTGCCGGCGCTCGCCGCGCTGGTCGAGACCTATGGCTGGCGCGCCGCGGTGCTGGCGATCGCCGGCTTCGGCGCGCTGGTGGCGCCGCTGATCGGCCTCGTCATGCGCGATCGGCCGAGCGACGTCGGGCTGCTGCCGTTCGGCGCCACGGCGGCCGAGCCGCCGGCGCCGCCGCCGACCGGCAATCCCTTCATCGTGCCGCTCCAGGCGCTGTGGCGCGGCGCGCAGTCGCGCGACTTCTGGCTGCTGTTCATGAGCTTCTTCATCTGCGGCGCCAGCACCAACGGGCTGATCGGCACGCACCTGATCGCGGCGTGCTTCGATCACGGCATCTCGGAGGTGCACGCCGCCGGCCTGCTCGCGATGATGGGCGTGTTCGACTTCATCGGCACGACGCTCTCGGGCTGGCTGTCGGACCGCTGGCCGAACCGCTGGCTGCTGTTCTGGTATTACGGCCTGCGCGGCGTGTCGCTGATCTACCTGCCCTACGCGCTCGACATCTCGTTCTTCGGCCTGTCGCTGTTCGCCGTGTTCTATGGGCTCGACTGGATCGCCACCGTGCCGCCGACCGTGCGCCTCACGGCCAACGCATTCGGCAAGGAGCAGGTCGGCATGATGTTCGGCTGGATCGTCGCCGGTCACCAGCTGGGCGCGGCGTTCGCCTCGCTCGGCGCCGGCGTGCTGCGCACCGAGCTCGGCACCTATCTGCAGGCCTTCATGATCTCCGGCTCGCTGTGCGCGATCGCCGCGGTGATGTCGCTCTATGTCGGCCGGCGCGCGCGCGGTCCGC
>DATJNS010000266.1:0-17894 GCA_035507915.1 Candidatus Sulfotelmatobacter sp.
GTGTCCCGGTCGTTCTGGGTCGCCAGGTAGTTGGGCTGGATCGCCGGCGGCGCTGCGGCATCGGGCGATTGGATGCGCAACCAACCGCGGCTTTCCGGCCGGCACGGGATGCAGGTCGCCTGGCAACCCGGGAAATCGTGCATCACGCCACCCGGCTTCTCCATGCTGCCGGCGAGGAACTGGAACTGCACGTCGGGCGAGCTCAGCCCCGGCCGCGTGCGCACGAACAGGCCGATCGGCGCCGCCCCCATCATCAAGGCGCCGCGCTTGGCGAACAGGTAGGCGAGCCCGGTCTGGAACTGGCGCAGCCAACTGTGCGAGATCTCGTTGAGCGTGCTCGTGTTGGTGACCTTGTAGACCACGCGGCAGCCGAGATGGTCCTGCAAGTTGGCGCCGACGCCGGGCAGCTGATGGACGATCTCGATGCCGAGCGGCTTGAGGTGTTCGGCGACGCCGACGCCGGAGAGCTGCAGGAGCTGCGGCGAGTTGATCGAGCCGCCGGACAGCAGCACCTCGCGGCGCGCGCTGGCGCGACGCAGCACGCCGTCCTGGCTGTACTCGATGCCGACGGCGCGCTTGCCGTCGAACAGCACGCGATGCGCCAGCGCGCGCACCTCGACGCGCAGATTGCGCCGCAGCATGGCCGGACGCAGATAGGCGACCGCCGTCGAGCAGCGGCGCTTGTTGCGCACGGTCAGTTGCAGCGGGCCGACGCCCTCCTGATCGGGGCCGTTGAAGTCGGGGTTGCGCGGGTAGCCAGCTTCGACCGCCGCGTCCATGAAGGCGTCGTGCAGCACGTGGCGGGCGCGCAGATCGGAGACGCTGAGCGGTCCGCCTTCGCCATGATGGTCGTCGGCGCCGTGCTCGCTATCCTCGGCGCGGCGAAAGTAGGGCAGCACGTCGTCGTACGACCAGCCGGGATTGCCCATCTGGCGCCACAGGTCGAAGTCCTGCTTCTGACCGCGGATGTAGATCAGCCCGTTGATCGAGCTGGAGCCGCCCAGCACCTTGCCGCGCGGCCACGCCATGCGGCGGCCGCCGAGCGCCGCCAGGGGTTCGGTTTCGAATTGCCAGGTGATCTTCGGATGGTAGATGTTGCGATAGAAGCCGGCTGGAATATGGATCCACGGATTGCGATCCTTGCCGCCCGCCTCCAGCAACAGCACGCGCGTGCCCGGGTCGGCGCTCAGCCGGTTGGCCAACACGCAGCCCGCGGAGCCCGCCCCGACGATGATGAAGTCGTAGGTCTCGCCCGCCGCCGCGTCCATCGCATCCTCCCCGAAAATTCCGAGCCCACAGTGCCGCCCGTCCGCCCTCGGCACAAGGCCGGCCATGACGTTCGCCGTGCCGTGCGCTATAGACGCGGCGGTTGCCGAAATCGACATCTGGTTCGTCCCCGTGCTGCTCCGCCCGCTCCTCCTCCTCGCCGCTTCGCTGCTCGCGTGTCCCGCGGCGATCGCGCAGGACGCTTGCCCGATCGAGCGGTTTCCCGACATCTCGGTCACCTTCATCCGCAACCATCCCGCCGTGCCGGTCGGGATCAACGGCACCTACGTCTTCTTCATGCTGGACACGGGAGCGTCGAAAACGCTCGTGACCCCGGCGACCCAGGCACGCTTCAAGCTGCCGTTCGACGCGCGCTTTCATGACAAGATGCTCGGCACGGGCGGCTCGGTCACGGCGCCCTACGTTGCGGTCGGGCGCTTCGAGTTCAGCGGTCAGACCTACATAAATCCGACCTTTCCAGTGTTGGACATCAACCGCTCGCGACAGCGGAATGAACCGCCGGACCTCTTCGCCGGCGTCATCGGGGGCGACTTCCTGCGCAACTACGACGTCGAGCTCGATTTCGCCCATGACGTGATGCGGCTCTATCGTCGGCCACCGTGCTATCCGCCGCACCCGAACTGGGACACGCCGTATCAGAGCATCGAGGTCCGCCTGAGCGCCTTGAACGTCCTGATCGTCCCGGTGATCGTCAACGGCAACCCGCTGCGCGCCGTGTTCGATACCGGAGCCGCGGGCACCGTGCTGCGCCTTGCCGCGCTTTCCGGCGCCAGAATCGACCCGGCGAGCCTGCGCTCGGACAAGACGGTCGGCACGCTGGGCGCCGGCGGACTGCAAGGCAAGGCCTGGCTGCACCGGGTCCAGACGCTCGACGTCGGGCGCGAGCATCTGGCAAGCCCGCTGGTGTGGATCGAAGACTTCAACCTGCCGGTCGCCGAGATGCTGCTCGGCGAGTCGTACATCCAGGCGCGCAAGATCTGGCTGGCGTACAGCGCCAATCTGATGTTCGTCGAGCTCCCTCCGGTGCGCTGATCACGCCCCATGGAGACCGTCGCAGCCATCGACACCGCCGACGTTCGAGGCTTCTTGCACGAGCCCGTCGGCATCGCGCACGGCGGGCTTTTGCTCGCGCACGGCGCCGGCAGCAATTGCGACTCGCCGGTGCTGGTTGCCGCGGCGCGCGCCTTCGCCGCCGCGGGGACCGCGGTCCTGCGCATCGACCTGCCGTTTCGGCGCAAGCGCCCGTCGGGGCCGCCGCCGCGCGGCAGCGCCGCCGCCGATCGCGACGGCCTGCGGTGTGCCGCCACGTTGCTGCGCGACCGCGCGGCCGGGCCGACGTTCCTCGGCGGCCATTCTTACGGTGGCCGCCAGGCGACCCTGCTCGCTGCCGACGACCCGTCGATCGCCGAGGCGTTGCTGCTGCTCTCCTATCCGCTGCATCCGCCCAAGCGTCCGGAGCAGCTGCGCACCGAGCATTTTCCGCGTCTCGCCGTCCGCGCCGTCTTCGTTCACGGCAGCGCCGATCCGTTCGGCACCCGCGACGAGCTCGCGCGCGCATCGGCGCTGATCCCGGCCCCGACCGCGCTGATCGAAATCGCGGGCGCGGGGCACGACCTCAAACGCGGCCGTTTCGAGTTCGCGCCGGTCGTCGCGGCGCTACTCGGTGAATAGCCGTCGTCCGCGCTATCGATTGACGAAATTGGGCGTCCACCCGCGCGCGATCAGACAATTCTTGACGTAACGCGACCCGGCTGGGCCACCTGACGAGACACCTCGATCGTTCATCGGATCGACGAACGTGAACTCGCTGACTCCGCTCTCGTGCATTCGCTTGAGACAGTTGAACGTATCGGTGTCGAGGTCGGCTTTCGTGGCGCCTTCCTTGGTCCACACCATTTTCTGGCTTTGGCAGCTCGCGACAGCAAGCGCCGCCAGCAACACCAACGCCAGTCGAAGCACCCGCCCCTCCCCGTTTTGGAGCGGCAGCGTAATATGATCGCGGGCGAACCCCAAGCACCGAGACGGGAGACGAGGGGACTTTATCCGCCGCGCCGTTCGCGCTCGCGCAGTGCACGGCGCAACACCTTGCCGGTCGCGGTCTTGGGGAGCTCGTCGAGGAACTCGATGCGCCGCGGGTACTTGTAGGGCGCGGTGATGCGCTTGACGTGATCCTGGATGTCCTGCACGAGCGCCGGGCTCGGCGCCACGCCGGCGCGCAGCACGATGAAGGCCGTGACGATCTCGCCGCGCTCCGGATCGGGGCTGCCGACCACCGCGCACTCCTGCACCCCTTCATGCTCGAGGATCGCGTTCTCGACTTCGAGCGGGCCGATGCGGTAGCCGGCCGAGTTGATGAGATCGTCGGTGCGCCCGTCGTAGAACAGATAGCCGTCGGCATCGGCACGCACGACATCGCCGGTGAGGAAATAGCGCGCGCCGTCGATCTCGGCGGTCGCCGCCGCCATGCGCTCGGGTTCGTTCCAGTAACCCAGCATCATCTGCGGATTGGGCAGCCGGATCGCCAGCTGGCCTGCCGTGCCGGGCGCCACGCGCCGCAGCGCCGGATCGACGACCGCGACCTCGAGCCCGGGCAGCGGCTTGCCCATCGAGCCCGGCTTCACCGCCATGGTGCGGTAGTTCACCACGGTCATCAGGGTCTCGGTCTGACCGTAGCCGTCGAGCAGCGGCACGCCGAGGCGCGCCTGCCAGCGCTCGACGATGTCGGGGTTCACGGTCTCGCCGGCCGACACGGTGAGACGCAGCGCCGACAGGTCGTAGCGCGCCAGGTCCTCCTCGAGCAGCCGGCGCAGCTCGGTCGCCGAAGCGCAGAACACGGTGACGCGATGCCGCGCCATCAGCGCGAGCCGGCGCGCGGGATCGAAGGGCCCGTCGTAGAAAACCACCGCCGCGCCGCGGCTCCACGGGCCGAACAGGATACTGGTGCCGGCCTTGCTCCAGCCGGTGTCGGCGGTGCACCACATGACGTCGCGCTCGGCGAGGTCGAGCCAGTAGACCGCCGACACGCGCCACGCGAACAGCGCGCGCGCGGCGTGCGCGACACCCTTCGGATGCCCGGTCGAGCCGGACGTGTAGTAGAGGATGGCCGGCTCCTCGGCCGCCATGTCGGCGGCCTCGAACCGCTCGTCGGCGGCGGCCAGCGCCGCGTCGAAATCCTGCCAACCCGGCGGCAGCGCGCCGCCGCCGACCGCCAGCCGCACCACGAGCGGTGCGTCGATCGCGGCGAACTTCGCCGTGTTCGACGCCGTCGTGACGACCGCCTTGGCGCCGGCATGCGTCGCGCGGTAGGCGACGTCCCGCGCGGTCAGCATGTCGATGCACGGGATCGGGACGGCGCCCAGCTTGAGGCAGCCGACGAGCGCGATCTGCCACTGCGGCAGGCGCGGCAACATGACGATCACGCGGTCGCCCTTGGCGACGCCGCGCGCCGCCAACGCGTGCGCACATCGATCGGTCAGGCGCGCCATGTCGCCATAGCTGAAGCACTGCTCCGCCCCCGCGGCGTCGCACCAGATCAGCGCCGGATGGTCCGGCTGCCGGGCGGCGCGCGCGTCGACGACGTCGCGGCCGAAGTTGAAGCGGGCCGGGACGTCCCACCGGAAGGCGTCGTACGCCGCGTCGTAGCTCGTCATCGTCGGCAACCGCATGACCGCACTCTTCCACAGCCGCGCACGCGTCTCCAACCCCCTCGCGCGCGTCCAGCCGTCGGCTATGATGGCGTCCACGGGAGGACGAGATGGCGGACAACCCTTCGAAGAACAGCGTCGCGGACGACATGGGCCTCGAGATCTTCGGGCCGGATGGCCGCCGCGGCCGCCGCGCGATCTTCGGCGGCGACGCGCCCCCGGGTCGACGCGCGCGCCCGAACTTGACGGTCCGAGAGGCCGCGCGCGACACGCCGGTGTTCGCGCAGACCGACGTGCTGGTGGTGGGCGGCGGCCCCGCCGGCAGCGCCGCCGCGATCGCCGCGGCGCGCCTCGGCGCCGACGTCATGCTGGTCGAGCGCTACGGTCACCTCGGCGGCCTGTCGACCGGCGGCCTGGTGATCTGGATCGATCGCATGACCGATTGGAGCGGCCGGCAGATCATAGCGGGCTTCGCGCGCGAGCTGATCGACCGGCTGCCCAAGGAGGCCGTGATGGGACCGCCGCGCGCCGACTGGGGCGCCAAGGACGCCGCCACCGCGGAGTACTGGGCATACCGCACGGCGGCGTTCCAGGGCATCGTGACGTGGTCGCCGACGGTCGATCCCGAAGCGTTGAAGACCGTGTCGATGCGCCTCGCGCTCGACAGCAAGGTCGAGCTGGTGCTGCACGCCTGGGCGGTCGCGCCGATCGTCGAGGACGGCGCGCTGCGCGGCGCGATCTTCGAAAGCAAGGAAGGCCGACACGCCGTGCTCGCCAAGGTCGTGGTCGACGCGACGGGCGATGCCGATCTCCTCGTGCGCGCCGGCGTCACCGCCGAGTCGGACATCGATTCGAGCGACATACACCACTGCATCAACACCGCCTTCATGCTGGGCGGCGTCGACATGGAGCGCTGGACCGCGTTCCGCCGCGACGACAAGCAGGGCTTCGCCGACTTCATGCAGCGAGGCCGGGATCAGCTCAAGTTCTTCGAGAAGCCGTTCGTCTCGTGGCGCCCGGACGTCGCGCTGTTCATGGGCCCGCGCCTGTCCGGCTACAGCGCCGTGCATGTCGAGGACCTGACCGCGGTCGAGATCCGCTCGCGCGAGCTGATGGTCGGCCATTGCGAGGTCTACCGCGCGCACGCGCCCGGCTTCGAGAACGCCTGGCTCTTGCTCGGCGCGCCGCAGATCGGCGTGCGGCACAGCCGGCGCTTCGCGGCCGTCAACAAGGTGACGCGCGCGCAGTGGGACGCCGGCACGGTGTGGGACGACGAGATCGGCGTGTCGACCTCACCGGCGCCGAAATGGCCCAACATCTCGGTACCCTACGGCGCGCTGGTGCCGGTCGGGCTCGACGGCGCGCTCGGCGCCGGGCGCCACGTTGCGTGCGACGCCAGCTCACACACCTTCCTGCGCGAGATCCCGCAGTGCTGGCTGACCGGCCAGGCCGCCGGCGTGGCCGCGGCGCTGGCTGCCGATGCCGGCATTGCGCTGCGCCAACTCGATCCGCGGCTGATCCAACGCGCGCTCGTCAAGCAGGGTGCCTACCTCTCGCCGTCGGTCACCGCGGCGCTCGACACGCGGCCAACCGCCGCCGAGTAGCGGCGGGACGCACCGCCGCTCAATCGTCGCGGCGCATGATGCGCGGGCGACCGCCCATGCGCGCTTCCAACGCGGCGAGGCGCCGCGCGATGGTGTGGCGCAGCCCCTCGATCTCCTCGATCGAGACGTGGGCGCCGAGCCGACCGGCGAACGACGACAGCTGCATGACCTGGCGCAGCGGCCGCTCGAGCGAGTCGGCGTCCGAGGTGCCGGCCGCGAACGCCTCCATCTCGTCGAACATCAGCGCGGCGAGCGCCTCGGCCTGGCGCATGAAACCGGCGATCTCCTGATGGCTGAGCGCGCGGAAGAACGGGTTGTGGGCCTCGGCTTCCCGGCTCTCGCGCTCGGCCTCGACCAGCACGAGCACGAGGGTGACGAGATCCTCGATCTCGCCGGTGACGTGGGCGGTGTCGAGCCGCGTGTCGGCATGGCGCAACTCGAGGAACCGCTCGATCGAGGCGGTCGCGCGATGCAGCGCCCGGCGCGCCGCGACCTGCATTTGGGTCGACAGCGTACGGTGGTGCTCGGCGGTCTCGAGAATCTCGAGCACCCAGCGCAGCAGCTCGAGCTTCTCGACCTCGCGCGCGAGCCGGTGCATGTCGGGTGGATCGGCGCGCTCGAGCGCCGACGACAGCGCGTCGCCGAAGTCCCCGACCGCCCGCACGATCGCGTCGGCGATGCCGGTCTTGATGTCGGTCGCGATGCCGCGGTGCGCCAGCAACCGGGTCAACAGCACGAGCAGCTCGGCGGCCTCGACGACGTTCAAGGTCGCGGCCTCGGCCGCCGCGGCGGACTCGTCGGCCGTCAGGCTCGGCAACGGCGCCGACGCGAGGATCGCGCGCTCGAGCTCGGGCAGGTATTCGCGGCGCAGGAAATCGAAGAACGAGCCGCGGAAATTCGCGACCGCGCTCGCGCCGCTGCGCGACAGCCCCTTCTCGACCTCGACGAGGACGCGCGGCAGATCGCCGATCTCCGACTCGAGCAGCGCGGCCAAGTCCGCCACCGTGCCGACCGGGACGCCGGTGCGCAACGCGACGATCAACGCGTTCTCCAACGTCTCCGGGTGGTCGCCGGCCCCGTATGCGGATTTCTGCGTCATGGCCGCGAAACTATACAAGCCGCGTCGAATGTTCGGTAGATTGCCGTCGCCGATGCGCGCGTGACGGGGAACGCCATGGAGATCGCCGAGTCGACGGTGGATGCGGTTCTGGTGTTGAGCCCGCGCGGTCGCCTGGACAGCATCGGCGCGCCCGACTTCGATCGGCTGGTTCGCGAGCGGCTGGCCGCCGGGCAGCGCCGGCTGGTGATCGATCTCGACGCGGTCGATTACGTCAGCAGCGCCGGGTTGCGCAGCCTCCTGGTCGCCGCCAAACAGCTCAAGGCGAACGGCGGCCGGATGGCGCTGTGCCGGCTCAAGGCACCGGTGATGGAGGTCGTCCACATCAGCGGCTTCGACCGCATCTTCACGATCCTGGCGTCGCTCGACGATGGCGTGGCGCGGGTCGGTGCCGAGCCCTGAAGCCCCGGACGCGCCGCACGCCGGCGTGCACGCGGTCGGCCGCGGCTCGGCGGGCTCGGTGTTCGCCGCCTTTCTGCGTCTCGGCCTGACGAGCTTCGGTGGGCCGGTCGCGCATATCGGGTATTTCCGCGCCGAGTTCGTCACGCGCCGGCGCTGGCTCGACGAGGCGACCTACGCCGACATCGTTGCGCTGTGCCAGTTCCTGCCCGGCCCGGCGAGCAGCCAGGTCGGCATGGCGATCGGGCTGTTGCGCGCGGGCTTCACCGGCATGCTGGCGGCCTGGCTCGGCTTCACGACGCCGTCGGCCTTGGCCCTCATGCTGTTCGGCTACGGGATCGCCGAGGTTGGCGACCTGAGCCACGCCGCCTGGCTGCACGGCTTGAAGATCGTCGCCGTCGCCGTGGTGGCGCAAGCCGTGTGGGGCATGGCGCGCAGCCTGGCGCCCGACCGCCCGCGCGCCACCGTGGCGATCGCCGCCGCGCTTGCGGTGCTGGCGCTGCCGTCGGCGCTCGGACAGGTCGGCGTCATCGTCGCCGGCGGGTTGATCGGTGGGGCCCTGCTGCCGACGCGCGATCCGACGACCACGGCGCCCAGCATCGCGTTCGACGTCCGTATCGGCCGCACGTCGGCTCTCGGCGCGCTCGTCGGGTTCTTCGCGCTGCTGATCGGCTTGCCGTTGCTCGCAGCGGCGCATGATGGCCAGACGCTGCGCCTGTTCGAGAGCTTCTACCGCTCCGGCTCGCTGGTGTTCGGCGGCGGTCACGTGGTGCTGCCGCTGCTTCAGCAGGCGGTCGTGCCGCCCGGCTGGGTCGACAACGACGCCTTCCTCGCGGGATACGGCGCGGCGCAGGCGGTCCCCGGTCCGCTGTTCACCTTCGCGGCTTATCTCGGCACGGTGGCGGGCCCGGCGCCGCACGGTTGGGTCGGCGGCCTGATCGCGTTGGTCGCGATCTTCCTGCCGTCGTTCCTCCTGGTCGCCGGGACGCTGCCCTTCTGGGATGCGCTGCGCCAGCGCGGCCCCGTGCAGGCCGCGCTCCAAGGCGTCAACGCGGCGGTGGTCGGCATTCTGCTCGCCGCGCTCTACCGGCCGGTGTGGCAGAGCGCGATCGGCGGTCCGGCCGATTTCGCGCTCGGCCTCGCGGCGTTCGGTTTGTTGGCGTTCTGGCGCGTGCCGCCCTGGCTGGTCGTCCTGCTGGGCGCCGCCGGCGCGAGCGCGTTGGCGCTGGTCGTTTAGCCCGAGCCGGACGTTCCTTCATCACAGCGACGCGAGAGACCCCATGAGCGACCCAGACCTCGTGCTCCTCGGCACTAAGCAGACCGAGCGCGGCAACGTGGCGACCGTGATCGTCAACAACCCCGCCAAGGCGAACTGCTTCGGGCGCGCCACCATGCAGGCGTTCATCGAGCGACTCGGTTCGCTGCACGACAGCTTCGAGCTGCGCGCGGTGGTGATCACCGGATCCGGCGAGCGCGCCTTCATCGGCGGCGCCGACGTGCGCGAGATGGCCGTGCTCGAGCCCGACGAGGCGCGCCGTTTCATCACCCTCGTGCACCAGTGCTGCGCGGCGGTGCGCAATTTGCCGGTGCCCGTGATCGCGCAGATCAACGGCGCCGTGCTGGGCGCCGGTCTCGAGCTCGCGGCGTCGTGCGATTTCCGCATCGCCGCCGAGCACGCGGTGTTCGGCATGCCCGAGGTGCGGCTCGGCATGCCGTCGGTGGTCGAGGCCGCGCTGCTGCCGCAGCTGATCGGCTGGGGCAAGACGCGCCGGCTGCTGCTGACCGGCGAGACGATCGACGCGGCGCAGGCCGAGCGCTGGGGCCTGGTCGAGGAAGTCGTGCCGCTCGCCGAGCTCGACCAGGCGACCGACCGCGCGGTCGACGGCATCCTCGCCGCGGGCTCGCGCGCGGTGCGTCTGCAGAAGCGCCTGATCCAGACCTGGGAGACCCAGTCGATCGACGGCGCGATCCGCGCCGGCATCGACTGCTTCGCCGAGGCCTGGTCGAGCGACGAGCCGCGCCGCATGACCGCCGGCTACCTGCGCCGCCGCCGGTGACGCGTTGATCTAAATCAATGCTTGGGCCCGTCGTCCCTTCGAAACTGATCATCGAGATCGCAGTTTCGGAGGAGCGTGACGATGACCACGGGCGAAATGGCCTATCTCGGTTTGGCGCTGACGGGCTTCTTCGCGTTCGTCGCGGTGGTGTTCTGGGTGCAGTTCGACGACCGCAAGCGCGATCGCCGCCCGGTATCCGGCACGGCTTACCAATCCCCGCCTAGCGGGGGTGTGAAGGCAGGCGCCTAGGCGCGGCCTTCACCACGCGGCCGGCGCTGGCGGAGGGGCCGGCGTCGGCCGCGCTGTTTTCGGGCGGCTACACCACGCCGCGCTGGTGGAAGCCGGCGATCGTGCCGGCATCGTAGCCGAGTTCGCCGAGCACCTCGTCGGTGT
The DNA here is from genome assembly GCA_035507915.1 of Candidatus Sulfotelmatobacter sp. Classification (GTDB taxonomy): domain Bacteria; phylum Pseudomonadota; class Alphaproteobacteria; order Elsterales; family Elsteraceae; genus JACQAI01. The sequence goes on from DATJNS010000266.1 coordinate 10,502, forward strand.
GCTCGCCGGCCTTGGGCGGCGAGCTCGTCAGGTGGCTGGGCGTGCGCGAGAGCGTGACGGGCTGGCCGACCATCTGGGTGTCGCCGCGCAGGTTCGAGTGGATCTTCTCGACCAGCTCGAGATGCTTGATCTGCGGATCGGCGAACACCTCGTCCATCTTGTAGATCGGCCCGGCCGGCACGCCCGCCTTGTTGAGCGCGTCGACCCATTGCTTGCTCGGTGCCGTTTTGATGCGCGCCTCGATCGCGGCGTTGAGCTTGTCGCGATTGGTCGAGCGCAGCTTCGGCGTCTTGTAGTCGGGCTCCTCGAGCCAGTCCGTGGCCTCGATCGCGCGGCAGAAGCGTTCCCAGATCGCCTGACCCGCGACCGCGATGTTGATGTAGCCGTCGCTGGTCTGGAACACGCCGGTCGGGATGCTGGTCGGATGGTTGTTGCCGGCCTGCTTGGGGACCTCGCCGTCCATCAGCCAGCGCGCGTTCTGGAAGTCGAGCATGAAGACCTGCGCCTCGAGCAGCGAGGTCTGCACCCATTGGCCCTTGCCCGAGACCTCGCGCTCGAGCAGCGCCACCAGGATGCCGTAGGCGCAGAAGATGCCGGCGGTGAGGTCGGCGATCGGGATGCCGACGCGCACCGGGCCCTGGCCGGGCAGACCGGTGATCGACATCAGGCCGCCCATGCCCTGGGCGATCTGGTCGAAGCCCGGGCGCACGGCGTAGGGACCCGTCTGGCCGAAGCCCGAGATCGAGCCGTAGATCAGCCGCGGGTTGATCTGGGACAGCGTCTCGTAGTCGATCTTGAGCCGGTGCTTGACGTCGGGCCGATAGTTCTCGACCAGCACGTCGGCGCGCTGAACCAGCCGGTGCAGGATCTCGATGCCCTCGGGGCTCTTGAGATTGAGGCTGATGGCGCGCTTGCCGCGATGCAGGTTCTGGAAATCCGATCCCTCGCGCGGGCCGCCCAGCCCCTCGCCGGCGCCCTCGGTCTCCGGCAGCTCGATCTTGATCACGTCGGCGCCCCAGTCGGCGAGCTGGCGCACGCAGGTCGGCCCGGCGCGCACGCGGGTCAGGTCCAGCACCTTGAACCGGGACAAGGCCGACGAGGCAGGTCGATGGGTCATGACGGCTCCTTGCTACGCGACGCGACGGCACAATCTGACTCCTTCCCCCCTCGAGGGGGAAGGTCGGGCTGGCGGACAACGACCAACGGGGACGGCATCACGCCGGCAGGGCGCGGCAGCTTTCGATCGGAAAGCGCACCCAGACCTCGCTGCCGGCCGCGATGTCGGTCGCCGGCCCGGTGGTGGCGCGGATCTGCGGACCGGCGTCGAGCGCGACCAGATAGTCGCGGCTGGCGCCGAGATAGACCTGACGCACGACGCGGCCGCGCGCGACGTTGCTGCCCACGCCATCGCTCGGCGGCGACGACGCCAGCTCGATGTCGTGGAGCCTGATCGACACCGCGGTCTCGCCTTCGGGCGCGGTGCTGCCCTGGCCGCAGCGCAAGGTCAAACCCGGGCATGCCACGGTGTCGGCGCCGGCGGCACGACCCTTCAGCAGATTGGTGCCGCCGATGAAGCGCGCGACGAACTCGGTCGCGGGACGCTGATAGACCTCCTCGGGCGTGCCGCACTGCTCGATGCGGCCGTGGTTCATGACCACGATGACGTCCGCCGTCGTCATGGCCTCGATCTGGTCGTGCGTGACATAGACCGTCGTGTACTTGTACTCGTCGTGCAGCCGACGCACCTCGAAGCGCATCTCCTCGCGCAGATTGGCGTCGAGGTTCGACAAGGGTTCGTCGAGCAGCAGCGTCTCGGGCTTGACGACCAGCGCGCGCGCCAAGGCGACGCGCTGCTGCTGGCCGCCCGACAGCTCGCCGGGATAGCGGTCGGCGACGTGCTCGAGCTGGATCACGGCCAGCATCGCGGCAACCCGCGCCGCGGTCTCGGCGCCCGGCACCTTGCGGACCCGCAGGCCGTAGCCGACGTTCTCGGCGACCGTCATGTGCGGCCAGAGCGCGTAGCTCTGAAAGATCATCGACATGTTGCGGCGCTCGGGCGGCAGCGCCCAGCCGGCGGTCGACAGCGCGCGGCCGCCGACCGTGATCGCGCCGCCGTCGGGCGCGATGAACCCGGCGATCAGCCGCAAGGTCGTGGTCTTGCCGCACCCCGACGGTCCGAGCAGACAGACGAGCTTGCCGTGGTCGATCGCCAAGTCGACGCCGTCGACCGCGGCGTGCGCGCCGAAGCGCTTGGTCAGGCCCTGCAACTCGACGACCGCCATGAACTCTCCCGCCTCCGCGCGCGAGGCCGGATGGTAGGGCGGCGCTTGCGCCTCTCGCAACGGGCCGCGCCGCCACGCTCATCCGAGCGCCTCCCAACCCCCGCTTCAATAGAAGCAGTCGCCGTCTCAAGCAAAACTTTGCTTCGAAATTGATGGATGTTCAAACAAAGCGCGCGAGTGCTGAGCTCGACTTGGTGTGACGTAGATCACGGCGCTATGAGGTCTTGCGGACGCAAGATGACCTATGGCTCCGGGTCCGCGCGAGATGGTAAGCGCCCGGCGCAGGAGAGACCCACCATGGGCCGCAGCCCGCACGTGATGAATGCTCTGATCCGCTTCAGCAACCTGATCGCACCGGTGCTCGGCGACGGACCCGACGCCGCCACGGTCGCGGTGGTCGCGAGCCGTATCCTCGAAACCCAGCGCATCCGCGACGTCGACGTGATCCCGCTGACCGCCGCGCCCGACCTCGACGAGACCACGCTCTACGCCCTGCGCTCGGGCTTCAACGATTGGCACGCCGTGCGGCTGCTGATCGACCAGGGCAAGCTGCCGCCCGATCCGCGCATCCATGTGCGCGTGCACCTCAACCAGGCGCAGTGGGACAAGGCCGGCGAGATCGCGCATGAGGCGGCCGACGCGCACCGTACGGCGCGCGAGCGCCAGAAGCGCGCGCGCCGTCCGCGCCGCGCCCGCCGGCGTCACGGCTTCGCCTGACGCGCGCGAGCCGCCGCCGGGGCCGTCAGCCGCGCGCCGTCAAGTACCAGTCGAGGATCTGCTCGCCGGTCCAGAACAGCACGCCGTCGTGGCGCTTGGCGTGCTCGAAGATCGCCTCGAAGTACTTGATGCGGTGGGGCACGCCGCTGATGTAGGGATGCACGGCGACGGCCATGATCTTGGCGCGCGCGGCGCCCTCGGCGTACAGCCGGTCGAAATGATCGATGGCGCGCTTGAGCAGCACGTCCGAGGCGTGGTGCTGCACCGTCATCATCGGGATGTCGTTTAGCTCGACCGTGTAGGGCAGCGTGTAGAGCGGCCCCTTGGCGGTGCGGATCTCGGTCGGCTCGTCGTCGTAGACATAGTCGCCGATGTATTTCACGCCGGCTTCGGCGAGCAGCTCGGGGGTCTCGTAGGTCTGGGTGAGCCCCGGCCCCAGCCAGCCGACCGGTCGCTTGCCAGTGAACGCCTCGAGCCGGTCCATCGACTTCATGATCGTCGCGCGCTGATCGTCGAGCTTGTGGATCGGCCCCTGCACGTAGGAGTGGCCCATGAACTCCCAGCCGCCGTCGCGGCACGCCTCGGCGACGCGCGGATAGACGTCGCACACGCCGGCGTTGATCGACACGGTCGGCACGACGCCGAAGCGCTCGAGCGCCGCCTTGAAGCGCCAGAAGCCGACCCGCATGCCGTACTCGTGCCAGCTCCAGTTCGGCACGTCGGGCAGCAGCGGCACGCCGGTCGGCGCCGGGATCACCTGGCGCGCCATCGCGCGCTCGATCTCCCAGACCTCCAGATTGACGATGGTCCAGAAGATCAGCCGCGCGCCGCCCGGCAGCTTCAGGGGCGGCCGATCGACGATCGCCGAATACGCCATCCGTTCGCCCGGTTTCATGCTCGCCATCGCTTGCGCGCTCCGTCGCCTCGACTCTGCATCCGACTATACGGATCAAGGATCCGGCCGCAAACCATGCCGCGAACCGCTCGGCTCGCCATTGCGCGACGCCCCACCAGCGTCTAGGAGTGGGCGATGGCCCGCCTTCCGCTCAGCCTCGCCTGCTGCAACTACGACCGCACCGCCGCCTTGTTCGACGGCCGCGTCGCGGTCGAAGGCTGCGACGTCGTCGCGGTCGCGCTCGAGCCCGAGGAGCTGTTTCACCGCGCCTTCTCGACCCAGGATTTCGACGTCACCGAGCTGTCGTTCTCGAGCACGTTGATCCAGACCGCGCGCGGCGACTGCCCCTACGTCGCCCTGCCCGCCTTCGTGTCGCGGCTGTTCCGGCACTCGGCGATCTATGTCCGCACCGACCGCGGCATCGCGCGCCCGGAGGACCTGAAAGGCAAAACGATCGGCGTGCCCGAGTATCAGATGACGGCAGCGCTGTGGGTGCGCGGCATCCTGGCCGACGAGCACGGCGTGGCCGCGTCCGACATTCGCTGGCGCAACGGCGGCCTGGAGCAGCCCGGCCGGCGCGAGCGCACGCCGATCGCGCTGCCGCCGAGCATCGAGCTCGCGCCGATCCCGGCCGGCGCGACCCTCTCGGGTCTGCTGGCCGCGGGCGAGCTCGACGGCATCGTGGCGGCGCGCGCGCCGTCCTGCTTCGCCCTGGGCGCGCCCAACGTCGCGCGCCTCTTCCCCGATTATCGCGCGGCCGAGACCGCCTATTTCCGCAAGACCCGACTATTCCCGATCATGCACCTGATCGGCGTCCGGCGCTCTCTGGTCGAGCGCCACCCGTGGCTCGCCGCCAGCGTCTACAAGGCGTTCGTCGAGGCCAAGCGCCTGTGCCTGACCGAGCTCGCGCAGATCGGCCATCTGCACGCCACCCTGCCCTGGCTGGTGCCCGAGCTCGAGGCGACCAAGGCGTTGATGGGCGACGACTACTGGCGCTACGGCGTGACCGAGAACGCGCGCGAGATCGAAGCGATGATCCGCTATTCGCGCGATCAGGGGCTGATCGAGCGCACGATCACACCGACCGAGCTGTTCGCCGCCGCGACGGCGAGCACCGCGCGGATCTGACGGCGCATGCCCGCCGATCCGCTCGCCGAGCTGACGCGTCTCGCCGCGGCGCTGCGCCAACCGATGAGCCGCGAGGCCCAGCTGGCGCTCGCCGACGCGGCGCTCGCGCGCCTGTTCGGCCACACCGCCCTCACGGTCAACCGCTACGACGCGGCGCGCGATGAGAGCGAGCGCGTCTACTCGAGCGTGCCCGACGTCTATCCGTTGGGCGGCCGCAAGCGCCGCAAGACCAACGGCTGGAGCGAGCGCGTGATCGACCGCGGCGAGATCCATGTCGGCCGCAACGCGGCCGAGATCGCCGCGGTGTTCGACGACCATGCGCTGATCGCCGGACTCGGCTGCGCCGCGATCATAAACGTTCCCGTGCGCTATGGCGGCCGCACCCTGGGATCGTTCAACCTGATGGGCCCGGCCGGTCAATTCGACCGTGCCGATCACCCGATTGCCCTTGCCGTCGCGGCGCTTATGATCCCGGCGATGAGCCGCTTCTGAGCCCGCGCACGACCATGTCGCCGAACGGCGCCCCCGCCCCGACCGACAAGACCGGACCGCAGATCTCGCGCGACGAGCTGCTCGGCCGCGCCCGCGCGCTGGCGCCAGGCTTGCGCGAGCGCGCCCCGCGCTGCGAAGAGGCGCGCCGGATGCTCGACGAGACGGTCCGGGACCTGCACGACGCGGGCCTGTTCCGGTTCCTCCAGTCGTCGCGCGTCGGCGGGCTGGAGATGGACTTCGACACGATGGTCGACCTGCCGGCCGAGCTCGCGCGCGGTTGCCCCTCGACGGCGTGGAACGTCGCCAACATCGCCGCGCACCACTTCATGATCCCGTTCTGGGACGCGCGCGCCCAGGACGAGGTCTGGGGACCGTCGCCCGACACCTTGGTGGCGGCATCGATCGCGTTTCCGGCCGGGCGCGGCAAACGCGTCGACGGCGGTTACGTGATCAGCGGGCGCTGGCCCTACGCGAGCGGCGTCGATCATTGCGACTGGTGCATGCTGGCGGCGACCATCCGCGAGGCCGACGACGGCCCGCCGGTCGATCACCGCCTGTGCCTGGTGCCGCGCGCCGACTACCAGATCATCGACAACTGGTACGCCGCGGGCCTGCGTGGCACCGGCAGCAAGGATGTCGCCGCAACGGATCTATTCGTGCCCGAGCACCGCGCGCTGTGCATGTACGACATCAAGGGCGGCGACCATCCGGGCTCGGCGCTGCATCCGGGCGCGCTGTTCCGCGTGCCCCTGATCGCGCTCGCGCCGTTCTGCACCGGGGGCGTCGCGCTCGGCAACGCGTTGAGCGCGCTCGACGGCTTCATCGGCGCGACGCGCAAGCGCAAGACCACCTATACGGCGCAGTCGATGGCGAGCTTCCAGGCCGTGCAGATCCGCACCGCCGATGCCGGCGCCAAGCTCGAGGCCGCGCAGCTCATGATGGGCGAATGCTGCAAGGAGGCCATGCGGATCGCGCGCGACGGCGGCGCGCCGTCGCTCGAGGCCAAGCTGCGCTATCGCCGCAACGGCGCGTTCGCCGTGCGGCTGTGCACCGAGGCCGTGCTGGAGATCTTCGCCATGAGCGGCGCCGGGGCGCTCTACGAGACGAGCCCGATGCAGCGCGCGCTGCGCGACGCCCACGCGATCGCCGCCCACATCAACCACAATATCGACGTCAACTTCTCGAACTACGGCCTGCACGTGCTCGGCGGCGATTACGACAACCCGATGATGTGAGCGCGGCCGCCGCTCAATCGAGATCGAGCGGCTGATCGGTGTAGAAGCGCCGTGCCGCTTCGTCATGCTCGACATATTCGACCGTCAGGCCGTCGGCGAAGCGCAGCCGGGCCTGGACGCCGGTCGGCACCGCCGTGCGCGGCTGGAGCAACGTCGCGCCGGCCTGCACCGCGACGCCGATCGCTTCATCGAGATCGCCGACGTGGAACGTCACCTGGGTCGCGCGGAACGGCGCGAGCGCCGCCGCATCGCCCGCGATGATCAGGAACGACACCGCCGGCGACGACACCGCGGCGAGCTCGAGCCCGCGCTCGGGGAACGGGAAGTACATCGAGCAGTGCCCACCGGTCGCCGCCATGTAGGCACGGATCGTCGCCTTGAACGCGGCCGGCTCGACGAAGACGCGGACGAAGCTCTCCGTGATCACGTCCGCGCCCGCGTCAGCGCTCGGCGTTGAGCCGGTCGAAGCCCTTGGCGAGATCGGCGATCCTCCATCGCGGGCGAGCCCTCGCTCGTGCTCGGCACCCATCAGGGCGCAAATCGTCCGCCCGAGTCTATTCGTCGGGCTCCTCGAGACGGAACACCTCGCTGTCGTAGTCATAGGCGAACAGCTCGGCGTGGCGGCCCCAGTTGATCACCGTCTC